>NZ_JAKFIA010000001.1:2038125-2375312 GCF_022569295.1 Pedomonas mirosovicensis | reverse complement strand
GCGGGGCGGCGCCCCGAGCCGGGGCCAATAAAACCGGACTGAGACTTTTTTCGACAACGGGTGTGGCATGTTTGCAGCAATGGCCGGACGGCCCGTTGCGGGCATTTCACCGCTCATGCGAAAACCGCAAAATAGGCGATGGCAAATCCGATGATGACGAGGCCGATGCCAGTGAACAGGACATAGCGTTGCACGCCAAGCATGCGCCCCTGGCTCGCCTGGGTTGAGGGAATGCCAGGTTCCGCGTCCTTGTGCGGATTACCGGTTCGTTTCTGCTCGTCATACTCCGGCGCTCGGGTCATAGACGCATTCCTTGCAACTGAGCGGATTGAACGGGCGATCGGCCCTGCCACGGACACCGCAGCGGCGCGGATCAGGGCGGATGAACGCAAGGCGGCCAGCGGCTGCGCTGCCAGGGAAGGAACGCTGCGCGAATAATGGGAGTTCCGTCTTCTGGCAGCTTAGCCATTTTCCCAGCACGGGCGCGCAGGGAACGGCCGGCGCATGAGATGCGCGCAGGGCCTAACGCGGCAAGGGCGGGTAGGTTTGCCTGGCCGTCCGGGAAAGGGGACAGGGCGTCCCCCGGAATTTTAGAAAAAGCGAAAAACCGATTTCCACACCATGCGGCGCACGGCGGGGCTTTTGGCGAAGACAATGCCGGCAACGACGGCAACGCCCAGGGCTGGCACGGGGAAGCGGCGGATGAAGTTGCTGGCGGTACTCATGGCGTTGACGCCGCCAAGGAGTCCTCCGTGGGATTCACCGGTGTCGGTTTTCTGTTCGGCGATCTGTCGTTCGATCAGTTTGGCTCGTATGAATTGAATGAGGGCCAGCATGCCAATGATCGAGAGGACGATCAGCAGAGCGGCTGTGATCCATGTGGCGGCCACGACCCCCGTTTCCGCGGCAATTGTGCGGTATAGGGCCGAGAAGACCAGCCCTATACCCACAAGTCCGATGACGACGGCGATGATGAGACCGGCAATGGCGATGCTGAGGGAAGTCCAATTGCGCTTGGTCATCTGCGTCATCGCAGCATCATGAACGGCGCATCAGCATGCCGATGAGGAAGCCCACGCCCGCCGCAATGGCGATGCTGGAAATGGGGCGTTCCTCAACCTGATGGCTGACCCTCTCCAGCCCCTCGCGGCTGTAGGTGCGCGTGGTGTCCATCATGCGGCGGGCGGCGTCGCCCAGCGTCTCGGCGGCAGCAGTCATGCTGCGGCGCACTTCCGCGCCGGTTGCGCCGGCCAGGTTGGCCGCATCTTCCCGAAGGCGGGAGGCGTGGGTGGCCATGTCGCCACCGTCCTGAAGGGTATCCCGAGTTGCCATGGACAGCTCCTGCACTGAAGTGAGTGGTTAAGTTCTGTCGTTGCTACAACGCGACGGAAGAACGACCGGTTCCCGCCGCGTTTGCCGCTGCGGAACTGGGGTTCGGGGCGCTCGTTTGTGTGGCGTTCCCCGCCGTGCGTCCTGTGTGTTCCAGCGTGCCTTTTCTTTTCCACACCCGGGCCAGGGAGAACCGTTATGCGACATCTTCTGCTTGTTGCGTCGGCGGTGTGCGTGCTTTCAGAACCAGTCATGGCGCAGGGCGCTCAGGACACCACATCCCGGCGGCAGGACGAGGCCCCCCTCACCGCGCAGGATCCGCCAGTTCCCGAGACTCCGGGGCCAAACGGCACGCGAGACTATCAAACGCCGGCAGGAACCAGTCCGGTGACGCCCGGAACCCCGCCCGGCGTGCCGACGCCGGAACCGGGTACGCCGAAGGTGCCGCCCGGCGCGCCTGAGACGCCTTCGCGGTCGCCGGCCACGATCGAGCCATCGGCTGGTATCCCGCAGGGCTACCAGCCGATGGAAGAGTTCCTGAAGCAGGATGGCGTCAAGCGCAGCCAGCTGGTCGGGCGGCCCGTTGCCACCCTTGATGGGCAGCAGGTGGGGTCCATTTCGGAATTCGTCTCTCGGGACAGCCGCCAGTATGCTCACCTGACGCTGGACCGCGCACAAGACAGCCCCCAGCAGGATGTCGTGATCTCGCTCGACAAGCTGCAGGTCAGCCAGGGCAGCCAGACCATTATCATTGAGGCGCAGAGCCGCAGCGATTTGGAGAAACTGCCCAAATACGATCCCGATAACTTCCAGACCGTGCGCTAGGCTGGCAAAAAGCGGATTCGTTGGGGAAAACGTCGCCCGAGCAGGCGGGTGGGGACGGGCAGGGTGCCGCTATGCGGAACGACAGCCTGCCTGCCTCCCGGCGACAGCTGGCGGGCACGACGCGCAGGAAAGCTGCAGAAAAAAGATCCCGGCCGCGACTAAATGGGGCGGGTCGTGCTCGCGGCCGGGAAGGGGGGTCTGCAAGGGCTCAAAGGCAGGATGTCGTCCTTGCAAACATCAGAACGCCCTTTGGGTCATAGGGTTCCCAGCAAAATCATCTTTTTGGTGAGATAATCTGAAGGCGGCCAACGGCTGCGGTTCGCCGTTGGTTTCAGGCGGGCAGGGCCGCGCCCGGAAGCTGGAAAATGTAGACATTGGCGAGCTTGATATCCTCCGCCGCCAGCTTGCGGAGGATGGCGGTGTTGATGGCGTGCCGCACGTCCATGTAGAGGTTGTAGTCGTCCGTGGTGATGAAATAGATCATTTCATATTCGAAGCCATAAAGGCTCATGTTGAGCAAGTGGCAGCGGTCGAGGCGGCAGTTGGGGGTGGTGCGGATGATCTCCCGCACATCCTCGGTCAGCTGCTCCAGGCGCTGGAAATCCGTATCCGGTGCAACGGTGAACCGCTGTTCGATCCGCCGCTCGAACGGCCCCTTGTAATTGTGGATAAGCTCGGAGAGCAGCTTGCTGTTGGGCACGATCAGCAGCTCGCCGCTCAGCGCCTTAATGCGAACGTTCTTGAGGCCGATGTCCTCCACCGTGCCGATGGTGTCGCCCGAGACAATGAAATCGCCGCGCTTGAACGGCTTGTCGAAGATGATCGTGAGGGCGGCGAACAGGTCCGAGACGATGCCCTGGGCGGCAAGGCCCACCGCCAGGCCGCCGATGCCGAGGCCCGCCAGCAATGTGGTCACCTCGACGCCCAGGTTGTCGAGGATGAAAATGAAGGCGGCGAACCAGATGACCAGCGAGATGAGAAAGCGCAGGATCGACAGGGCCGAGGCCAGGGTGTCGACGCCGTCGTCGTGTTGATAGGCCTTGCGGGTCAGCACCGCGAGGATGAAGTAGCGCAGCCAGATCGCCACTTGAAGAACAAAGGCGATGGTGAAGAAGACATCGATGGTGCGCGCCAGGAACGGCGGCGTTCTCAGCACTTCGATCGCGGCTCTGAGGCCGAGCGCGGCCAGAAACCACCAACGGGTCATCTGCACAAGCCGTCCGATGATCGCGTGCCAGCTGTGAATGTCGCCGTTGCTCTGGGCTTTGATGCGCCTGCCGATCGCGCACAGGAAGGAGTAGAGCAGGATCGTCAGCAGCGTGATAATGGCGAGGGTGATGAGCAGTTCAATGGGCTGGCTGGTGAACCACCAGACGGCCTGATCCCGCAGCAGCCTTTCGGCGTCTTCGAAAAACTCGGTCTTGAACATTCAGCGTTCCCGCAAAGCAACGGCCGCCACGCACCGGCAATGACGACAAGGGCGAAAATCAGGATATGGCCAGGCAGTTCCTCTCTGGCTTCGATCCAAGGTGTAACGGTTGCCGGCGCTGTTGTGTTCCGGCCCGGTTTGCTCCGGCCGGCTGCTGCGCGGGAAGGCGGGACGATAAAAGGCAGGGCCGCTCCGTAAGGATCGGCCCTGTCTGTTGATGCGCGCAGCCGGCGCGAACCGGCCAACGCCTGATGGTATTAAGGGGCGGCATTTTCCCTGAATCGTCTCCGCCAAGGAGCGTCGGGAGATGCCGAAGCGCGTCAGTTATCCTCTTGGAAAAGAGGCTCAGCGCTGCTTTTCGCGGCCACTTTTCTGGCTCTGCTGGCCACCGCCGTGGCTGGCTTCGCCGCCCTTGCGGCCCGCTTCGGCTGCGCGCTGCCGGTCATGGGCGAAATTGCCGCCGCTGGCCTGGCCGCCCTTCCGGCCGGCCTCGGAAGCCCGTTCCGGATCATTGGCGAAGTTGCCGCCGCTGGCCTGGCCACCCTTGCGGCCGGCTTCGGCTGCGAGCTGCGGATCTTGCGAGAAGCTGCGCTTCTCAGGAGGCACGCTTTGACCGCCCTTGCTGGCGATCTCGCGCTGCTTGTTTTCGTCCATGGACGCAAAGCCGCGATTGGACGTGCCACGGTCTTTGTTCTCGGCCATCATCGTTCTCCCTACTGGATCGGCACGTTCCGCGCCGATGCTCTAACAACGAGGACGAACCTCGACCAGTTCCCGATTTTCCCGCTTCAACGGTTGAGCGCCGCTAACCGGAACGCCAGCGAATCCGCGCCCTCCAGCCGAAGGCGGGCGCGTCTCTTTCGGTTTGGACGTGAAACCGGATTTCCGGGAGGGCGTTAGACAAATGGTCAAGCCAAGGAGACGGATCATGCAGAACAGGACCAATGACATCGACGCCCTCAACGATCTCATCGAGACATTGATCGACAGCGTGAACGGCTATGAGGAAGCCGCCGATGTCGCCAAGGATCCGTCGGTCAAGGCGAGCTTCCATCAGCTTGCCCAGGAGCGGCGCTCCATCGTGCGGGATTTCCAGAGCCGGGTGGCGATGCGCGGCGGCGAGCCGGAAGAGTCGGGCTCGTTCTCGGCGGCGGCCCACCGCAGCTTTCTCAATCTTCGCTCCCTGTTCCAGAGCGACACCAAGGCTGCCATCGCCGAGGTGGAGCGGGGCGAGAACGTGCTGCGCGAGCATTTTGAGAGCGTGCTCGCCAACGAGCAGCTTGCCCCGGAGATGCGGACCTTCGTCAACAGCGTCTATGATCGGGTGCGTCTGGATCACGCGCGCTGGGATTCCGTGAAGCGGGCGCTGGAAACAGCGTCCTAAGGCCTCCGCGGTCCGGATCAGGCAGGCCCATCCCCGGCCTAGGGTTGATTTCCTGGGCCGGGGTGGGTTTGTCCCCTGCAATATTACAATCCGAACTTCTCCCGCATGGCCTCTCGCCAGGCGCGCAGTTTTTCAACCTGCTCGGGCAGAAGTTCGTCCTTTGCTCCGCCCGTTATCTTTCCATCCCGCAGCAGCACGGCCGGCGACTGGCCCTCGCAGTTGCCAAGGTTCGGCCGGTGGATGCGGTAGCCCAGAAGGTCCTGGATTTCCGGCGAGAAGTGGCGGGCCACCTCGGGCGGGTAAACAAGGAAATTGTTCTCGTAGGATTTCAGCCAGCCCAGGCTGTAGCTGACGACCAATCCCGCGCGCGGCATGTCGGTGCGGTTGGCGCCGCCGCAGTGCAGGGTGGAGCCGAGATAGACCAGCGCATCGCCGGGGTTGGCTGTCACGGCGATGGAGTCCTCCATCGGCAGGATTCCCTCCGCCTGCCGCCGGTGGCTGCCCGGCCAGATCACCGTGCCGCCGTTCTCCGGCCTGAAGGGGGTGAGCGGCCAGATGACGTTGATCTGGTATTCGATGTCGCCCTTGGGCCCGCCGTACCACATGTCCTGGTCGCGGTGCGGAGCCTGCATCGGCTGGCCCGGATGAATGGCGATCACCTGGGAGAGATTGAGCTGTATCCAGTCGCAGTGAGCCGCCAGCGCGGCCTCCGCCAGGGCAAGGATGGTCGGGTGGGTGGCAAGAGCGTGGCTCGTGCGCGACTTGTTCAGAACCGCGCCGATCCGCACGGTGCGCCAGCCGTAGAAGTCCCCCCTCGCTGAAGGGGGTCTCCTCCAGATGCCGCGCCAGTTCCCCGCGCACGGCGCCGATCATCTCCTCGGTCACGGCGTTGCGGACGATGGTGTAGCCCTGCCCGAACAGTTCTCCGGCGTAGTCGTGCCCGATGGTGTCCGTTGAGAAGTCCGCCTGCTGGATCGCCGTGTCGTCGGCGGCGCAGGTTCCGGAAAGGGTGATGTCCATGCTCATGGTCAGGCAGCCTTTCGCGGACGGGCCGGGTGGGACTGAAGCACCGGCTCGAAGTGGTTGAACTGGGTCCTCAGGTTGGGAAGCGTCTCGGGCGTGAGGATCAGGCGCATGGCCGCGGCCTGCTGGCTGCCATCGATGGTGGGCAGGCCGAGGGGGCGGATATCCCAGTTGTAGTTGACAAGGCGGGCCAGGAACTTGGCGTGGGTGACGAAGACCAGCTCCCGGATGCCCCAAAGCTCGCAGAATTCGAGCAGGCCCAGGGCGAAGCGCCGGCGCGTCCGCAGCATGGTCTCCTCGTCCGCGCCTTGCAGGATCGGGTTGTAGAGCAGCCGGGAGACTTCAAGCACGTTCGGTCCGCGTGGCCATTCCACCGCGCACATATGGGAGAACAGGCTGTCCATCATGTGCGGCCCGGTGGTGGGCAGCAGGCGCATGCTGCTGAGCACCGTGCCGGTCTCGGGATCCTGGTCGAAAAGGTAGAAGGCGTCGGGCGTGTCGAACTGGTCGTATTCCAGACCGTTCACGTGGGTCAGGTCCCACTTGAAGAAATCGATGAACACCTGCTTCCGCAGGCGATGGATCTGCTCAATCGCATCGGTAAACCGGTCGCGATTCTGCCAATCGATGACATGCACCATGATGACCCCCCTTCAGATGGCGAAGACATCCGGTAGAATCGCCATTCCGGTAGCCGGGGGTCGATACGTCTAGTCAGGGGTATTGCCGGGGTCTTTATGCGCCGGGCGGGGGAACTTGGGAGGATTCGAGGGCCGCGAGGAAGCTGGCGCCTTCCTCGCGCAGTATATCGGCAAAGGCCAGCTCGCCGTCAAACAGGGCGCGCACCACCGCCTCCACCCGCGAGGAGACGCCATAGCGGTTCTTGGCGAGTTCGATGTGCATGTGAACGGTCTGCTGGCTGAGGGTGAGCAGCTGCCCGATGGACCAGTCCGACTTGCCGCGCGCTGCCAGTGCCAGGCACTGGCGCTGGCGGTTGGTGAGGCGCACCGCCTGTTCCGGGCGCTCGGCGGCGCGGCCGGAGAGTTTGAGGGCGGCGTTGAAGGCGTAGATGCCGATATAATGGGCGGCGGGGAAGGCGGCTGGGTCCACCGCCTCCGCCTCGTAGGAAAAGGAGCAGGAGCCGGAGACCTGCCCCGGCACGTGGATGGGCACGGTGTAACCGTGGGCAAGGCCGGCGGCGCGGGCTTCCTCCAGAATGGCCTGCTGGCGGCGGGTGAGATCGAGGTGGCGGGGAATGTCTTCCCAGGTGAAGGGCAGGGCCATCCGCTGGGCGGTGAGGAGGACGGGATCATCCGCAAAGTAGCGCTGCTGGGCGCTGCGCTCTTTCCAGCTCTGCGGATAGTCGATGATCCGCACTGCGCCCTGTGGCGGCGCCAGCAGGTCCACATGGCTGATAATGGCGTAGTGACGAAAGCCGAATTCCTGGAGGACCTGGGCGACGAGCCTGGTCAGCTCCTTCTCCGTGCGAACGGCCCTGATGTCCTCAAGGAAGCCGCACACTCGCGTGTAATAATCCATCGCCACCTCCTTTCACATGAACCGCAGCGGGCCGGTTCGTCGGGAACCGGCCCGCCTGCATCAGTTTCGGTAGGCGCACAACTTTAGTCTAAATAAACTGTATATTCGTATGGATAAGCTTCATTTGATGAAAATTTACCGCTGGATCAGGCAATTCGACGGCGGCGGATTTCGCTGGTCCCCCAGATGCACAGCACCGTGAAGACCAGGCCCAGCCAGAAGCGTGGGCTTGCGGCGCTCGCCGCCATGGTGGCGATCTGGTTCATCAGCATTCCGGCAAGGCCGGAGGGGGAGTAGAGAACATTACCGAGCGGAAGGTCGATGTGCAGCATGGAGCCGCTGACGCGCGTGCCAATCTCGCGCATCAGCCAGCTGCCCGAGCGCGTGGTCAGCACCTCAAGGATGCCGATGGCTACCGGCGGAATGGCCGTGTACAGCAGCGGCGAGCGCGGCGCCCAGGCCGAGGCCAGCAGGATCCAGCCATAGACCGGCGCGGCCCACAGCACATAGAACAGGCAAGTGGCGATGGCGAGCAGCGCCGTGGAGCCGATGACGGCGGGATGGATGGCGGACTGCCATTCCGGCGTGGCGGTGGCGGTGGAGCCTGCCACGGCGTAGCAGATCGCGGTGATGAGCGCGGTCGCGATGCCGACGGCGGCGGCAAAGAGCAGGGTGCCGAGCGATGACGAAAGAAACTTGGCCACGGCTACCTTGAGATCGCTGACCGGCATGGATTTCCAGAACAGCACCGAGCGGTCCGCTCGCTCGCTGTGCATGCTGCTCAGCATGATGAAGTAGCTGGCGAGGGCCGCGATCAGCAGGACGGGCAGAAGCGCGATGTAGGTGGAGCTGAAGGCGATCGCCTGCAGCACTGGCTTGGCCTTTTCAGGTCCCAAGTCGGTCCGGATGGCCTCGAGGACGTCTTCCACCGACCGCACGTCCACGTTAGTGTCTTCAAGGGTCACGTTAATCAGCATCGAACCCTCGTAGAGCATGCCGCCCAGCAGCAGCACGAGCAGGATGGCGCTGACGATCACCGGCGTCCACAGCTGTCCGGCGCGGTGTTCCAGATGCTCGGATTTCAGGAGGCTCAGGAAGGCTTTCATTCGGCCTCTCCCTTCGGCTGGACGGTAGCGACGAACAGATCGGCCAGCGAGACGCGGCGCGGCTCGCCCAAGGCCGCCAGACGATCCTGCGGCGCGGAGTCGAAGACATAGCTGGTGCGGCCGATGGCGCGGCGGGAATAGACCGGCCGCAGGGCCTCGGCTTCGGCTTTCCGGCTGTCCGGCACATCGACGGCGGCGAAGCGCTCGCTCAGTTCGTCGATGCTGGCATCAAGCACCACTTCGCCCTGGCGCATCATCATGACGTGGGTGAGAACGTGCTCGATCTCCTCCACCTGATGGGTGGTGACGATGATGGAGCGGGTCTCATCGAAGAAGTCGCTGAGGATGGCGTCGTAGAAGCTGCGCCGGTTGATGAGATCGAGGCCGAGGGTCGGCTCGTCCAACACCAGGAGGCGGGCATCGATGGACAGGACGATGGCCAGGTGCAGCTGGACGATCATGCCCTTGGAGAGTTCGCGCACCCGCGCCGTCGGCCGCACCGTAGTGCGGGCAAGCCGGTCTTCCGCCTTGCGCCGGTCGAAGCGGGGGTGGATGCCCTCGACGATGGAGAGCAGGTCCTTCACCCGGATCCAGCGGGGCAGGGTCGCCACGTCGGCGATGTAGCTGACCTCGTGCATCAGGCTGGCGCGATCCTTCAGCGGATCGCGGTCCAGCACCCGCAGCGAGCCTTCATGGTTGATGAGGCCGAGCAGCGCATTGACCAGCGTGCTCTTGCCTGCGCCGTTCGGCCCGATGATGCCGACGATGCGGCCGGGCGGAATGGAAAAGCTTGTCGGCTTCAGCGCCTGGATTTGGCCGTAGCGCTTGGCCAGTCCGTTTGCTTCCACAATCATTGTTCACCCCCTTGCGTGCCCTCGGCCTCCAGCAGGTCTTCAAGAGACAAGCCGAGACGCCGGATGCGGGCCGCGATTTCCGGCCATTCCTTGGACAGAAAATTCTCCCGCTCGGCCGACTGCAACTGCCGCCGCGCGCCGGGCATGACGAAGAGCCCGAGGCCGCGCCGCGGCTCGGCGACACCCGCCTGCTGCAATTCCTGATAGGCCTTGGAAACCGTCAGCGGATTAACCTGCAACTCGACAGCCACCGTACGGACGCTGGGAAGGGCCTCTCCTTCCTTGAAGGTGCCCTCCAGAATGCCGTCGATGATCCGGTCGCGGATCTGCCGGTATATGGGTTGGTCTTCGCGCCAGTTTTGGGTCATGACTGAGCGTGTCCTGTGTGATCTGGTGTACTATGTGGGTAATACACCACCGCTGTCAAGCCCTTGTCTTAGGATATCATTGCCGCGATCAGCAAATAGAGCCCCGCCCCCATCAGCGCGACCATATAAGTTCCTGTAATCAACGCAGACTTTATAATGGTTGTGGTCCAGCTCTGCTGATACATCCGCTTCAAGGCCAGCAGGAAGTGGAGGCTGTAGCCAAGCCATAATGCGAGCAGCACCCACTTTCCGGGCAGCAGCCCCCTGGTTGCCCATTGCAGCGCCACGGCGATCAGCAGGCCGATGAAGAAGAAGGTGTGGATGTTGAGCGCAAAGACCACATGCTCGGCAAGATAGCGCTTCTGACGCAGGTAGAGGAGCCAGAGCAGGGTGGCCATCACCGGCACCGCCAGCAGCATGAAGCGGCCGAGCGACTTGCCGATCACCGTGTTGGAGAGGTGGGGGTCGCGCGCCAGGGTGTTGATGCCGGTCACGAAGCGGGAGGCGAACTTCTGCTCCGTCGCGTCGCTCGAGGCGTGATCCGCCATCGATTCATCGATCGTCGGGGTGGCGGCGGCATCGGGGGTGAGGCTGAGGAATTCAATCCCGAGGCCGGGCAGGGTCATCTGGCCCGGCGCGGTGGCCGTAGCGGCCGGCGCGTTGCCCTGCGGGACCAGGCGCAACAGCGCCACGTCGCTCAGCGTCAGCACGGTGACGAGGATCAGCGAGGTGAAGATGAACAGGCGAATCGGCGGCATGTAGCGGGCCTGGCGGCCATCGGCCCAGTCTGCCGTCATCTCGCCGGGGCGCAGGAACAGCGAACGCAGGGTGCGCCACAACCGCCCGTCGAAGTGGATGACGGTGTGCAGGAAATCCTCAAGGATTTCCCAGAACGGGCGGTGCAGATGCTCCGCCTTCTGCCCGCAGGCCGCGCAGTAAGGCCCCGTCAGCGCAGCCTCGCAGTTCCGGCAGGTTGCTGCCGACTCCTCGTGTGACATTGTTGTCGCCCCCAACTTTCTCGATTAAGCCATAGCGTGCTGGCGTGCAGATGCAACGACCAGGAAGGAAGGGGTGGAAGGCAATGAGGCAGGTCATCTTTCACATGACGTTGGCCGGGGCACTGCTGGCAAGCGGCGGGGCTTTCGCGCAGATCGAAGGGTTCAAGGCGTGTGCCGGCATCGGCGACGGCGAGAAACGGCTGGCCTGCTACGACAAGGCGCTGGCGGCGGCCGATGCGGAGGCTGCCGCCCGGCTGGCCGAGCAGCGCCGCGCCGCCGAGCTTGCCGCTGCCAAGGCCGCCGCCGAGACCAAGGCCCGGCAGGAGCAGGCGCAGCTTGCCGCTTTTGGTTCGGAAAGCACGGCGAAGGGCAAGGAAGAACGGGAAGAGGCGCCCAAGCAGATCAGCGCCAGCATTGCCAGCATAGACAACAATGGCCTGGCCGGCCTGGTGTTCACCCTCGATAATGGGCAGGTGTGGCGTCAGACTGAAAGCAAGACCCTGCCGCCGGTGCGCGCGGGCGATGCTGTGACCATCCGCCGGGGCATGATGGGTGGCTACCGCATGACGCTGGAGCGCCAGCATCGCACCATTTCCGTCAAGCGCGTCAGCTGACGGTAACCTAAAAAGCTTACTTTCCCATCGCGGGACTCGCGGAAAACACGTAAAAAGGCCCGACTCGCTCGCCGTTTAATGGTGGGCGTTCGGGCCCTTTTTGCCTGCGGCAGTTGGCTGGATTCCCCGAAATCGACGGCGTTCCAAGCGCTTGTTGATATAAAGCGCTTGACTGTGAAATGGTGTGTTATGTAAGTAGTACAGCATATCAGTCATGCAGCTTGAGGGGACTATGCAAAAGCTCAGCACACTTGCCGCGACAGGCGCCGCCGTTCTGGCGCTGGCGGCCTGTGCGCCCTCGCTTCAGGAGCCGCCGCGCACGGCCGACGTGGCCGTGCCGTCGCAGTTCCAGGCCATAGAGGCGGGCGAGGCCGAAGGCTTTGCCGATACGAACTGGGTGGAAAGCTTCGGCTCGCCCACCCTGACGGCGCTGGTGGGGGAAGCGCTGGCGCACAACCGGGACCTGGGGGCAGCCAGCGCCCGGGTGGCCCAGGCGCGGGCGCAGGCGCGCATTGCCGGCGCCGATTTGTGGCCGCAGATCGGCCTTGAGGCTGAGACGACGCAGAGCCGCAATGGTCTCCGCAATGGCGGCGATTCGGATGCGAATTACCGGGTAGGACTGGGCGTCACGTGGGAGGCGGACCTGTGGGGCCGTCTTGCTTCCGAACAGCGGGGCGCGGCGCTCACCGCCGAGGCGGCCGCGCAGGACTATGCCGCCGCCCGCCTGTCTCTCGCCGGGCAGGTGGCGCAAAGCTGGTTCTCGCTCATCGTCGCCCAGCAGCAGTTCGATCTGGCGATGCGGACGGTCGAGACCTTCGCCCGCTCCGAGCAGATCGTGCGGGAGCGGCATCAGGCGGGCCTGGCGTCCGACCTTGATCTCAGCCTGGCCATTTCCAACCGCCAGTCCGCCGAGGCGCTGGCCCGCCAGCGCGAGCAGCAGCTGCGCGAGACGCGCCGGTCGCTGGAAGTGCTGCTTGGGCGCTATCCGGCGGCGGAGCTGGCGGGCGGCGATGTTCTTCCGTCTCTGCCCGCGCGTCCCGGCGCGGGCGTGCCTGCCGAGGCGCTGGCCCGCCGCCCCGACCTTCAGGCCCAGTTTTCCCGCCTGATGGCGGGCCGCTACGGCGTGGCGGCGGCGCAGCGCGCCCTGCTGCCGCGCCTCACGCTGACCGGCTCGATCGGCGACAGCGGCTCCAGCCTCGCCGATGCGCTTGATTTCAAGCAGGTGCTGGCCTCCATCATCGGCAATCTTACCCAGCCGCTGTTCCAGGGCGGGCGGCTGCGGGCCAATGTGGACCTTGCCCGCGCGCAGGAAGATGAGGCGGTGCAAACCTACGCGCACACCGTGCTCACGGCCATGCGCGAGGTGGAGGATGCGCTGGGGGCGGAAAGCCTGCTCGGCGCGCGCGAGGTCGCGCTTGCGGAAGCATCCCGGCAGGCCGCCAACGCGGAGCGCCTGGCCGAACTGCAATATACCAACGGCCTTACCGACCTGCTCACGCTTCTCGATTCACAGCGCCGCAATCTCGAGGCGCAAAGCCAGCTTCTCGATGTTCGCCTGACCCGCATGGCCAACCGCGTGCGCCTGCACGTGGCGCTGGGCGGTTCGGTTCAGCCGGTTGCGACCGGCGGCCAGGAGTAAGATCCATGCTCACTATCGAAAAATCCAAGTTCTCGCGTAAGTCCATTGTCATTGGGCTGGTCGGAGCCGGTCTGCTTGGCGGCATTGTCGGTTTCACCGCCCTGTCGGGGGAATCCGACGCGCAGGCGGCCGATGACGGTCAGACGGCCGAAAAGGCAGGCGCCGCGCCGCGGGTGACCGTGCTGGTCCCCGGCGCATCACAGGTCACCGCCCGCATCAAGGTGACGGGCACCATCTCGGCCCAGTACGACATGCCGGTCAGCGTTGAGGGCGACGGCGGCCGGGTGGCTGCCGTGCTGGTGGAGGCCGGGGACTGGGTGAAGAAGGGCCAGGTCATGGCCCGCATCAACACCGATGTGCTGCGCCCGCAGGTCGCCCAGCTGGCCGCGGCGCTGGATGAAGCCAAGGCGGATGCCCGCCTGGCCGTGGCGGAATATGAGCGCGTCAAGGCCGTCTCCGGCAGCGGCGCTATTTCCCGCGAGGACGTGGAACGCCGGGCTGCCAGCGCCGAGACGGCGCAGGCCCGCGCCAAGGTGGCCGCGGCGCAGCTGGAGGAGGCCAAGGCCCGTCTCGCCCGCGCCGAGATCCGCGCGCCGGCGGATGGCCGGGTGCTGGTTCGCGCCGTCGAGGTGGGCCAGGCGGCGTCGCCCGGCGTCATCCTGTTCCGCGTCGCCAAGGATGGCCTTGTCGAGCTGCGCGGCGAGGTGGCCGAGCAGGACATGCCCAGCCTGAAAGTGGGGCAGAAGGCGACCGTCCGCATCACCGGCGTTGACCGCGACTTTGCGGGCAAGGTGTGGCTGCTTGGTCCCACCATCGATCCGGAGAGCCGCCTCGGCACGGTTCGCGTCGCGCTGACATCCAACCCGCTGCTGCGGCCGGGCGCGTTCGCCCACGGCTTCGTGCTGGCGGGCGAGGCGAAGAAGCCGGTGCTGCCGCACTCGGCGCTCCAGGCCGATAGCAAGGGAGCCTTCGTCTACGTGGTGGGCGGCGACAACAAGATTGCCCGGCGCGCCGTGCGCCTTGGCACCACCACCGCCAAGGGCGTCGTCATCGAAGAAGGGCTGGTTGGCTCGGAGCGGGTGGTAGCCACGGCCGGCGCCTTCCTGCGCGAGGGCGAGGCCATTGCCCCGGTCATGCAGCAGCAGGCGAGCTAAGGAGTCGGCAGAATGAGAAACATGTCTTCCTGGGCGATCCGCAACCCGATCCCGCCCATCGTCCTGTTCGCCGTGCTGACCGTGATGGGCTTCATCGCCTTCATGCGGATGCCCATCAACAACATGCCCGACGTGTCGTTCCCGGTGGTGCAGGTGACGATCAGCCAGCCGGGCGCCGCGCCGACCGAAATGGAGATGCAGATCACCCAGATCGTCGAGGGTGCGGTCGCCAGCGTCGGCAACGTTCGCAACATCACCTCCCGCACCATCGAGGGCACGGCGTTCGTCATCGTCGAGTTCCAGGTGGGCACGCCGGTTGACCGCGCGGTCAACGACGTGCGCGATGCGGTGACGCGGGTGCGCTCCGAGCTGCCCGAAGGCATTCTGGAGCCGAACATCCAGCGCATCGATACCGAAGGCGGGGCCATGTCCTACATGGTCGTCAGCACCACGGACCTGACGCCGGAGCAGCTGAGCTGGTTCGTGGACAACAGCATCACCAAGCGGCTGCTGACGCTCGGCGGCATCGCGCAGGTGCAGCGTATCGGCGGCGTCTCCCGCGAAATCCGCATTGATCTCGACCCGAGCCGGCTTCAGGCCATGGGCCTGTCGGCGGCCGATGTGAACCAGCAGCTGCGGATGCTCAATCTCGATGCGCCGGGCGGCCGGGCAGATGTCGGCGGCTCCGAGCAGGCGGTGCGCGTGCTGGGCGGCGCCAAGACGGCCCAGCAGCTGGCCGATACCCGCATCATCGCGCCGGGCGGCCGTGTCGTGCGCCTGTCGGACATCGCGCAAGTGCGCGACGGCGTGGACGAGCAGCGCAGCCTGACCCGTCAGAACGGCCGCCTCGTCACCGCCTTCAGCGTGACCCGCGCCAAGGGCTCCTCGGAGGTGAGCGTCTACGAGGCCATGCACAAGGAGCTGGACAAGATCCGCAAGGAGAACCCGAAGGTCCAGATCGAGGAGTTCTTCACGACGGTCGGCTACACCAAGAGCAACTACAACTCGGCGCTCTGGGCGCTGATCGAGGGCTCGATCCTGGCGGTTGTCGTGGTGTTCCTGTTCCTGCGCGACTGGCGGGCGACGCTCATCTCGGCGCTGGCCATTCCGCTGTCGGCTATCCCGACCTTCCTCATCATGGATGCGATGGGCTTTACGCTGAACATGCTCAGCCTCCTCGCCCTGTCGCTGGTCGCCGGTATTCTGGTCGATGACGCGATCGTGGAGATCGAGAACATCGTCCGCCACATGCGGATGGGCAAGTCGCCCTTCCGGGCGGCCATGGACGCTGCGGACGAGATCGGCCTCGCCGTGGTCGCCACCACCATGTCGATCGTCGCGGTGTTCCTGCCCGTCGGCCTGATGGGCGGCATCTCGGGCCAGTACTTCAAGGAGTTCGGCCTCACGGTCGCGGTGGCGGTGTTTATGTCGCTGCTGGTTGCCCGCCTCATCACGCCGCTCATCGCCGCCTACTTCCTGAAGCCGGAGGACCCCAACGGCAAGAGCCACCACGGCCATGCCGATGGCTGGGCGATGAAGAAGTACATGGGGGCCCTGCGCTGGTCCCTGCGTCACCGCTGGATCACGCTGTTCGGCGGCGTTGTCTTCTTCCTCTTCTCCATCTTCATCGCCACCCAGATTTCGGTCAGCTTCATGCCGCCGATCGACGACAAGGTGTCGGTCGTCAACATCGAGCTGCCGCCGGGCTCGCGCCTGGATGACTCGGCCCGCGTGTCGGCCGAGGCGACCAAGGTGCTCAAGCAGCACCCGCAGGTGGTGAGCGTGCTGGAACTCGTTGGCGAGAACGTGGGCGACCTGCGGAAGGCCCTGCTCCTCGTCAACCTGACCGACCCGAGCGAGCGCAAGGCTACCCAGAAGGAGATCGAGCAGGAACTGGCGCCGAAGCTCGCCGCCATTCCCGATGCCCGCATCAACTTCCAGAGCAACAGCGGCGGCTTCGGCCGGGATATCTCGGTGGTCATCGGCGGCGACGATCCGGTGCTGCTGGAGCAAACCGCCAACAAGATCGTCGATGAGATGCGGAAGCTGCCCACGCTGCATGACCCGCGCATCAACGGCGATCTGCAGCGGCCGGAAATCGTCATCAAGCCGCGCTTCGACCTGGCGGCGGAGATGGGCGTGTCGGTCTCGGCGTTGAGCCAGACCGTCCGCATCGCCACCATGGGCGACGTATCGCAGAACCTGGCCAAGTTCTCGCTCTCGGACCGTCAGGTGCCGATCCGGGTGAGCCTTGCCGAGGGCGCGCGGGAAGACCTGTCGACGCTGGAGAACCTGCCGGTGCCCACCAGCGGCGGAAACTGGGTGCCACTGAAGTCGGTGGCGGACATCACCTTCGGTCAGGGGCCCACCTCCATCCGCCGCTACAATCAGAGCCGCCGCATTGTCGTTGAGGCGGACGTGCAGGGCGTGAAGCAGGGCGTGGCGCTCGCGCAGGTGGAGGACCTGCCGACCCTGAAGAATCTGCCGCAGGGCGTGCGCCGCATCTATGCGGGCAATGCCGAGTTCCAGCAGGAGATGATGACCAACTTCATGATCGCCTTGCTGACCGGCGTGATGCTGGTGTTCGCGGTGATCGTGCTGCTCTACAAGCGCGCCTTCCAGCCGATCGTGAACATGGGGTCGCTGCTGCTGGCGCCGGGCGGGGCGTTCCTCGCGCTCCTCATCTGCGGGTTCGAGATCACCCTGCCGGTCTTCATCGGCATCCTGATGCTCTTCGGCATCGTGGCGAAGAACTCGATCCTGCTGGTGGACTTCGCCATCGAGGAGATCCGCCTCGGCAAGGACCGCGAGACGGCACTGATCGAAGCTGGGCACAAGCGCGCCCAGCCGATCATCATGACCACCATCGCCATGATCGCGGGCATGCTCCCCGTCGCCATCGGCCTCGGGGCGGACACCTCCTTCCGCGCGCCGATGGCGCTGTCGGTGATCGGCGGCCTCATCACCTCGACGGTGCTGACGTTGGTGATCGTCCCGGCAGGCTTCACGGTGGTGGACGACATCGAAAAGTGGCTGGGCCGCAAGCTGGGTCGTCTCATCACCACCCAACCGGGTGATGAAAACGAGGCAAAAGGCGAAGCAATCAAGCCGCACCCGGTTGCGACAGCGGCGGAATAACCCACATCTTACCTACGGCAACCTTGGCAGGCGAAGTCATCCGGCTTCGCCTGCTTTTTCTTTTTGTAAAAGGCACGTTGACTCTCCACCGACTGGAGGCCGTAGGACCGCGACATGGCTGAGAAACTGTACACGATCGGCGAGCTTGCGCGCCTCAGCGGCGTCTCGGTGCGGCGTATCCGCTTCTACTCCGACGAAGGCCTGCTGCCGCCGAGAACACGGACTTTCAGCGGATATCGGGTCTATTCCGATGCGGATGCGGCGCAGCTCGATTTGATTCGGGCGTTGCGGGAGGCAGGCATCGGCCTTGATGTCATCAAGAGCATCCTGGCACGGCGGCTTTCGCTGAAAGCCGTGCTCGAGATGCGCCTGGAGACGCTTGAAGCCGAGATTGCCTCCCAGCGCCGGGTCGCCGCCGTGCTGCGGGCGACGCTTCGGATACCCGATCCAAGCGAACGCGATCTGAGGAGATTATGGACCATGACCAGCATGTCCAAAGCCGAGTTCCGGGCGAGAGTGGAGCGGTTCGTCGATAAGGTGGCCGAAGGCACCCCGATGGACGATGCCTGGAGGCAGCGCATGATCGAACTCAACACGCCCGATCTGCCGGAGGAGCCAACGCCCGAGCAGATCGATGCCTGGAACGAGATCATGAGCATCCTGTCCGACGAGGCATACATCGACGCCATGCGCGCCGACATGGCGCGTGTCTGGACGGATGGGTTCGATGCGGCGGCCTATGCCGCGGCGTCGGAGGAGATCTTCGCCAAGGTGCGCGTGGCCATGGATGCGGGGGCGGAGCCGACCTCCCAGACCGGCCGGGCGCTGGCGCAGGAGTGGCTGGAACGTTCGGCCAGGTGTATGCGGCGAGAGCCGGACGAGGCGTTCCTGGCGTGGCATCTTGGCCAATACCGCAAATATCACGCCCGCTCGGTACGCTATCATGAGCTGCAGGCCATTTTGCGCGGTAGCGACACCGCGACCACCTCCGGCGCTGAATGGCGCTGGCTCACCAACGCCATGACGCAGCTCGTCGCGCAGCCCGCCTGATTGGTCGGTCAATCAGGCGGGCGATGCGCCTGGGCGCGGCTCAGCCGCGCGGGGACCAGAGGGTGGTGATGGCATCGAGGTTGGGGCGGGGGCGCTCCTCATCCGGCCGGGTGCCGGTGCCGATGAAGATGAACCCGGCGATGCGGTCTCCCGGCTCGCCGCCGAGCAGGGCGACAACCTTCTCAGAATAGGCGGGCCAGGTGGTCAGCCAGTTGGCGTGGTAGCCGAGCGCATGGGCGGCCAGCAGCATGTTTTGGCACGCCGCGCCGGCGGAGAGTTCCTGCTCCCAGGCGGGAATGGGAATGTCCTGCTTCACCCGGCTGAGCACCGCGATCATCGTCGGGGCCTGGCGCGCGAACTGGCGCTGGGCCTCGACCTCCACCTCCGAAGCCTCCGGCTTTTCGGCCTTCAGGGAAGCGACGAGGCTCTCGCCGAAGGCGTCCCGCTGCTCCTGCGGGATGATGACGAACCGCCACGGCGCCAGCTTGCCATGGTCCGGCACGCGCGCCGCCACCGTCAGGATCTGGCGCAGTTCCGCCTCGCTCGGCCCCGGCCCGGCCAGATCGCGCGCCTTGGCGGAGCGGCGGGTGAGCAGCAGGCTGAGGGCGGAGGTGCGGTCATTGAAAACGGTCATGGTCCAGCCTTTCGCGGCAGAGATTGAAAAACGCGAGCGCGCAGAGCTACCACGCGGGGGCGAAACGTCGAAATGCAATCCATCGCGGCAAAGGTGCGCTTCGTCGCAACGGTCGTGGTTCATCTCCCGTTCATCTGCTGATGTGTGTGAATTAAAAATACCAGGGGGCAAGGGGGCGGACCGTCCATGCGCGGTCTGTAAAGACCGTTACTATTGTCGAGCATCCGTTGGCTTTATAGGCTGAGCGCTTCGCCGTTCGGCGATAATGCTTGTTTACGGGCCTTTTCAATGGGCGGTTCGACAATCTCAGGGAGATCCTAATGACATCAGAGGGCGGCGCTGCAGCTACGCGAGCGGGCACATGGCTTGGCCATCCGCGACAGCTCCTCGTTTGCTTTACCACAGAGATGTGGGAGCGCTTTGGCTACTATGGCATGAGGGCAATCCTCATTCTCTATCTGACCAAGCATTTCCTGTTCGATGACGGCGAGGCCGCCGGAATCTACGCCAGCTACACGGCTCTGGTTTACCTCACCCCGCTGATCGGCGGCATGATCGCCGACCGCTATCTTGGTTCGCGCGGCGCGGTGAAGTTCGGCGCCGTCATGATGATGCTCGGCTATTTCGGCCTGGCCTTCGGCGGTCCACAGACCCAGCAGTTCCTCGAATACAACAATGGCCGCTACCCGATCGAAATTGTCGATGTGGGCAACGATCGCACCGAGCAATTCGTCACGGTGGACGGCGCGCGGATGCGGCTGCTGCCCGGCATGGAGGGCAGCGTCGTGCTGCGCGGCACGGGCGAGGCGGCTACTGCGCCGGAGACGACCCTGGCCCAGGGCAGCTACAGCCTGCCGGTGGAACGCAACCAGGTCTTCCTGTACCTGATGTACCTGTCGCTTTCATTCGTCATCATCGGCAACGGCTTCTTCAAGCCGAACATCTCGACCGTGGTGGGCGACCTCTATTCGCCGCAGGACAAGCGGCGCGAGAACGGCTTCTACATCTTCTACATCGGCATCAACCTCGGCTCGGTTCTCGGCCAGATCCTGCTGCCCAACCTGCGCCAGAACTTCGGTTTCGACGTGGCGTTCGCCGCCGCGGGCGTCGGCATGACCATCGCCTGGGCCATCGCCACCTTCAGCGACCGCATCATGGAAGGCTACGGCGAGGCGCCCAATCCGACCTCTCTCGTCAAGAAGGTCTTCGCCGGGCTCAGCCTGCGCTGGACCATCTACGTGCTGGCCTTCGCGGCGCTGGTTCCGGCATGGATCCTGGTGCAGCAGAACGAGCTGGTGGGCATCCTGCTCGCCACCTTCGGCTTTGGCTCCTACATCGCCATGATCCTCTATGCCGTGCTCAAGTGCGGCTCGGTGGAGCGCAACCGCATGATCGTGGCGGTGGTGCTCAGCATGTCGACCATCGTGTTCTGGTCGCTGTTCGAGCAGGCGGGCACCACGCTCACCCTGTTCGCGGACCGCAACACCGACCGCGAGGTGTTCGGCTGGGTCATGCCCGCCGATCAGGTGCAGTTCTTCAACGCCCTGTTCGTCGTCAGCCTGGCGCCGGTGTTCGCCATCTTCTGGTCCATGCTGCAGAAGCGGGGCCTGGAACCCTCGACCCCGGTGAAGTTCTCGCTCGGCCTCGTTCAGGTGGGGCTCGGCTTCCTGCTGCTGGTCTATGCCATGGACACCGCCGACGCCAACGGCCAGGTGGCGCTGGTGTGGCTGGCGGCGGCCTACCTGCTCCACACCATGGGCGAGCTGTGCCTGTCGCCCGTGGGCCTGTCCATGATCACCAAGCTGTCGGTGCCGCGCGTCGTCGGCCTGATGATGGGCATGTGGTTTTTGTCGACCTCACTTGGCCAGTACGTCGTTGGCCTCATCAGTGAGCGCGCTGCCGTCGAGTCCGTCGGCGGCGCCGTCAACCCGCATGAATCCCTTGCCGTCTACGCGCAGACCTTCAACGAGGTTGGTCTGTTCGCCGTCGGCTTCGGGATTTTCATGCTGGTCATTTCGCCGCTGCTTAAGCGCGGTATGCATGGAGTGAACTGAGACGATGAAGCACATTCTGTTAACGATGAGTGCGCTGGTCGCGCTCGGCGCCTGCGCCACCACCGGTCAAACCGGTGGCGGCCAGGCCGCCGCCGCGAACAAGGCCGGGGCAAGCGCTGCCACGGCTGATGCGTCGGTGGTGCGGATCAACAAGGACCCGTATCCCTCGACCTACAAGCCGTATCCCAGCGTGCCGACGCTCATCCGGGGGGCAACGATTCTGGACGGTAAGGGCGGCCAGATCGAGAATGGCGAAATCCTCATGCGCGATGGCAAGATCGTCGCGGTGGGCCAGACCGTCGAGGCGCCGGCGGACGCCGTCGTGGTCGACGGTCGCGGCAAGTGGGTGACGCCGGGCGTCATCGACGCGCACAGCCACATGGGCGACTATCCGGCGCCGGAAGTGCAGGCCCATGCCGACGGCAACGAGGTCACCGGTCCGGTGACGTCCCAGGACTGGGCCGAGCACGCTGTTTGGCCGCAGGATCCGCAGTTCACCCGCGCTCTGGCAGCGGGCGTGACCACGGTTCAGGTTCTGCCCGGTTCGGCCAACCTGTTCGGCGGCCGCTCCGTGACGCTGAAGCTGGTGCCGTCGCGCACCATGCAGGGCATGAAGTTCCCCGGCGCTCCCTATGGCCTGAAGATGGCCTGCGGCGAGAACCCGAAGCGCGTCTACGGCAGCAAGGGCCAGGCGCCGGGCAGCCGCATGGGCAACTTCGCGGTTGATCGCCAGACCTGGGCCAAGGCGCAGGAATACAAGCGCAAGTGGGACGCCTACAACGAGAAGGTTGAGAAGGGCGAGAAGGCGGAAGCGCCGTCCCGCGACCTGCAGCTTGAAACCCTGGCCGGCGTGCTGTCGGGCGAGATCCTGGTGCAGAACCACTGCTACCGGGCGGACGAGATGGCCAACGTCATCGATATGTCCAAGGAGTTCGGCTACAAGGTCACGGCCTTCCACCACGCCGTCGAGGCGTACAAGATCGCAGACCTGCTCGCCAAGGAGCACATCTGCGCGGCCCTGTGGGCCGACTGGTGGGGCTTCAAGATGGAAGGCTACGACGGCATCAAGGAAAACATCCCGATGGTCCATGCCGCTGGCGCCTGCGCCATCGTGCACTCGGATGATCCCAACGGCGTGCAGCGTCTGAACCAGGAAGCCGCCAAGGCCCTGGGCGCTGGCCGTCGCGCTGGCATCAACATCTCCGAGGCCGAGGCCTGGCAGTGGCTGAGCCTCAACCCGGCCAAAGCTCTGGGCATCGCCGACAAGACCGGCAGCCTGGAGAACGGCAAGATGGCCGACGTGGTGCTGTGGAACGGCGATCCGTTCAGCGCCTACAGCCGCGCCGAGAAGGTGTGGGTCGACGGCGCGCTGCTGTTCGATGCCAACAATCCGAAGTTGCGTCCGGTTTCTGACTTCGAACTGGGTCAGCCCGGCGAAGGAGATGCGAAATGATGCGGGCGGCTGTCATTGCCCTGGCCCTGGCCTCCGGCGTGTCCGTAGCCCAGGCCGAAACCATCGCCATCGTGGGCGGCACGGTGCACACCGTTGCTAACCCCACGCCCATCGAGAACGGTACGGTCGTCATCCGTGACGGCAAGATCGTGGCCGTCGGCCAGAACGTTGCCGTGCCTCAGGGCGCGCGCGTCATCGACGCGAAGGGCAAGCAGGTCACGCCGGGTCTGTTCAACGCCTTCACGGCGCTGGGCCTGGCCGACGTGGCTGCCGTGCGCGAAAGCAACGACATCCGCACCAGTGGCTCCAGCTACACGGCCTCGCTCGATGTGAGCTATGCCGTGAACCCGAAGGCCGTGCCGATCGCGGTGACCCGCGTTGACGGCGTCACCCGCGCCGTGGTGTCGCCGCAGCCGAACCAGTCGGTGTTCGGCGGGCAGGGCGCGCTCATCCAGCTGGGCGATTCCAACGACCTGGTGTTCAAGCCGCGCGCCTTCCAGTTCGTGGCGCTGGGCGAGCACGGCGGTGAGCTGGGCGGCGGCAGCCGTCCGGCGGCCTACGCCGAGTTCATCAATGCCCTGAAGGAAGCTCGCGACCTCTCCAAGACCGACTTCGTGAACACGGGCGGTTCGCGCTCGCCGGTCTACAACCGAGCGGACCTGCAGGCGCTGCAGCCGGTGCTGAACGGCGACATGCCGGTGCTGGTGTGGGCCGAGCGCGCGGTGGACATCCACAACGTGATTGGCCTGCGGAAGGAGTTCCCGAAGCTGAAGATCGTCATTCTTGGCGCATCGGAAGGCTGGATGGTCGCCAACGAGCTGGCTGAGGCCCGCATTCCGGTGGTCATCAACGCGCTCCAGAACCTGCCGACGACGTTCGAGCAGTTGGGCTCCACCATGAACAACGCGGGCCGCATGGCCGCTGCGGGGGTCACGGTGGCGCTGGGCACCATGGCGCGTGACGAGGCGCACCAGGCTCGCCTGGTGGTTCAGGACGCAGCCAACCTGGTGGGGCAGTCCCGCGTTCCGGGCGGCACCGGCCTCAACTGGGAGGACGCTCTGAAGACCGTTACCCTCAACCCTGCCAAGATCTTCGGCGTGGACAAGCAGCTTGGTACGCTGGAGCCTGGCAAGGTGGGCGACGTTGTGGTTTGGAGTGGCGATCCGTTTGATCTGCGGCAGGCGCCGACCAACGTGATCATCGCCGGTCACGAGGTGAGCCTTGAATCCCGCCAGACCAAGCTGCGGGATCGCTACCTTGGCCTGCAAGGCAAGAACCTGCCGTATCAGTATCGCTACTGAGGCAGGTCCAGGCCCGCAGGAGGCGTGAGGGTCCTTTCCGGGCAGGCCGGTCACGGCCTGCCCTCAAGGAGAAGTCACCATGGCGGGGCCATGATCCGTCCCGAAGGGATGGGGCAGGGCTCTTGAAACGGGAGAGGGGACAGGTATGACGCAGCTCATCATCGCATTGGTTGCGTTTGTGGGAGGCCACTTCCTCCTGTCCCATCCCCTGCGGCACCCCTTGATACAGGCCCTTGGGCAGCGGGGGTTCCAGGGCCTCTACGCCCTGATGGCCACCCTCACCCTGGTCTGGGTTGTTATCGCGTACAGCAAGGCGCCGGCGGTTTCCCTGTGGGAGCCGCCGGCGTTCGCTTATCCGGTCGGCGTTGTCTTGATGCTGCTGGCGCTCATCCTGTTTCTCGGCTCCCTGGTTCAGCCCAATCCCACGTTGATGGGCTCCGTCGGCGTCCATGGCGAGGCCGCAGCCGCTGCGCCCCGCCTGTCGGGGGCGCCGCGCGGCGTCGTTGCCATCACCCGCCACCCGATGATGTGGGGCTTCGGCCTGTGGGCCATCAGCCACGCGCTGGTGAACGGCGATGCGGCAACGATCTTCCTTTGCCTCGGCATTGCCATTCTCGCTCTTGTCGGCGCGGCGTTGCAGGACCGCCGCAAGGCCGTCGAGTTCGGCCCGGCCTGGCACGATTTTGCGGCACGCACCGCCTATATTCCCTTCAACGCCCAGATCACGGGCCGCCTGCCCTGGCGCACGGCATGGCCCGGCTGGCTCGTGGTGGTGGGCGGCATCTCCCTGTTCGTCATCTTCACCTATCTTCACGAGGCCCTGTTCGGCGCGCCTGCGCTCGCCTTCTGGTCCTAGGCGAAACGCCGGAAATTCTGACGCCACGGGTGTCGAAATATCTGACATGCAGGGGCGCGCGCCGGCAGCGCCCTTTTTTGGTTTCAAGCATTTAACGACTGGCGAAGATTTTGCATCCCTGTCCCCAGGTGCATTCATCAACCCAAAGGGGGACAGGCCATGCACAAGGCGCTTCGGGGAGTTGTAGCGTCTGTCGCGTTCCTGTGGAGTGGTGTTGCTCTGGCTGGGGCGATCGAGCCGTACTTCGCGACGGTGGAAATGATCGCGACCGTCCGCAGCGTATCGGCCTCCGGCCGCCTGCTGGATGCGAACCAGAACTATGTCCGTGATTTGACGACGGCCGACCTGCCCATTCTGCCGTGGAATGTGGGCGACCGGCTGACCGTGCGCTGGCAGCAGCACTCGAATGACCTAAATCGGGAATTCTGCCCGCAAGGCACTCCTCAGCTGGTTTTCGGCGGCATCACCTTCGACGCGGTAGGCTCCAGCCTGGGCTCGCCATGTCCGGGCTCGGCTGCCAGCTTCGCGCAGGTGGACCGGGCTGGGGGCGGCACGTCTCCAATCTGGGACGGCTGGGAGAGCGGCATGAGCCGAGGCCCAATTCTGGATCTGCTCACCGGCGAGCTGATTGGCGAGGACTCTTTGTTCGAGCCGATCGACGGTCTGGTGGTGGACTGCTGCGTCTACCTTTATGATGCAGAAGCCGATGAAATCATTGGAATACAGAGCAACGGCAGCGGCGGGGCGGTCGGGATCGAGGAATATTCATCCCTTCCTTCCTGGCCCGTTCAATTCCTGTGGCCTGCCTCCTTTGGCCGGGAAACCGGCGGCGGCGGAATGAACATCCTCACGTCCCAGGAGCTTGGCTATCTGGAGTGGGAAGATCCGGAAACCGGAGAGCCTGTCTCCCTCGGCTGGCTGGAGGATGCCCACTTCGGCGTCAGCTTTGATGTCGAGTGGCGAACCAGCGTCGAGCATCTCGCCGTGCCGGAACCCGGCGCGCTGGCGTTGCTTGGCGCAGGGCTGCTGGGCGTTGCACGGCTGACGCGCCGACGCGAAGCGGGAGCATCACGCGCCTGACCTGCTCCTTTTCGGACATCGCACCGGGTTGGGGCGGCAATGGCTATGGTTGTTGCTGCCCCACATCGTTTGGGCTATGGCAACCGTATCAATCTATAGTTGTTTTATTGCGGTGTTGTTGGGTGGGCTTTCAGAGGCGCTCCTCCGCGCGGGCTCTGCATAGAAACAGAAACTGACAGCGAGACGACTTTTATGCCGACCACTGCCGAGTTGCGGCCTGCCCAGCAGGTCATGGAAAAGCCTGTCCGCTCTCGTGAATTTCAGCAACATATCCATATCTTTCGCGCCGTTGCCATTTGCCTGATCGTGGGCGCGCATTCCGTCCCGAGCTTCGAGTGGGAGCGCCGGCCGCTGGCGGGGCAACTGGTCGACACGGTGTGCAATCAGGCCTCGGTGTTCTTCTTCTTCATCGCCGGCTACCTGTTTCAATATCTCTCCGGCCGGTTCGCGTATGGCGCGTATCTGCGGCAGAAGTTCAAGACGGTGCTGCTGCCCTACCTGCTTGTCTCCATCCCGGCGATTGTCATTTCGGTGTGGTTCATCCCGCAGGAGGGGATGTGGCGGTGGTTCTATGATCTGCCCGCGTGGCAGCAGGTCGGCCTGTTTTACCTGACCGGCAAGCATCTGGAGCCGCTGTGGTTTGTCCCCACCATCGCCCTCTATTACCTGGCCGCGCCCTTGCTGCTGGCGCTGGATCGGCGGCCGATGTTCTACTGGGTGATCCCGCTGCTTGTCATCCTGTCGGTTGAACTGGGGCGCGACGGCGCATGGGGTCCCATCAACAAGGCCATCTACCTGTTGCCGGCCTATTTGTTCGGCATGGCGTTCAGCCATTTCCGGACCCAGGCCGAGGCGCTCAGCCGCAAATACCTGCTGTTGGCCGTTGCAGCCTCGGCAGCCTGCTATGCGGCGTTGGTGGAAGCTCCCGTTGAGGCGGGCAGCCTGCAAATCCTCCTCAAGCTGCTGCTTTGTCCCATCCTGATTGTGCTGTTCAAGGCGCTGTCGGGGAAGATCGGCAACCGGCTGGACTATGTGGCGCACGTCAGCTTCGGCATCTTCTTCGTCCATGCCTATTTCATCTCCGCCTTCCGCCTGCTGTGGACCATGGCGGGCGGCAAGTCCTGGGTCGGGGCGGAATCAACCGCCCTGTTCCCGCCGAGCGTGCTGCTGTTCTTCTTGCACGCCATCGTGGTGCTGGCCGCATCCGTTGCCATCATCTGGGCGGTGCAGAAACTCTTTCCCAAGCACAGCCGCCAGCTCATCGGGGCGTGAGGAACGCCGGGCGGGCCGTCCCCGCCAGTGGGGCGAGCAGTTCATGCGCGCAAGCCACGCACGAGCGGCGGCCGCATCAGCGGCCCTACGCCCCTTGCCATGGATGATGTGACAGTGGTGCCCACGGTCGGACTCGAACCGACACGATCCTCGCGGATCGAGGGATTTTAAGTCCCTTGCGTCTACCATTTCGCCACGTGGGCGGCCATGAAGGCCTGCTGGCGAAAGGTTATAGAGTGGGTGGGGAAGGAAGGGAAGCCGGGGCGTGATATACGCCACGCCCCGGCTCGGGGGCTTACGCGGGGGCGTAAGCTCGTGGGAGGAAGCGAGGCCCGCAGGTGGCGGGGCCTCGCTTCCTCCGAACTGTCCGCACATCAGGCGAGGCGATGTGGAAGCCCGGCTTCCCGCCCGGTGCTGTTTGCCGCCTTAATCGTTGGTGGCGGCCAAAATTCCGGCCAGCGCCGCAGCGCCCAGGCCGACGCCCAGCAGAACCTCGCCGGTATTGTCGTCATGGTCGCGGTGATGATGGTGGCGGTCGTAATCGCGGTAGTAGTGGCGATCGCGCTCCCTCACGTAGACCACCTCGCGCGGCGGGGCGTAATAGTGGCGGTCCCGCACGTAGACGACCTTGCGCGGCGGTGCGTAGTAATGGCGATCGCGGCGGTAGTCGCGGCGGTCGATAACCACAACGCGGTCATGCTTGCGCCAGTGCTTGCCATGATCCCGGTCGGCAAAGGCGGGGGCTGCCGCGCCCAGGGCAATGCTGGCGGTGACAAGTGCAGTAACGGCGACTTTGAGGCTACGCATGGGATACACCTCCAGTGAACTGTTATCGCCATTTAATGGTTTTGCGTATGAACCGAGGCTGAACAATCCAAGGCTCTGGCGCGGATCATCAGGTTGGGAAGCGCCAGGGTAGGGCGCACTTGGTCGTTTGCGCCAAGCAACAAAGGCCGGGCTAGATTTCGCCGTCGACCGGGTCCAGCCCCATCTCGGCAAGACCCTTCAGAATCGCCTCGGCAGCAAGGTTCATCGCTTGCGGGTCGGTGGAGCGGATAACGAAATTGGCGTTGGGCTCGCCGCCCCGCCAGAAGGGATAGCTGCCCACCTGCACGCCGGGGTGGGCGGCCTCGGTCGCGGCAAGCAGGTCGGCCACGGTGCTCTCGCCCACCTTGGCGCCGATGGTGCGGGAGAGGACGGGCCTGCCGCCCTCCAGCCTGCCGTCCAGCGCATGGAGCATGGCGCGGGCCACGCCCGGCACGCCCGCAAGAATGTAGACGTTCTTGATGCGAATGCCCGGCGCGGCGCTTAAGGCGTTGGGGACCAGCTCCGCCCCCTCGGGCACGCGGGCCATCCGCAGGCGCGCGTCGGTCAGCGCGTCGCCGTAATAGGCGCGCAGCATCGCCTCGGCTTCCGGATGCACGATCACCGGCACGCCGAAGGCCTTGGCGATGGCGTCGATGGTGATGTCATCGTGCGTGGGGCCGATGCCGCCGGTGGTAAACACGTAGTCGTGCCGCGCCCGGCAGGCGTTCACTGCCTCCACGATCTCCGCCTCAATATCCGGCACCACGCGGGCTTCCCTGAGGCGGATTCCCTGGACATTGAGCCACTTGGCAAGGTACGCCAAGTTCGCATCCTGGGTGCGGCCGGAGAGAATCTCATCGCCGATAATGACAAGCGCGGCGGTGTAGATGCGGTCGGGCGGGGTCATGGCTCTGGTTTAGTGGAAAAGCCTGGCGTTGGGGAGGCTGAAAAAAGCTTATGCGTTTTGAAGAAATGCTGGTGCCGGCCAAACTCGTGCGGCGTTACAAGCGGTTCCTGGCCGATGTGGAGCTGGAAACGGGCGAGGTCGTCACCGCCCACTGCGCCAACTCGGGCTCGATGATGGGGCTGGCGGTGCCGGGCAGCCGGGTGTGGCTCTCCCCCAACCGCAACCCCAAGGCCAAGCTGGCCTGGCGCTGGGAGGCAGAGGAGTGCGAGGGGGGCTTGGTCGGCATCAACACCAGCCACCCCAACCGTATTGTCGAGGAGGCCATCCGCGCCGGGCTCATCCCGGAGCTTTCGGGCTATGACTCGCTGCGCCGCGAGGTGCCCTACGGCAAGAACAGCCGTATCGATCTTCTGCTGGAAGGCGGGAAGGGCCTTTGCTTCGTCGAGGTGAAGAACGTGACCCTGCGGCGGGAAGGCCGGGCGGAGTTTCCCGATTCGGTGACGGCGCGGGGCACCAAGCATCTGGCGGAACTGGCCGAGCAGGTGGCAGCGGGCCACCGGGCGGTGATGCTCTATCTCATCCAGCGCAGCGACTGCGATTGCTTTACCGTCGCCGCGGACATCGACCCGGCCTATGCGGATGGCTTGGCCAGGGCGCGTGCGGCGGGCGTTGAGGCCTATGCCTATGCCTGCGCGGTTTCCCCCAGGAAATCTGCCTCTCGGGCGCGGTGCCGCTGGCGCTATAGGGAGCCCCTACCCGAATGGGCGGAACGGCTGGCCTTGCCTGCCCGTTGTTCCGACCTCAAGGGGGCTTGCAGGATGAAGCGGCAAGGGCGAAGTAAAGGTTTATGAATACGGAAACCGACATCGACACGGATGAGGAGCTGGACGAGTTCACGCCGGCCTCTGCCATCCGCATTCACAAGCCCGAGGACTTCGAGGGCATGCGCGCGGCCGGGCGGCTGGCGGCTGAGGTTCTCGACTACCTCACCCCCATGGTGAAGCCGAACGTGCTGACGGACGATCTGGACCGCGCGGCCTACGAGTTCATCGTCTCCCGCGGCGCGGTGCCGGCGCCGCTGTTCTACCGGGGCTTCCCCAAGTCCATCTGCATCTCGGTCAACCATGTGGTGTGCCACGGTATTCCCGGAAGCAAGCGGCTGAAGGACGGGGACATCGCCAACATCGATGTGACGGTGATCCTGAACGGCTGGCACGGCGATACCAGCCGCATGTTCCTCGTTGGCAACGTGCCCTTGAAGGCGCGCAAGCTGGTGGAGGTGACCTACGAGTGCCTGATGCGCGGCATCGAGGCGGCCAAGCCCGGCAACACGCTGGGGGACATCGGCCATGTCATTCAAACCCACGCCGAGAGCCTGCGCTATTCGGTGGTGCGGGACTTCTGCGGCCACGGCATCGGCCGGGTGTTCCATGAGGCGCCCAACGTCATCCACGTGGGCAGGCCGGGCACCGGCCCGGTGCTGAAGCCGGGCATGTTCTTCACCATCGAGCCGATGATTAATCTCGGTAAGCCGGACGTGAAGGTGCTGGATGATGGCTGGACGGCCGTGACGCGCGACCGCTCGCTCTCGGCCCAGTTCGAGCACATGATCGGCATCACCGAGGATGGCTGCGAGATCTTCACCCAATCTCCGGCGGGGCTAAACGCGCCGCCGTATAATGTCTGAGGCGGATGCTCCCGCGTATGGCGTCGGTCATCGGCAGCGGCTGCGCGAGCGGCTGCTGAACGGCGGGGCCGACGCCTTCCACGACCATGAACTGCTGGAATACATCCTGGGGCTGTGCATCCCGCGCCGGGACACCAAGCCGCTGGCCAAGCGGCTGATCGAGACCTTCGGCAGCTATTCCTCCGTGGTCGCCGCCGAGCCGGACGTGCTGATGGCCTCCGGCGTCAGCGAGGCGGCGGTGGCGGGCATCAAATTCATCGAGGCTTCCGCCGTCCGCATGCTTCAGGCGGCGGTGCACAAGCAGCCGGTGCTCTCCAGCTGGCAATCCCTGCTCGATTATCTGCATGCTGACATGGCCCACGGCATTCGTGAACGCTTCCGTGTGCTGTTCCTGAACGGCCGCGGCATGATTATGCGTGATGATGTGATGTCCCACGGCACGGTGAGCCACACGGCCGTCTATGTGCGCGAGATCATGAAGCGAGCGCTTGATATTGGCGCGACCGGCCTCATCCTCGTCCACAACCACCCCTCCGGCGATCCTGCCCCTTCGCAAGATGATATTTCCCTGACCAAGGAAATCATCGAGACCGCCCGCCGGCTCGGCATCACCGTGCACGACCATGTCATCGTGGGCAAATCCGGCTTCAAGAGCTTCAAGGCGCTGGGGTTGATGTAAGGGGGCGGGCAGCGGCTGCGCTCGTGCCATGGCAAAACGCGGCGCATTTTTAGTTTGCCGGCATTTGCGCGGTTTGGGTTGCCCGCCTGGGCCGTGCCTTAAATCTGCTGCGGCGTATTGTGTTCTGCGGTCAGGCCTGCCGGCAGCTGGTCGGCTTCGTCCAGGCTGAAAGACCAATGGCGAGCCAGCGCGATGACGGTGACGAAGACCCAGAGCGAAAACACCACAATTGCCAGCACCGTGCCGTTGATGCCATCCGCAATGTTTACCGGATCGGGCGACGGGATGAATTCCGTCCAGCTCATGGCGATGAAGTGCAGGGTGCAGACCGCCACGACCATTAGGAAGCTGGCGACGGGATAGCGCCATGTGGAGCGGATGCAGGCGAAGGCGGCAAACGCCAGGGCCGAGAGCAGGCAGCCGGCAACGATGGCGAAGATGGTATAGGGCAGGTGGAACACCATCCAGCCATGCACCTGAACGGCGAACATGCCGAGAAAATGCATCACCGCGATGCCAAGCCCGAGGTACAGCCCGCCAAGGGCATAGGACAGCACGGAGTTGAAAAAGACGCCGAACACCATGCCGAAGGCAACGGTTACGAATGAGAACAGCGCGGCTATTCCCGTGATTGCCAGGTTGTAACAGGTATCAAGGCCGGTGTCGTAGCCGAGGACGGCGACGAAGTGCGTGGCCCAGATGCCGATGCTGGTCACGCAGATGGCCGGCAGCAGCTTGGTGGAAATGGAGGGAAAGTGCAGGCTATGGCAGTTCCCGAGAAGATGCACTGCCGTGGTGCTGGACAGGATGCAGATCAGGATAGCGGCGACGACGAACCGTATATCATGCTGTTCCTGCAGGCATGTCATCACGGTGTAAATCATCATAACCCTCCAGAACGCCGGAGATGTCCGCACAATTTGATTAAATCGCAAAAATACTTAAATTAAGTAAACATTAGTTGTTAGTTGTAAGTAATGTCCCAAAAGCGGGATTTTGCGGTTTATTTAAATTTAACCGAATTGTTTTTTTTGAGGTCTCAGCAGGGCGATTTCAGCTGCCATGCTGTTGCTATGCCGGGGTAATTTCGGCTGTGCCTACTCGTCATCCTCGCCCAGCGGCTCGTCGGCAGCGGCGGCGGGCAGGGGCTCGTAGCCAGCGGCAACGAAGTAGAGACCATCCGGCGGAGCGTTGAAGCCGAGCGCGGCGCGGTCGCAGGCGTGGAGCGCTTTTTCCAGGTCGCGCGCCGTCCACTTGCCCTCGCCCACCAGCTTGAGGCAGCCGACCATCGAGCGCACCTGATGGTGGAGGAAGGAGCGGGCCTCGGTTTCCACGATAATTTCGTCCCCCCAGCGGGAGACGATGAGCTTGTCCAGCGTCTTCAAGGGCGAGGCGGACTGGCAGTGCACTGAGCGGAAGGTGGTGAAGTCGTGCTTGCCGACGAGAATTTGCGCTGCTGCGTGCATGGCCTCATGGTCGAGCGGCACGGCCACCTGCCAGGCAAGGCCCTTGTCGAAGGTGAGCGGCGCGCGGCGGTTGATGATGCGGTAGCGATAGCTGCGCTTGGTCGCCGAGAAGCGGGCATGAAAGTCGGGCTCGGCAATCTCGCATTCCAGCACGGCGACCGGGTCGGGACGCAGGCGGGCGTTCAGCGCCTCGCGCAGCTTGAAGGGCGTGAACGGCTTTTCGATGTCCACATGCGCGGTCATGGCCAGCGCATGGACGCCCGCATCCGTCCGCCCGGCTGCAATCACCTGCGCTTCCTCGCCCGTGATCTTGTAGACGGCCTCTTCCAGCGCGCCCTGCACCGAGGGACCGTGCTCCTGAAACTGCCAGCCCATGAACGGGCGGCCATCGAACTCAACTGTCAGGCGGAAACGGGTCATGCGTCCCCGTTAACCGAACCGCGCGCCGGAGGGAATGGAAAAGCCGCGAAGCAGGGCCTCGGCCTCCAGCGCCTGCTTGCCCGCCCGTTGCAGCACGAGCGGCCGCAGCGCGCCGTCAGCCGTGGCAATGGTGATGCGCTCGTCAATCACGGTGCCGGGCTCGGCCCCCGCCTTGGCAGGCACAACCTCGGCGGCCAGCACCTTGATGCGCTCGCCATTCAGCTCTGCATAGGCGCCGGGGAAGGGATTGAGCGCCCGCACCTTGCGCTCCAGCACGGCGGCCGGTTGGGTGAAGTCGAGCTTGGCTTCCGCCTTGTCGATCTTGGAGGCGTAGGTGACGCCCTCCTCGGGCTGGGGTTCCGGCGTGAGGGCGGGCAGCTTGTCGAGCGCCTCGACGATCATCTCTGCGCCCATGGCCGCCAGCCGGTCGTGCAACTGGCCGGTGGTCTCCTTCGCGCCAATGGGAGTTGCGCGCTTGAGCAGCATCGCCCCGGTGTCCAGTCCGGCATCCATTTGCATGATGGTGATGCCGGTCTCCGCATCCCCCGCCTCGATAGCCCGGTGAATGGGCGCGGCCCCCCGCCAGCGCGGCAGCAGCGAGGCGTGGATGTTGAGGCAGCCGTATTTGGGCGCGTCCAGCACCTCCTGCGGCAGGATGAGGCCGTAGGCGGCGACCACCGCCACGTCCAGATCCAGCGCCCGGAACGCCGCCAGTTCCGCCTGCTGGCCGCGCAGCTTCAGTGGATGCCGTACCTCGATCCCCAGCTGTTCGGCGCGGCTGTGCACTGGCGTTGGCGTCAGCGACTTGCCCCGGTTGGCCGGGCGCGGCGGCTGGGTGTAAACGCACACGATCTCATGGCCCGCCGCGTGCAAGGCATCAAGCGCGGCAACGGCAAAGTCCGGCGTTCCCATGAAGGCAAGGCGCATGGCGGTTGGTCCCCTATTACGTGCTGGTGCGGTCGGGCTATCTAAAGCCTTCTGCTTTCTTTTTGCAGGTTTTTGCAGGGGATCCAGTCCCTCCTGCAATCAAACCGAACCACAAAACCTCTAAACCACCGTTTCACGTCCCAGCGGGGTGAGGCGCAGCTGGGTGATCTGGTTGCGGCGGCGCTCCAGCACGTCGAAGCGCAGGCCATAGTAGGTGAAGCTCTGGCCCTTGACCGGGATGACGCGGACGGCATTGATGAGCAGTCCGGCGATGGTGTTGGCGTCGTCTTCCGGCAGGTCCCAGCCGAAGCGGCGGTTGAGGTCGCGGATGGTGACGGTGCCCTCGACTGTCAGGCTGCCGTTGTCGTTGATGATAACGCCTTGCGGGGTGGGGCGGTCCTCGGTGTCGGTGATATCGCCCAGCACCTGGGCGAGAATATCGGCGAGCGTGATGACGCCCTGAAAGCTGCCATACTCATCAACGACGAGCGCGAACTGGGAGCGGCGGGCGATGAAGGCGTTCAGCTGTTCGCGCAAGGATGTGGTGTTGGGCACGAACCACGCCGGGCTCAGCAGTTTGCCGATGATGAGGGTTTCCGGCCGCGCGCCGCGCTTGGCGAGCGCCCGCAGCAGGTTCTTGCTGTGGAGGATGCCGATGATGTTGTCCGGGTCGTCGCGGTAGACCGGCAGGCGGGTGTGGCGCGAGCGGGTGACGATGCGGACGATCTGCGCGGGCGGCGTGGCGATGTCCAGCATCTCGACCGAGCGGCGGTGGACCATCACGTCGTCGGCGAGGGTTTCGTCCAGGTCGATCATGCCCTCTAGCCGTCGGATGGCATCCATCGGGCCATAGGCCGGGGCGTTGCCGTTGCCGCCCACATGCAGGCGGGCAAGCGGGCGGCGGATGAGGCGCACCAGCGCGTCGGCCAGCGGCCCGAGCGGGCGGGCGATGATCTCCAGCGCTGGGGCGAGCCGCAGGGCCAGCGGTTCGGGCCGGGTGGGGGCGATGGCGCGGGGCAGGGCCTCGGCCAGCAGGAACACCAGCGCCGTCACGCTGAGCGCCGCATAGAGAACGGCGGCGGTCCCGAAGGCATCCGCCAGCGCGAAGGTGACGAGTGATGCCGCCAGCGTGTTAAGCAGCACCGCGCCGAGGATGGCGGCGCGGTTGAGCCGGTCGCGCTGGCCCAGCAGCTTCTCGGCCCGAAGGGCGCGGCGGTCGCCTTCCCGCGCCATGCGATGGATACGGGAGGCCGACGAGCCCGCAAGGCTCATGCCCGCCGTCTCCAGCACGGCGGAGGCGAGAATGAGGGCGAACGCCGCGCCGAGAAGGGCGATGTCGGTCAGGGTCATGGCCGCGCCTTGCTGGTCAGTCTGATACCCCTCAGGCGGAGGGGCGGTTGAGCAGGGCCTTCACCTGCTCCATGTCCACATTGCGCTCCAGGTAGGACTGGCCGATGCCGCGGGCGAGGATGAAGGTGAGGCGGCCCGCCTCCATCTTCTTGTCCTGCGCCATGTGGGCGACGAGCTTGTCGCCCATGCCTTCCAGGCCGATCTGCTTGAGCGTCGTCGGCAGGCCTACCGAATCGAGGTGGCGGCGCACGCGCTCAAGGTCTTCCTGCGGGCACAGGCCCATTTCCACCGAAAGCTCGAACGCCAGCACCATGCCGAGCGCAACGCCCTCGCCGTGCAGCAGCTTGCCGGTGTAGCCCAGCTCCGCTTCCAGCGCGTGGCCGAAAGTGTGGCCGAGGTTGAGGAGGGCGCGCAGGCCCTTGGTCTCGAACTCGTCCTCTTCCACCACGGCGGCCTTGGCGCGGCAGCTGACGGCAATGGCATGGGCGCGTTTTTCGGGGTCGCCCGCCAGCACGTCCTCGCCGTTTTCTTCCAGCCAGGCGAAGAACGCGGGGTCGTTGATGAGGCCGTACTTCACCACTTCCGCGTAGCCCGCCAGCGCCTCGCGATCCGGCAGGGTGTCGATCACGTCCGTATCGATGAGCACCAGCTTGGGCTGGTGGAAGGCGCCGATGAGGTTTTTGCCCTGAGGCGTGTTGATGCCGGTCTTGCCGCCGACGGAGCTATCCACCTGCGAAAGCAGGGTCGTCGGGATCTGCACGAACGGGCAGCCGCGGCGCAGGATGGCGGCGGCAAAGCCAACGAGATCGCCGATCACCCCGCCGCCCAGCGCCACGATGGCGTCCTTGCGCTCGATGCCGAGTTCCAGCAGCTGCTCGGTGAGCCACTCCAGATGAGGGAAGGATTTGGTCTGCTCGCCCGCCGGCAGCACGATCGGCTCGGCCACGATCCCGGCGCGCTCGCAGGAATCAAGCAGCCGCTGGAGGTGCAGCTCGGCCACGGTTTCGTCGGTCACGATGGCGGTGCGCTTGCGCGGCAGCAGCGGCAGCAAATGCTCGCCCGCCTCGTCCAGCAGCGCATCGCCGATGAGGATGGGGTAGCTGCGTGGCCCGAGGTTGATGTCGATGTAGGTGCGGACGGGGGCGGTTTGGGTCATTTGGTCAGATATCCCTGGCGATGAAGGGCGGTGATGATGGCATCCACCGCCGCGTCGTGCGGGCCGCGCCCGCTGCGGATGTGAATGGGGGCCTCGGCGTAGTAGGGCGAGCGGGTGCCCGCAAGGCGGGTGAGAATTTCCTTGGGGTCGCCCGCGCGCAGCAGGGGCCGGGTATTGCGCCGCGAGGTGCGCTCGACCAGGATGTCGATATCCGCATCGATCCATACGGCGATGGACTGGTCGAGGATGACCTGCCGGGTTTCATCCTGCACGAACGCGCCGCCGCCGGTGGCGATCACCTTCACGCTGCCGTCCAGCAGGCGGCGGATGACGCGGCGCTCGCCATCGCGGAAGGTCTCCTCCCCGTAGCGTTCGAAGATCTCGGAGATGGAGAGGCCCGCCGCCCGCTCGATTTCCTCGTCCGCATCGACGAAGGGCAGGTTAAGGCGGCTGGCCAGCCGCCGGCCGATGGTCGACTTGCCAACGCCCATCAGCCCCACCAGAACGATGGGCTTGGCCAGGAGGCCGCGGCGGCGCGAGGGCTGCGTCGGTTTGCGCTGGACCGGTTTACGCTGGGGATGGGTCTTCGCCAAGCTGCGTCAACTTTCACTTTTGGTCATGGATTTGCACCGCTATACACACGGGAGAGGCGGCCGTCCAAGTCCGGCCGCGCGAGAATTGGCCTTCGCAGCGTAGGAGGGCCACCGTATCGGGCAGCCGGAGGCGCATGCCTCGTGCCGGGTACGCGATGTGTCGCATAAAGGTAAGGATGTCATGGGGCGAATATTATCGATCCTTCTGGGCCTGTTGCTCCTGGTCATAATCGGCGCAACCGTTTATTTCGGCGTTGCCGACGTGAAAGCGCCGCAGGAGCGGGTCGAGAAGGTCATCCCGAATGAGAAGCTTGGGGCTTAAAGCCACCGCCTCGGCCCTTGCAGTTCTGGTAACGGCGCTGGCGGCAGAAGGGTTTGTTGCGCCTGCTGCCGCGTTTCAGGCCGCGCCTGGCGCTGCGCCGGTGCCTGCGCCGCAGGTGCCGCCGTCGGCCGCGCCCAAATCCCTGCTGCCTGCGGGCACCTTCGCCCCGCCGCCGCCCCCGCCTGTGGAAGAGCCCGCGCCGGTTGGCGACGCGGCAGTCCCCGGCGTCGAGGCGGTGCCGGAGGAGACCGTGCCGCAGGCGGAGGAGGTGGCCGAGCCTGCCGCGCCCGAGCCGCAGACGCGCCTTGCCATCCTGTCCCAGTCCGACCTCATCGGGCTGCACGGCCCAAGGACGGGCGGGTTCGAGGAAACCCTCTGGGCCGGCTCAAGCGGTCCCTTCGTGCGCGATTTTCTGCGCGGCCTGCCGGCGCCCACGGCATCTCGCTGGGGCCATGTGCTGCTGCGCCGGGCGCTGCTGACCCGCACCCCGACGCCGGAAGGCGTGCTGCCGGCCAATTTCGTGGCGGAGCGGGCGCACCTCCTGCTTCGCATGGGCGAGGCCGAGGGCGCGCGCCGGCTGGTGGCGCAGGTGCCGGTCTCCAGCTTCACCCGCCGCATGTTCGATGTGGCGCCGCAGGCCCACATGGCGGCGGGCGACGTGCCAGGCCTGTGCCCTCTGGTGCAGACCGGCATCACGGTGTCGGCGGACCCGGTGTGGCCGCTGGCGTCCGCCGTGTGCGCGGCGCTTCAGGGCGATGACGCCGGCGCGGCGCTGACGCTCGATCGGGAGCGGGAGAACCGCACCGCCAAGACCTTCGATATTCAGCTGGCCGAGGTGGTCTCGACCACTCTTGCCGGCAGCGATCGGGGCGTGAACGCCGCCTGGCCGCAGACGGCGCGGCTGACCACCTATCGCCTCGCCATGGCGCTGGCGGGCGGGGTCGAGGTGCCGCGTCAGCGGCTGGCGGACGCCAACACGGCGGTCAAGGGCTGGCTGACCCGCAACGGCAGCCTGCCGCTGGCCGTGCGGCTGGAAGCGGCCCGCACGGCAGCCGCCACCGGCGCGCTGCCCGCACGGGACCTCATCAACCTGTGGTCGCTGCAGGCGGCCGGTCTTGACGAAACCGCCATTCGGGCGCTGCCGGTCGGCAAGCTTCGCACGGCCTATCAGGCCAGCTCCCTTCCCGCGCGGGTTCAGGCCATGCGCGACCTGTGGAATGCCGCCTCGTGGCCCCACGGCAAGGCGGCCATGCTGCTGGTTACGTCAGATGCCGCGGCGCGGCTGCCGGTGCGCGCTTCCCTGGTCGGGGCCGCGCCCGAATTGGGCCGTTCGCTCCTGCTGGCGGGCGACGTTCCGGCCGCCCTGCGCTGGTATGATCTGGCCCGCCGCGAGGCGAAGGGCCGCAACCCACAAGCGGGCGCGCCGCTCATGGCGCTGTGGCCGCTGGTGGCAACGGCTGAGGCGCGGGGGCATGTGCCCCACTCGGTCGGCCTGTTCGAGCTGTGGGACGATATGCAGGACGGCGAGCGGGCCGAGCAGGCGCGCCGCCGCCAGCTGGTCAGCGCGGCGATGACCGGCTTGCAGCTGCTGCCGGTGGCGGAGATGCCTCGCTCGGCGCAGGTGGAGCTGGTCAGCAACGCCTACACCCGGCGTTTGCGGGCGGCGGCCAAGGCCGGGCGCAAGGGCGAGGTCATCCTGCTCAGCGCCGCCGGTCTCGGCAAGGATGCTGCCCAGGTGAGCCCCGCCTACCTGTTCGAGATCACGCGGGCGCTCTCCATCGTGGGGCTGAAGCAGGAAGCGGGGCTGATCGCGGCCGAAATCCTCATCCGCAACGGAGTCTAGGGTCCGATGAGCGACCGCCGCCTCACGGACCCGGCCGCCATCGGCCTGTTTCTTGACATGCTGGCGTCAGAGAAGGGCGCGGCACGCAACACGCTGGCGGCTTACGAGCGCGACCTGCGGCTTGTCAGCGAGGCGCTGGGCGGGCGATTGCTGGCGGCCGAGGCCGAGAACCTGCGCGGCTGGCTGGCCGGGCAGGGCAGCCTGGCGCGCGCGTCCATCTCGCGCAAGCTGTCGTGCCTGCGGCAGTTCTTCCTGTTCGCCTTCCGCGAGGGCTGGCGGCGCGACAATCCGGCCAGCGATCTTCTGGTTCCCGCGCCGGCGCAGCGGCTTCCCAAATCGCTGAGCCGGGATGAGGTGGACCGCCTGTTCGAGGCGGCCAAGGCCCGGCTGGAGCGCGCGCCGGTGCCGGCCAGCGTGCGGCTGGTCGCGTTGATGGAGCTGCTCTACGGCTCCGGCCTCAGGGCGACCGAGCTGGTCAGCCTGCCGCGCAATGCCATTGCGCCCGGCAGGCCCTACATCATCCTCAAGGGCAAGGGCGGGAAGGAGCGGCTGGTGCCGCTATCCACCCAGGCGCTGGCGGCCGTCAGCGCCTGGCGCGAGCATGTGCCCGAGGAGGCGCGCTATCTCTTCCCCTCCGGGGGCAAGAGCGGGCACCTGACCCGGGTTCGGCTGTTTCAGCTTGTGCGCGAGTTGGGGCTTGAGGCGGGCGTGCCGCCGGAGCGTTTGTCTCCGCATGTTCTCAGGCATGCTTTTGCCACCCATTTGCTTGACAACGGCGCGGATTTGCGTGCCTTACAACAGATGCTCGGCCATGCCGATATCGCCACCACGCAGATCTACACGCATGTGGCCGAGGCGCGTCTGGTTGAGTTGGTAAACGAGAAGCACCCGCTTGCTAATATGCCGAGCCCGGTTGACGGGCGGAAGCGTCGTGGCTAGCGTCGCCCGCTTCTGAGGTGAGTAATTGACCGGAACATGGTGACTTTTCTCGACTTTGAACGCCCCATCGCCGAACTGGAGGCGAAGATTGCCGAACTTCAGGCCGGTGCCGCCGGGCGCGTGGACATCGGCGCGGAGATCAGCAAGCTTCAGGCCAAGGTCGACAAGCTGCTGAAGACCACCTACGCCAACCTGACCCCGTGGCAGAAGGCGATGGTCGCGCGGCATCCGAACCGGCCCCACTTCCGCGACATCGTGGCGGGGCTGATCGACGACTTCACGCCGCTGGCAGGCGATCGTGCCTTTGCCGAGGATTCGGCCATTATCGGCGGCATGGGCCGGTTCCGGGGCCAGTCCGTCATGGTCATCGGCCATGAGAAGGGCAACGACACCGCCTCGCGCATCAAGCACAACTTCGGCATGGCCAAGCCCGAAGGCTACCGCAAGGCCATCCGCCTGATGCAGATGGCGGACCGCTTTGGCCTGCCCATCCTCACTCTTGTGGACACGCCGGGCGCATTCCCAGGCGTGCAGGCGGAAGAGCGCGGCCAGGCCGAGGCCATCGCCCGCTCCACCGAGGCCTGCCTCAACGTCGAGGTGCCGCTGGTCTCCTGCATCGTGGGCGAGGGCGGCTCGGGCGGCGCGATCGCGCTGGCCGCGGCCAACCGGGTGCTGATGATGGAACACGCCATCTACGCCGTGATTTCGCCCGAGGGCTGCGCCTCCATCCTGTGGCGCACGGCCGACAAGGCGGCGGAGGCCGCCGAGGCGATGAAGCTGACGGCGCAGGATCTGGCGACGCTGGGCGTTATCGACGGCATCGTGCCCGAGCCGCTGGGCGGCGCGCACCGCGACCCGAAGACGGCCATCAACAATCTCGGCAATGTGCTAGAGCGCGAGCTGAACCAGCTCACCGGCCTCAGCCGCGCCGAGATCAAGGCCGACCGGCGCGAGAAGTTTCTCGCCATCGGCCGCGCTGGCCTTTGAGCCCATCCCGTTTGTGCTGATCGTTGAGCCTTGCCCGGAGTCTCCGGGCAAGGCTTTGCATTGCCGTAATTATTCTGTTGCGGCAAGCCGGGGGAAGGGCCCACGGGGCGGTAAGGCTTCTCATTCGTTCTAATCTTTGCATAATTTGCTCTCCTGCCGGGCCGAACCCGGCAAGGGCACGCAGGCAAGGCAAGGCAAGGCAAGGCAAGGCGAGGAGGGGAAAGGTCGCGATGGCACGGACGAAGGCAATCCTGGCGGCGGTTACGGCGTCGATGCTGCTGGGAAGCTGCAGCACCACACCGGCGGGTAGTCTCGCCTTCACCCCCTTCATGTCGCGCTCGCAGGAGCAGTCGATCGGCGAATCCGAGCATCCCAAGCTGCTGGCGGAGTTCGGCGGCGCCTACCCGGACGACAAGGCCTCGGGTTATGTGGCGATGGTCGGCGGGCGCGTGCTCCAGAACTCCGAGACGCCGGGCGAGCCCTTCACCTTCACCCTGCTCGATTCCAGCGTCGTCAACGCCTTCGCCCTGCCGGGCGGCTATGTATACATCTCCCGCCAGCTCCTGGCGCTGATGAACGACGAGGCGGAGCTGGCCTCGGTGCTAGGCCACGAGATCGGCCACGTCACTGACCGTCACACCGCCAAGCGCTACAATACCCAGATGCTCGGCGGGCTGGGCAGCCTGCTGGTGGCCGTGCTCACCGGCTCGGGCCAGCTGGCGCAGATGGCGGGGCAGGCGGCGCAGGTCTACACGCTCTCCTATTCCCGCGATCAGGAACTGAAGGCCGACAGCCTCGGCATCCGCTACATCAGCCGGGCGGGCTACGATCCTTACGCCTCCCCCGACATGCTCTCGATCCTGGACGCGCAGGACAAGCTCGACGCCAAGATCACGGGGCGCAACGCCGAGGAAGCGACGCCGAACTGGGCGCGCACCCACCCGCTGACCAGTGATCGCGTCGCGCAGGCGCGCCAGATGGCTCAAAAGACCGGCATTGCCCCAGGCAGCCGCCCGCGCAACCGTGATGCGCTGCTGGCCGCCATCGACGGGCTTGTGGTGGACGACAGCGCGGAGCAGGGCTTCGTGCGCGGCCGCACCTTCGCCCACAAGCAGCTGAAGCTCACCTTCACCGTGCCGGAGGGCTTCACCCTTCAGAACAGCCCGCGCGCGGTGATGGCCACCGGGCCGGGTCAGGTGCAGGTGATGTTCGCCGGTGGGCCGCTTGCCAGCGGCCAGAGCCTGGGCGGCTATCTGCAGGAGGTGTGGACCGAGTTGACCGACAACCAGGCTGGCGCGGGCCCGCAGCCGCAGTACGGCCAGATGAACGGGATGCAGACGGCCACCATCGCCACCCGGCTCAGCACCAGCAGCGCCGTGCTGGATGTGAGCATCCACGCCTTCCAGTGGTCGCCGAGCCAGGCCTATCATTTCGTGATCGTCTCGCCGGCTTATGCCAGCAGCCAGTCGGCGGCCCAGTCCATCGCCCAGACGCAGGGCGCCCTGACGTCGATGCTCCAGTCCTTCCGCAAGCTGAGCGATGCGGAGGCCGCCAAATACAAGGAGCGGCGAATCAAGGTGGTCACGGTCGCGCGCGGGCAGACCGCCCAGCAGCTGGCCCAGCGCATGGCCTATGACGACTACAAGCTGGATCGCTTCCTAGTGCTCAACGGCTTCCAGAACGCTAGCGAGGTGAAGCCCGGCAATAAGGTGAAGCTGATCGTCTACGGTGATTGACGGGCGGCCAGGCCGCGCCTTCCGGCGCTTGCCAGCGTGCGAACCTGCCGGGCGCTGGGCTCGGCGACGTTCAGCCAGCGCACGATCCGCCCGGCAAATGCCCAGATGAGGAGCGCCAGCGGCAGGGAGACCAGGCCGTCGATGGCGTAGTGCCAGCCCAGGTGCACCGAGCCGATCCAGATGAGACCCGCAAACAGGCTGAGCAGCAGCCCCGCCTTGCGGTTGAGGGCAAAGCCGGCCCGCGCCATGAGCACGGAGGTCGCCACGTGCAGCGACGGCATGGCGGAGATGCCCGCGCCCGTTGAGGCGCTGCCGCTCTGGTAGCCGCGCCACAGCATGTCCTGCACCTGGAGGGATGTGATGCCAAGGCCGATGCCCTGCTCGCGGATCGCCGCATCAAGGGCGTGCAGCCGCTCCATCAGCGGGGCGAAGGGGTTGGGGCCGCTCACCACGTGGCCAAAGTAACAGGGCCCGGCCGAGGAGAGAAGCACCGCCGCCGCCGAGCCGATCAGCATCCACGTGAGGCAGAAGGCGAGGAGATACTGGGCACGCCACGCCCGATAGTCGGTCTTGAGGGCGGCGTAGATCACGCCCATCCACATCAGGAAGAACCAGTAGTTGTAGGCGAACTGGAGCACCCAGCTGGCGAGCGGGGAGCCGAAGACGGCATGGGTCAGCCGCCAGGGGGCCGTGCCGAAGATCTGCCGGTCGATGTGCGCGAACAGCGCATCGTAGGCGAAGGGCTTGAAGGCGGGAATCGCCGCCTTGAGGGCTGTGAAGCTGTTGAGGAGAAGCGTCAGCACGACCAGCGGCGTCAGGCGCATCAGCAACTGGTCGAGGGGGAGGAGGTGAGCGCGGATATCCGCCATCATCACCATGAGCGGCCGCGCTGGGCGGCGCGCCAGCAGCAGGTGCAGGGCGTAGGCGACGAAGATCAGCCCGCCCGCAACGCCCCAGGTGAGCAGCGTCAGCGACCCATAGCTGGGCGCAAACAGGTCGTTTGCCCGGCCGAGCGGGGAGAGCAGTCCCCAGGCCGTGGCGGCGTATGCGAGGACCAGCAGCACGAGCGCTGCCGAGACGCGTAACTCCTGCATCAGGTATCGCATGAGAACCGCCCGCTCCAACCGCCCGTCGTTCCTGCCCATAAAGCGAAACGGCGGCCGTAATGGCCGCCGTTTTCTTAAGGTCAGCCTATGGCTGATCCAAAGGACGAACCTTACGGCGTGGTGGTGGTCGCCGAGTTGTTCGCGCTGTCCAGCTCAGAGGACACGGTGTTCAGCGTGTTCTTCAGGCTGCTGCCGACGGCCGAGAGGCCGGCGATGCAAACAACGGCGATGAGGGCAGCGATCAGGCCGTACTCGATGGCGGTGGCGCCCTTTTCATCGCGAGCAAGCTTACGCAGCGTGGTGCGAATGAACGACATGGTTTGTCTCCTTGCGGTCGCCACAACCGTGGCGGGTCCAAAGTAAAGCCTTTCCCGAGGCCAACGATGGGCTTGTACCGCGACAGGAGTTTCAAACTTCTTAATGGAGACCATTACCCATGCCGTTAATCATCTAGAATCCGGTCCGGAAACGCGTTTTTGCCTGAGGGGAGGGGATGGAACGAATAAAAAAAGCGCCGGGCTGAATCCCGGCGCCAGGCGTTGCCGTAATTTTCCAAACTGGTCTGTTAAACAATGGACTTGCGATTCTACCGGGGGAGGTGATTCGCGGATTTTTCTTTTCGTATCAACCGATACGGCTGGCGATCACCCCGAAGGTGTCCGCCGGGTGGCCGCCCATGGTGGAGATGAGACCGGCAACGGCAATGGCGATGATGGCGATGAGGAGGCAGTATTCCACAGCCGTCGCGCCTGAGCGGTCGCGCGTCAGACGCGACAGAGCGTGATGAATGTTCCGCATGAGGCCTCCTGTCCCGTCATTTTGGCTGCACTCTGACAGAGGGCCGTTAAGAAACTCTGAGCGCTTATTCTAAATTTCCAGAAAGGCTTGGCGGGCATGGGCCTATCGCCGCAGCCTGGCCGAGGGCTATCGACACGTCCGGCAGGCTGTGGAACCTAGGGCCCCCAGATGAAACAACGGAAACAACACGGCGGGTCCTCCCATGCTCGGCACCGAGAACACCACCGACTCTTTTGATGAATGCCCGGCCCCTCCGGGCCTGACCGATCCGTCCAAGCCGATGGTGACCGTGGTTGCCGCCGCGCTCATCGATGCGGACGGGCGGGTGCTGGTCGCCCAGCGGCCGGAGGGCAAGTCGATGGCGGGCCTGTGGGAGTTTCCCGGCGGCAAGGTGGATGCGGGCGAGAAGCCCGAGGCAGCCCTCGTGCGCGAGCTGCGGGAAGAGCTGGGCATCGATACCACCGCCTCGTGCCTCGCGCCGCTTACCTTCGCCAGCCACCCCTACGAGAACTTCCACCTCCTGATGCTGCTTTACGCCTGCCGCAAGTGGCAGGGCATGGTGCGCCCGCAGGAGAACCAGGCCGTGCGCTGGGTGCGAATCAGCGAACTCTACAGCCTGCCCATGCCTCCGGCGGACATTCCTCTCGTCGGCGTGCTGGCCAGCCTGCTGTAGGATCGGGTTGATATTTCGCAGGGGGGCAAGGCCCGCTGCAAAGAGAAATTATGAACCCGCCCGATCGCCCGTGGGCTGCTCCGTCACGCCCAGCGCATCGGCGAGGCGGACCTTGGCGGAGCCAGGGCGCAGGGGCTTGGGCTGGCCGGGGCCGGGGGCCCAGCCTTGCAGCGAGATCAGCTCGACGGTTGCTGGAATACGCCCGCCGTCCAGCCCAAAGCGCTCGGCATAGAGCGCGGCGGCGTGCATCAGCACGTCGCGGCGGAGGAAGGAGCGCGGGCGGCTGGCCTGCGCGTTGGTCTCGCCCATGGCGCGGAGTTCGGCGAAGAGCTTCAGCGGGTCGCCGTAGGTGATGGTGAAATGGTCGCTGTCCGCCACGGGCATGGCGAAGCTCGCCCGCTGAAGCAGGCTGCCGGCGTCGCGCACCTCGATCATCGGCGCAACGCGCGGCGCGACGCGGCCGGTCAGTTCCTCCTCGGCGTCGATGAGCGCGCGGCGCAGCTCATAGAGGGTGTCGCCGCCGGGGAAGGCGGCCATGAACAGCCCGTCGGGCTTGAGCGCCCGGTTGATCTGGATGAGCGCGCCCGGCAGGTCGTTGGTCCAGTGGAGAAGCCCCGCCGAGACCACGAGGTCGAACGCTTCATCCTTGAAAGGCAGGAAATCGGCGTCGCAGGCAACCGCGTGCGGCCGGCCGCGCAGCCAGCCTTCCGCCGGGTCGGCGTAAATGATGCTGGCATCGGGATAGCGGGCGGCGAGCGCCTGCCCCAGTCGGCCGTCGTGACTGCCGAGGTCGAGGATGCGGGTGAACTGGCGGTTGATGAGCGCCAGCCGGTCCACGAGGTCCTCGACCATCATGTTCTTCAGGAAGTCGACGAACGTGCCGGAGTCTGCCGCGCGCTGGCGCTGGCGACGGACCTGCCGGCGGTCGAACATTTCGATGTCGGTGGGGGCGGAAGGGGCGTCCTTGGTCATGTTCGACCATATGGCGTGCTGACGCGGCCGGGCCAAGAGGGATAAGGTGCCAAAGTCATGCGCCGCCCGGTCGTCATCCTTGCCCGCTGGCTCATCAATCTCGTGCTGCCGCCGCGCTGCCTCGGCTGCGGCGCGGGCGTCGAGACGCAGGGCACCTTCTGCCCGGCCTGCTGGGCAAGCTTGCGCTTTCTGGAGGAGGCGGAGGGCTGCGCCCGTTGCGGGGAACCGGTGGGGCCGGGGGTGGTGGCCTTCCCCGGCTGGCAGTGCGCGCATTGCCTGGCGGAGCCGCCGCCGTTTGCCCGCGCTCGCTCGGCCTTTCTCTATGGCGGCGCGGTGCGGGAGGCGATTCTGGCGATGAAGCACGGGGACCGGACGGAACACGCCCGTACTCTGGCGGGCCAGATGGCGCGGGCGGTCTCCGGCCTGCTTGCCGAGCCGGACATCGTGCTCGTGCCGGTGCCGCTCCACCGCTGGCGGCTGTGGCGGCGGGGGTACAATCAGGCGGCGCTGCTGGCGCAGGCGCTGGCGCGGGAGACCGGCCGGCCGTGGCTGCCCGATGCGCTGACGCGCGTGCGCGCCACCCTGCCCCAGCAGGGGCTGAACCGGGAGGAGCGCCGGCGCAACCTGCGCGGGGCCTTCCGGGTGACGGAGGCGGGCAGGCGCAAGATCGCGGGCCGCATCGTGGTTCTGGTGGACGATGTGCTCACCACCGGCTCGACCGCCCGCCACTGCGCGCGGGCGCTGCTGGCGGCAGGGGCAACGGAGGTGCGGGTGGCGACGCTCGCGCGGGTCAGCGCGGCGGGCGAGGGGGAGGCGGCCTTCGTTCATGCCATTGCCCGTGCGGCGTAGCCCGGGCTTGCGGCGCAGGCGGCCCCTTTCCATATTGGCCGCGTTATCAGTAGAGATGGCGTAACCGGTTTAAAAGGAGTGCTCTGTGGCGACTGTCGAGATCTACACCGCTGACTATTGCCCCTACTGCCATAGGGCAAAGCGGCTTCTGGAAAAGAAGAACGTGGCGTTCAAGGAATATGACGTGACCGTCGACCCCGAGGGGCGCGCCGCCATGAGCCAGCGGGCGGGCGGGCGCAGCACCGTGCCGCAGATTTTCATTAACGGCCAGCACGTGGGCGGCTGCGACGACCTCCATTTCCTGGAGGACCAGGGCAAGCTTGACGCCCTGCTGGCAGGGTAAGGGCGGGGCATGACGACTTCGTCCTTTACGGTCGGTCTCCTCCAGATGACGTCCAGCACCGAGCCTGAGGAGAACCGGGCGGCGCTGGAGGCTGGGCTGCGGGATCTGGCGGCGCGCGGCGCCGAGTTCGTGATGACGCCGGAGATGACCGGCGCGCTCGATGGCAACAAGGCGCGTCTGCGCGCCAATGCCCGTCCCGAGCATGCGGATGAAACGCTGGCGCTCGCCCGGTCTCTGGCGGCGGAGCTGGGATTGTGGGTGCTGCTTGGCTCGCAGGCGGTTGTGGTGGATGACGGGCCGGACAGCCTGCTGGCCAACCGTTCCTTCCTCATCGGCGCGGATGGCGGGCTGAGGGCCCGCTACGACAAGATCCACCTGTTCGACGTGGACCTGCCCTCCGGCGAGCGCTACCGGGAATCGGCCAGCTACCGGCCGGGGTGCGAGGCCGTGGTGGCGGCAACGCCGTGGGGGCAGCTGGGTTTCAGCATCTGCTACGACGTGCGCTTTCCCCACCTGTTCCGCACGCTGGCGCAGGCCGGCGCGCAGATGATCGCCGTGCCGGCCGCCTTCACCAGGACGACCGGCGAGGCCCACTGGCACACCCTGCTGCGCGCGCGGGCCATCGAGACCGGCTGCTATATTCTGGCGCCCGCCCAGACCGGCCTGCACAAGGACGGTCGCACCACCTTCGGCCATTCGCTGGTCATTGCCCCGTGGGGCGAGGTGCTGGCCGACGCCGGCGAGGGGCCGGGCGGCGTGATCGCGCAGGTGGACCTGTCTCATGTGGCGGATGCGCGGGCGCGCATTCCGGCGTTGCGGCATGATCGCGCTTACGAGTTGGTTGAGGTTCGGGAGTCATGATCGTTTACGATCTCAAGTGTGGCGCGGGCCATGTGTTCGAGGCGTGGTTCGGCTCGTCGTTCGATTACGAGAAGCAGCGGAAGAAGGGCCTGCTGGAGTGTCCCCTGTGCGGCGACGCCTCGGTGGAAAAGGCGGTGATGGCGCCTGCCGTGGCGGCCAAGTCCAACCAGAAGCCGGATCAGCCGGGCTTGGGGGCGCAGCCCATGGGCGCGCCCGGTCCGCAATCTCCGGAAGAGGTCAAGCAGATGCTGGCCAAGCTGGCGGAGATGCAACGCCAGGTTGAAGAGACCTTCGATTACGTGGGCGAGGACTTCGCCGAGGAGGCCCGACGTATCCATTTTGGAGAAGTCGAGGAACGGTCCATCTACGGAGAAGTTAATCTAACGGAAGCCAAGGAGTTACGGGAAGAGGGCATCAATGTGATGCCCTTGCCGTTCCCCAGCAGGCGCAAGCGACTGAATACCTGAGTCGATCGTCATTCCGCGCAGCCTGGCCTGTTCGGGGACGATCAGCCCCATGCGATGGCGGACCGTCCCGTGGGCGGGCGCGTCGTGCCTTCGCCAACAGTCCGGAGAGGCGGAACATGACGAACGATTTGACGGACGTTACGCGGCGTAGGTTTCTGGAAGCAACGGCTGCGGCGGGGGCGATGACCCTGGTGCCTGCGGCTGTCCGGGCGCAGGCGGCCGGTGCTCCTAATATCGTCGTGACCCTGAGGAACACGGCCGGGCAAACGCTCACCGTAAAGGCGAGCGAGGGCAAGCCCTGGCCCGCGCCGTTCAACGGGCAAACCCGCTGGGAGCTGACCCGCGCCATCGGTCCGGAGAAAATCTGGATCAGCTTCGGCCGCGATACGGACGGACGGGTGGACGTGTGGTTCTATTTGAACTTCAGCACCCAGAGCAACAGTGTCGTCGTGCCGCTGACCACCAGCATCACGGTGGACGGCCAGCCGGTCAACCTGTGGGGGCAGGGGCCGAGCATCACCCTGCACGCGGTGCGCTCCACCCTGTGGCGCTGGCAGTCGCGGCCGCGCAAGTGGCAGTTCGATCGCATCCCCGATCTCGCCAGCCGCTTCGTTCTGCTGCATCACTCCTCTGGCCCCTTCGGCTCGGCCCGCAGCAAGACCCAGGCCTATCTCAACACCGTCCCCGCCGGCATTCCCTTCACCGATGTGAACGGGCGGTTGGGCGGCACCATGGTCTCTGATTTCCTGCGCGGCGCGGCGGCGGGCGGCGAGCGCGATACCATCGGCCTCATCCACGAGAAGCACGCCCGCGTGATCGAGGAAGTGCTGAACGGCAACATGGCCTATGCCCAGCAGAGCGAGCCGTCGCTCATCCTCATTCAGGAGCTGATCGGCCAGTATCCGGGCTATTTCTTCTTCCATGTGGATTCGGGCAAGATTCTCGACCCCACGGACAGCGGCCAGCTCGGCAAGTGCTGCTGGCACCGCAACCCGAAGGCCGCGCAAGGGGCCCGCTACATTCCCCAGGCGGGCACCAACAACTACAAGTATGGCGAAGGCTACGCCGGGTGGGACATCGCTCACCCGCACAATCACCACTTCCTGCCCTATCTGCTGACCGACGACCCCTATTACCTGCTGATGGCCCAGATGAACGCCACGGCGGCCATCGGCTACGGCACGGCCCGCTTCCGGATGCCGGGATACCAGGGCGTGCTGATCGAGGAGGAACGCGGCCTGTGGTGGGGTCTGCGCCAGCTGTGGTGGGCCGAGGTGCTGACGCCGGCCAGCGGCGTGCCCGCGCCTTTCCTGCCGCGCAGCTACTTCTCGAAGGGCATCGACCAGACCTACACCTACGTGCAGGGCTCCTACGACAGCAATACTTATATCGACCAGGTTCAGCGCTTCTGGGGCATGGCCTCGCCGGTGACGACCGAGAGCAAGTATGTGGGCTACTCGCCGTTCATGAACGACTACGGCCACGAGGTGCTGCTGTGGATGTACCTCTCGGGCCGGGCCATCCCGCCCGCGTTCATGATGTGGAAGCTGCAGAATCTCTACAACCGCATCATGCTGTGGGGCGAGTATGTGAATTCGTACATCGGCATCGTCCCCGGCATCAACGCCATCGTCGCGCCGCAGCAGGGCACGGCCCTGCCGTACAACAGCCTCGATACCTACCATCAGTGGGTGACCGCGCAGCGGCAGGCCGCCGGCCTGCGCCCGCTCGACAGGCAGCATCCGCGCATCAACTACAGCGGCGCGCTGCACCGGGACTGGCATATCGTCTACGGCCTCCTCAACCTGCTCAAGCCGGCGCGCGCCAAGGGCCTGGCCATGCGGTTCGACCCGGCGGAGCGCGAGGCGGCGCTCCTGCGCGACACCATCGACACCCGCACCGGCAAGCAGGCGCAGTTCCCCGTGGGCGCGACCTTCTTCGCCAAGCAGGGCTTCGATTACTGATCCCTGCTTTCGCCTCGCAACGGGGGAGGGCATCCGCCCTTCCCCCGCGCGATGTTCCTTGGGCTCAGGCCTTGCGCCTGGCCTTGCGCCCGGCGGCAAATCGTGCGAAATCCCAGCCTCTGCCGATGCGTTGGCGCAAGGGCCCCGTAGCTCAGCCGGATAGAGCGACGGTTTCCTAAACCGCAGGTCGCAGGTTCGAGTCCTGCCGGGGTCACCACCGCCGCCAAACGCCCGAGCGCCAAACGCCCAAAATCCAAGCCGAAAACCACTCACCAGCGCGCCCAGCCGATGCGCTGCCATCTTGCATCGGGCCTGGAACGACGCTACATACCGTTCGCATTCAAACGAACGGATTATTTTCTTGCGACCCGAGGCTCGTTTCACGTCCTCCTTCGGCTTCATTGCCCGAAGTTGGCGGCGTATCATCAATACTGCGCTCACCCGCTTTGGCCTGTCCGAGGCCACGGCGCTGCCGCTCGTGCATCTGGGCCGTGTCGGCGGCGGCATCACCCAGATCGAGCTGGCCAATCACCTGGGCATTGGCGGGCCGTCGCTGGTGCGGGCGCTGGATCGGCTGGTGGCCGCCGGCTACATCGACCGCTGCGACGACCCGGCGGACAAGCGGGTCAAGCGCATCCGGCTGACCCCGGACGGGGAGGAGATCACCGCCCGCATCGAGGCGGAGATCGACCGTCTGCGCGCCATCGTCATGAAGGACATCAGCGCGGAGGAGCTTGCGGTCAGCCTGTCGGCGCTGGAGCGCTTCCGCACGGCGATCGATCAGCTGGAAACCCAGCCCGCCGTCATCGCGGGCGAGGCGGAGGAGCCGCGGTCATGATCCGCCTCCGCCTGGTCCCTGGGCTGTTTTCGCTGAACACCTTCATCGCCGCCATGATGGCGTTGTTCATCGCGCTCAAGCTGGACATGCCCAATCCCTACTGGGCCATGCTCACCGTCTACATCGTTAGCAATCCGCTGGCCGGGGCGCTGCGTTCCAAGGCGGCGTTCCGTCTCGCCGGCACGATCATCGGCGGCGCGGCCTCCGTGGCGCTGGTGCCCAATCTGGTCAACGCGCCCGAGTTGCTGTGCCTTGCCATGGCCTTGTGGATCGGCGTGTGCCTGTTCGTCTCCCTGCTCGACCGCACGCCGCGCAGCTACATCTTCATGCTCTCCGGCTACACGGTGGCGCTGATCGGCTTTCCCGCCGTCACCAACCCCTCGGGCATTTTCGATACGGCCGTGGCGCGGGTGGAGGGCATCGGCCTTGGCATCGTCTGCGCGACCCTGATGCACAGCCTGTTCCTGCCGCAGGGGCTGGGCGGGGCGGTGACGCAGCGCATCCGCGGCTTCATGACTGATGCCCAGGGCTGGATTGTCGAGATGCTGGGCGGGCAGCCGCCAGAGCACTCGTCCAGCCGGGCGCACAAGCTGGCGGCGGACGTGTCGGAGCTGCACATGCTCTGCACCCACCTGCCGTTCGACATTTCCGATTATCATAACCGCAGCCGCGAGGTGCGGGCGCTGTCGGAGCGCATGGGCATGCTGATGCCGCTGGCGACCACGGTTGGCGACCGGCTGCATGTGCTGCAGGCCCAGGGGCGGGAGCTGCCCGAGGCCTCCTGCCAGCTGGTGCGCGACACGGTGGCATGGATTTCCGCCGGCCCCGAAGCGAAACTCGATGTGGCGGATGAGCTGATTGCCCGCGCCCGCGCGCTGGAGCCGGAACTGGGCCCGTCGCCCGAGTGGCTGGACGTGATCTCCGCCAGCTTCCACAGCCGCCTGAGAAAGCTGATCGAGGCCTATCGGGATTGCCGCGCGCTCAGCCGTTCCCTCGTCTACGGCCAGCCGCTGCCCGCCTCGGTGCGGCCCATCGTGGCCTCCAGCGCGGCCCAGCCCCTGCACCGGGACTACGGCATGGCCCTGTGGTCGGGTGTGGCGGCGGTCACGGCCATGCTGGCGGTATGCGCCTTCTGGATCATCACCGGCTGGAGCATGGGCGGCCAGGCGGCCATGATGACCGCCGTCAACATGTGCCTGTTCGCCGCGTCGGACGATCCGTCCAAGGGCATCAACACCTTCGCCATTTACACGGCGCTGTCGATTCCCCTCGCCGGGCTCTACCTGTTCGGCATTATGCCGGCGCTGCACAGCTTCCCGATGCTGGCGCTGGCGCTGGCTCCGGTGCTGCTGGTGTGCGGCTACCTCAGCCTTCAGCCGCACCTGTTCGTGCGCTGCCTTGCCATTTTGGGCAACATGTTCGGCCTCCTGGGCTTTCAGGAGAGCTTCCATCCCGACTTCGCCGCCTTTGCCAACGGCAGCCTGGCCATGCTCGCCGGCATGATCGCCGCCTCGATCGTCACCCAGCTGATCCGCTCGGTCGGCGCCGAGTACGGCACCCACCGCCTGCTGCGCGTCACCTGGCGCGATCTGGCCCGTCTGGCGGGCGGGCTGCGCCTGCCGTCGCGCTCCAGCTGGATCAGCCGCATGACTGACCGGGCGGGCCTGCTCGGCCCCCGGCTCCAGAGCACGCGCGGCGCGAAGGATCTGGTGGCCGATGCGCTCGGCGAGCTGCGCGTGGGGCTCAACGTCATCATCCTGCGCCGTCTCGATGAAGGGCTGACACCCAAGGCGCGTCAGGCCGTGGATGCGCTTATGAAGGCGCTGGAGGTTTATTTCCGCGCCCGCGCGGCGGGGGAGGCACAGCCGCCCGAGGCGCTGCTGGCCGCGCTTGACCGCGCCATCGTCGCCCTTGGCGCGGAGGCGACGGCATCCGCGCGGCAGGCGGGCCTCCTGGCGCTGGCCGGGCTGCGCCGCACCCTGTTTCCCGACACCCTGGCCTTTGCAGGAGGCAACCATGGCCGCTGAGATCAATGTGGGAGGCGTGTTCCTGCCCGCGGCCCTGCTTTGGGCCCTCGTCGCCTTCGCCCTGTCGCTGGGCGTGCGGCAGGTGCTGACCGGGCTTGGCCTCTATCGCTTCATCTGGCACCGCGCCCTGTTCGACATCGCGGTGTTCGTCGCACTCTGGGGCGCGCTGGCGACCCTGTCGTTTCATCATAGCGTTTCGGTAGCTTCATGAAATCCGTACTTCCGTATCTTTTGCGTGTTGGCGTAACCCTTGGCGTTGTCGCGGTGGCGGGCGTTGCCGTTCATGCCATGTGGGTTCACTACGAGGTGGAGCCCTGGACCCGCGACGGGCGGGTGCGCGCCGATGTGGTCAAGGTGGCCGCCGATGTCTCCGGCCTGGTCACCCAGGTTTTGGTGCGCGACAACCAGACCGTCCACCGGGGCGACCCGCTGTTCGTCATCGACCCCGCCCGCTATCATCTCGCGCTGGCCGAGGCGGAGGCGGCCGTCGCCACCGCCAGGGCCAACCTCAATCAGGCCCGCCGCGAGGCGGAGCGCAGCAAGGCGCTGGGCGATCTGGTCTCCCGCGAGGAGCGGGAGCAGAGCCTGGCCAAGGTCGAGGTGGCCGAGGCGGCGCTGAAGCAGGCGAGGGCGGCGGTGGATGCGGCGCGCCTTAATCTGGAGCGCACCACCATTCGCGCCACGGTCAACGGCACCGTCACCAATCTTCAGCTGCGCCCCGGCGATTTCCTGTCGTCGGGCGCGCAGGCGCTGGCGCTGGTCGATGCGGATTCCCTCCATGTGGACGGCTACTTCGAGGAGACCAAGCTGCCGCTCATCCACGTGGGCGACCGGGTGGAGGTGATGCTGATGGGCGAGGACGAGGTGATCGAGGGCCGGGTGGAGAGCATCGCCGCCGGTATCGAAGACCGCGACCGCACCAGCGGCACCAACCAGCTGCCCAACGTCAACCCCACCTTCAACTGGGTGCGGCTGGCCCAGCGCGTGCCGGTGCGGGTGGAGCTGACCCGCGTGCCACAGGATGTCCGCCTCATCGCCGGGCGCACGGCGACGGTGACCGTCGTCGAGCACAGCGGGCCGGAGGACGCGCCCTCCAGCGCCGCCGCGGGCAAGGATGAAAGGTCGGCGGCATGACGCGCCTTGCGTTGCTTCTTGGCGCGGCGAGCCTGCTTGCCGGCTGCGCCGGTTCCCTTGCCACCGACCATCCCCGCTCAAACCTGCCGCACGCGCCCGCCGCCACCGGCCGGTTCCAGAGCGCCGCCAACGGCCCGTTCAGCCCCGAGCCCGTGCCCGGCGCATGGTGGCGGCTGTATCGGGATGATCGGCTGGACGCGCTGGTGACCGAGGCGCTGGCGGCCAACACCGATCTGCGCGTTGCTGCCGCCAACATCGAGCGGGCCCGCGCCCTCCTGGCCGAGACCGCCGATGCGCGCCGGGCGCAAGTCTCGCTCAGCGGCGGGGCGTCCCTGTCCCGTCCCGAAGGCACGGGCGCGGACCTGCCGGGCCAGGTGGGCTACGATGCCGGCATCGGCATCTCCTATGAGCTGGATATCGTTGGCCGCCTGCGTCACCTCATCGAGGCAGCCGAGGCTGATACCGAAGCCGCCCAGGCGGCCTACGATCTCACCCGCATCACCGTGGCGGCCAATGTGGTCGGGGCCTATGTGGATGCCTGCGCGGCGGGCGAGGAAAAGGAGACCGCCGAGCGTAGCCTGGCGTTGCAGGAGGAAAGCCTGGCGCTCACCCGCGAGCTGTTCCAGCGCGGGCGCGGCACGGCGCTCGATATCACCCGCGCCGAGACGCTGGTGGAGCAGCTGCGCGCGCCCATTCCCGCCTTCGAGGCGGCGCGGCAGAACGCCCTTTACCGGCTGGCGGTGCTCTTGGGCCGCCCGCCTGCCGAGTTTCCAAAAGAACTGGCCGAATGCCGCACGCCGCCCCGGCTGAACAGCCTGCTGCCGGTGGGCGATGGCGCGGCGCTCATTCGTCGCCGGCCCGACATTCGCGCGGCGGAGCGCACGCTGGCGGCCGCCGGTGCGCGCGTCGGCGTGGCGGTCGCGGACCTCTACCCCCGCGTGCAACTGGGCGGCTCGGCCGGGCTCACCGGCCTTGCGGCGGATCTGGGCGAGGGGCAGGCCTTCCGCATGAGCCTTGGCCCGCTCATCAGCTGGACCTTCCCCAACCAGGCGGCGGCGCGGGCGCGCATCAAGGCGGCCGAGGCCACCGAGAAGGCGGCGCTGGCCAGGTTTGACGGCACGGTGCTCACCGCCCTGAGCGAGGTTGAGGTCGCGCTCAACACCTACGCGCGGGAGCTGGAGCGCCACGCGGCGCTTGAGGCCGCGCGGGATCGCGCCGCCACCGCCGCCACCCAGGCCGAACAGTTGCAGCGTCTGGGCCGGGGGACTAGCCTCAGCGTGCTGGATGCCCAGCGTACCCTGGCTTCGGCCGAGGCCGCGCTGGCGGCATCCACAGCCCAGCTGGCGAGCGAGCAGGTGGCCCTGTTCCTGGCGCTCGGCGGCGGCTGGGAGACGGGGGTACAGGCACAGGGGCAGGCACAGGCGCAAGGGGCCGGGCAACCGGGGGCCTGAGGCGGCGTTCGCTTCCGGCCGGGCGCATGGGTGCCCGCTTGCCAGCGAGCCATGCGCGTTTGGGGAAGGAAGGGAGCGAATGCCCATCGGTTCGGATCGCCGGCAGGCGGCGTTCCTCCTGTTCATGGTGCTGGCCGTGGTCTCGGCGGGCAACAATGCCCTTGCCTCCGTGCTGCCCGCCATCGGGCGGCAGGTCGGCATCGGCGATGTGCTCATCGCCATGGTCTTCTCGCTGTCGGCGCTGCTGTGGGCCTTCTCCGCGCCGTTCTGGGCGCGCCAGTCCGACCGCTACGGCCGCAAGCGGCTCATCCAGCTGGGCGTGGCCGGATTTCTGGTCTCAGGCGTTGCCTTCGGCTGCGTGGTCCTGGCGGGTTTGCGCGGCTGGCTCACGCCCCTGGCAACGATCGCCGGCTTCATCCTCACCCGCGCGTTGTTCGGCCTCATGGGCTCGGCTTCCACCCCGGCCGCACAGGCCTACATCGCTGCTGAAACCTCGCGGGAGGAGCGCACCGGGGCGCTTGCCACCCTGAGTTCCGCCTTCGGCCTTGGCACCATCATCGGCCCGGCCGCCGCGCCCTTTTTCATCCTGCCGTTCCTGGGCCTGTCCGGCCCCATCTTCGTTTTCGTCGCGCTGGCGGGCGTGATGCTGTTCATCATCTCCCGCTTTCTCCCTGCCGACCGGCCGGTGGCGGGGGAGCACCCGTCCGGTCCGGTTGCCCGTTCCTCGGGCAACGCCCTGCTCGATGCCCGCATCCGCCCCTATCTCGTCTACGGCTTTCTCGCCGGCAGCGTGCAGGCAGGCGTCACCCAGTCGCTGGGCTTCTTCATCATCGATCTAACCGGCCGCGCGCCGCAAAGCGCCCAGCAGCTCATCGGCGTTGCCATGATGGCGGGCGCGGCGGCAACCCTGCTCGCCCAGTGGGGGCTGATCCGCCTCCTGCGGTTGCGCCCGCCCGCGCTCATGCGCTGGGGCGCGGTGCTGGCGGCGGGCGGCTGCCTCATCCTTGCGGCGGCAGGCACGTTCGGCACGCTGGTCACCGGCTTCTCCCTCGCCTGCCTCGGCTTCGGCTTTGCCCGGCCCGGCTTCACCGCCGCCGCCTCGCTCGCCGTGCCGCTGGAGGAGCAGGGGCGCATCGCGGGTGCCGTCGCGGCCATCAACGGCGCGTGTTTCATCCTTGCGCCTGCCGTGGGCGTCGGCCTCTACCAGCTGGGGCAGGCCGCGCCCTATGCGCTCGGCGCGCTGATGATGGCGGCCATGGTCGCCTATGCGACCCCGCGCCGGATGCGTGGCCACGCCTACGATGTACAGCCGTGAGGGGCGGCTTCACGTAAGGGAAGGTCCCCTGCCAAAACAGAACGCCCGGCCAAAACAAAACGCCCGGCCAAAACAAAACGCCCGGCCAAAACAAAACGCCCGGAAGGGCGGGCCTTCCGGGCGTCTGTGATCTTCAGGTCAAGCTATGGGCTCAGAACGGCATCTTCATGCCCGGCGGCAGCGGCATGCCCTGGGTCAGCTTGCCCATTTCCTCCTGCGCCTTGGCGTCGGCCTTGGCGCGCAGATCGTTGATGGCGGCGGCCACCAGATCCTCCAGCACGTCCTTCTCGTTGGGGTCGACCAGCGACGGGTCGATGGAGACGCGCACGATCTTGCCCTTGGCGGTGGCGGTCACCTTCACCAGCCCCGCGCCGGACTGGCCTTCCACCTCGATGGTGTCCAGCTTGGCCTGCGCTTCGGCCATCTTGGCCTGCATGTTCTGCGCGGCCTTCATGATTTCCTGAATGTTCATCGCTGAGCACTCCTCAAGCTGTTGGGCGCATCGGTGGCGTCATCGCCAGCCGGGTCGCTTTCGACCGACCTGAAATCGACAAGCTCCGCGCCGGGAAAAGTTTCCAGGGCCGCGCGCACCAGCGGGTCCGCCAGCACCTCGGCGCGCTCCGCCTCATGGCGGGCGATTTCCTGCTCGCGCAGGGTCATCTGGCCCTCGGCCTGGCTCAGGCTCACCAGCCAGCGGGTGCCGGTCCAGCTCTCCAGGCACTGCATCATGCGCTGGGCGAGATCGCGCGGGGCGCGATTGGTCAGCCGCAGTTCCACCTTGCCGGGGGCATAGGCCACCAGATGCGCGTCGTCCCGCAGCGCCTTGCCCAGCAGCAGCTCACGGCGCGATTCGAACAGGCGCACCAGCGCCTCGAAATCCGCCGGGGCATTCTCATTCGGCGGCGGGGCGATCTTGGTGGCCGGGTGATGCAGAACCTCGGCCGTCGGCGCGGGGGCGCTCGGCGCGGGCGCGGCCTCTTCCCTCCGGGCAACCGGCGAGGGCTGGCTGGGCGCGGCGGCGCGCGCCCCGGAGCCCACGGCGACGGACTCGCCGTTCTCCAGTTTTTTCAACAGGTCCAGCGGGTCGGGCAGGCTGGCCGCGTGGATAAGGCGCAGCACGGCCATTTCCGCCGCCTGGATGGGCGAGGGGGCGTTCTGCGTCTCCTGCAAGCCCTTCAGCAGCAGCTGCCACAGCCGGTGCAGCGCGGCAAAGCCCAGCGTTTCAACCCACTGGAGGGCGCGGGTGCGCTCGGCCTCCGCCAGCCCGTCGGCGTCTTCCTCGGGGGCGAGCTTGAGACGGGTGAGCGCGTGGACCAACTCCAGCAAATCCTGAAGGATCGTCGCCGGGTCCGCGCCCGCCTCGTATTGGCGGCGCAGGTTGGCGAGCGCCGGTTTGGGCGCGCCTTCCAGAATGTGGGCCATCAGGTCGGCGATCAGCGCCCGGTCAGCAAGGCCGATCATGTCGCGCACGGCCGCCGCCGTCACCATGCCACCGCCGTGGGCGATGGCCTGGTCGAGAATCGAAAGCCCGTCGCGCACCGAACCCTCGGCGGCGCGGGCGATGATGGTCAGCGCCTCCGGCTCGGCCGTGGCCCCTTCCTTTTCCACGATGGACTGGAAGTGGGCGGCCAGAGTTTCGGTTGGGATGCGCTTCAAATCGAACCGCTGGCAGCGGGAGAGCACCGTCACCGGAACTTTCCGGATTTCGGTGGTGGCGAACAGGAACTTCACATGCGCGGGCGGCTCTTCCAGCGTCTTCAAAAGCGCGTTGAACGCCGCCTTCGAGAGCATGTGAACTTCGTCGATGATGTAAACTTTATAACGCGCCGAAACCGCTGCGTAGCGCACCGCGTCGATGATCTCGCGCACGTCGTCGATGCCGGTGCGGGAGGCGGCGTCCATCTCGACGACATCGATGTGACGGGATTCGCTGATCGCCCGGCAGGGCTCGCACACGCCGCACGGCGAAATGGTGGGGCCGCCCGTGCCGTCGGGGCCGACGCAGTTCAGCGCCTTGGCGATGAGGCGGGCGGTGGAGGTCTTGCCGACGCCGCGAACGCCGGTGAGCAGGAAGGCATGGGCCAGACGGCCGGTCTCGATGGCGTTGGCCAGCGTCCGCACCATGGCATCCTGGCCGATGAGAGCCTCGAATGTGGAGGGGCGGTATTTCCGCGCGAGTACGCGGTATGCCTCGGGCGCGGGTGTGTCAGTCATTCCTTGGCCAGTCTGGTTTCAGGTGGGAGCCGGGAACGACCCAGACCGGAATCGTTGCGGCTGCTTCCTTCCGGACCTGACCGGGTTGGCGAGCGGCCTGCCCGCCCCGACTCCCAGCCCCCGTTTTCCACGAATTGCCGCCGAGCGCAACAGGTGCTTGCACAAATCTCGCCGGAAGGGGCACTGTGCAGGCCGAATTCAGGGAATTTCCGTAATGATTGCAGACCCCTTCACCGCGCCGCTGCCCACAGGGCAACTGGGCTTCACCGGCGGCACGCTTGACCGCACCGACGAGCTGCGCCGCGATCCTGCCTGGATCGCCGCCATGCGCCAGCGCCCGGATGTGCGCTGGATGCTGCTGCAGGAATTAAAACCCTTCGTGCGGGTGGAAGATGGCGCGCCGGACCTCTTGTGGCACGGGCGGGACGCTGCCGAGCGGGCAATCCAGCCTGGCAACGACTGGGTGTTCCTCGGGCTGGATGCTGACGGCATTCCCCACTTCGCCGTCAACCTCGCGCCCGAGGCCATTGCGGACAGCGAGCCGTGGGAGGCCCGCGCCGTCGCCATCGCCATGGGCGGGGATCACCGCGTTGCCATTCTGGGCCAGGCGCGCTCGCTGCTGGCCTGGCACAGCCGCCACCATTTCTGCCCCAACTGCGGCAACCCCACGCGCATCGACAAGGGTGGCTACGCCCGCCTGTGCGGAAACCCTGCCTGCGGGGCGGAGCATTTCCCCCGCGTCGATCCGGTTGCCATCATGCTGGTGGTGGACGGCGACAGCTGCCTCGTCGGCCGCCAGCCCCACTTCGCGCCGGGCATGTATTCGGCGCTGGCCGGCTTCGTGGAGCCGGGCGAAAGCCTCGAAGAGGCCGTGCGCCGCGAGGTGTGGGAAGAGGCGGGCATCCGGGTGGGCCGCGTGCGCTATGTCGCCAGCCAGCCCTGGCCGTTCCCCAACAATCTCATGGTCGGCTGCTTCGCCGAGGCGCTGTCGCGCGATATCCGAATCGATGAAACTGAACTGGAGGACGCCCGCTGGTTCACCCGTTCGGAAGTACGCGCCGCCCTTAGGGGCGAGGGGCCGTTCAACAGCCCCACCCGCATCGCCATCGCCCGCCAGCTCCTGGAGGCATGGGCGGGGCTGGGAGGAGAAGCATGAGCCACTTTGTCGTCAGGCTTGGAGGCGCGCAGCCCGAACGTATGACGCCGCCGCTGGTGGCGGCGCATGTCGCCTGGCTGCGCTCCCTGCACGAGGCGGGCCAGCTGGTGCTGTGCGGCCCGTGCGCGGACGGTACGGCGCTGATCGTGCTGCGCTGCGCCTCGCAGGCGGAGGCCGAGCGGCTGGCCGCCAGCGATCCGTTCGCGGCGGCCGGGGCTTACGGCGAGCGCACGGTCGTCGCCTTCCGCATGGCGACGCCCGAGAACAATTTCCTGCTGGATGGCGCGGCCTGAAAAATCAGCCGCTCGCCTGCTCGTCCAGCGCGTCCGGGTGCAGGCGGGTGAGGGCCTGCGCGTAGGTGCCGAAGATCCGCAGGCGCTTGGAGTGGAATTCCAGTTCCTCCAGCGCGCGCTGGACGGCGGGGTCTTCCGGCGAGCCCTCGAAATCCGCGAAGAAATCGGTGGCGGTGAAGGTGCCCTCGCGCTGGTAGCTTTCCAGCTTGGTGATGTTGATGCCGTTGGTGGCGAAGCCTCCCAGCGCCTTGAACAGGGCGGCGGGGATGTTCCGCACCTCGAAGAAGATGGTGGTCATCAGCGGGCCCTTGGCGGGGTCCGGCGTGATGGGCTCGCGCGCCAGCACCACGAAGCGGGTGGTGTTGTGCGCCACGTCCTCGATGCCTTCGGCCAGGATGTCGAGGTCGTAAATCTGCCCGGCGAAGCTGGAGGCGACGGCGGACGTGCCCGGCTCCTGCTTTTCGGCCACCAGCGCGGCTGCGCCCGCCGTGTCGGCGTAGGGCACCTGGTCGATGCCGCGCGCCGCGCACCACTTGCGGGTCTGGCTCAGCGCCTGCGGGTGGCTGAAGGCTTGGCGCACGTTTTCCAGCTTGGCGCCCTTCGGGGCCAGCAGGCTGTGGCGCACGCGCAGGAAGTGCTCGCCCACGATGTGGAGCCTCGAGGCGGGCAGCAGGAAGTGGATTTCGGCAACTCGGCCCGCGTAGCTGTTCTCGATGGGAATGACGGCGCGGTCGGCCTTGCCGCTCTCCACCGCCTCGAAGGCCTCGTCGAAGGAAAAGCAGGGCAGGGGCAGCCCTTCCGGAAACACCTGGCAGGTGGCCAGGTGGGAGAAGGCGCCGGGCGCGCCCTGGAAAGCCACGGCTTGCGAGGGAAGCGCGGTGGCCTTGGCGGTCATGCGCGAGACCAGCTCGCGCGCGGGTTCCGGATAAATCTGCATGATGCGGCGGTTATGTAGGCCGCGCCAACCACCGTCAAGGGCTGGATTTGCGCGACTTTTCGCAGCGTAAGCCAGGCGAAACAGGTTGCGACGACTTGCGCCTTGCCTCAGACAAAAGCGGCAACTATGGTGCGCGCCGAATTTGGGGGTCCGCTGGAGGACAAGCGTGGACGGTTTTGAGTGGAATAAGTACGCGGCCGGGGGTCTTCTGGCTGCTATCGGCATCCTGGTTGCCATCATTGTAACTGGCGAAGTCTACAAGCCGCATGCGCCCGAGGAACGGGCGTACCCGATCGAGGGCGTTGAGGCCGAGGGCGGTGACGCCGCGGCCGCGACCGAGGACAAGGGTCCGTCGATCGCCGAGCTGCTGCAGACGGCGTCGGCCGAGAAGGGCGCAAGCGTCTTCAAGAAATGTCAGACCTGCCACACCGTCGAGAAGGGTGGTCCGAACAAGACCGGCCCGAATCTCTATGGTATCGTCGGCGGCGTTCATGCCCATGCGGCGGGCTTCGGTTACTCCGACGCCATGCTGGCTAAGAAGGGCGAGCCCTGGACCTGGGAAGCCCTGGATCACTGGATCGCCAATCCGCGGGCGGCCATTCCGGGCAACAAGATGTCGTTCGCCGGCATCTCCAAGGGTTCGGATCGCGCCAACCTGCTGGCCTTCCTGAACCAGAACAGCGACAAGCCGCTGCCGCTGCCCGAGCCGCCGGCGAAGGAACAGGTGGCGTCCGACGAGGCCGGCAGCGAAACCTCCGCAGAGGCGCAGCAGGCCGCCGGCGCCGAAAAGGCTCCGGGCGTCGACACGGCCGGTGCAGAGCCGAAGACTTCGGGCACCCCGGTGACCCAGTCCGCCAGCCCGGCCCAGCCGGACAGCAACGGCAGCCACTAAGGCTCCGGCGCTTCGGCGCGAAAGAACAGAAAAAGGGCAGTCCGGGCGACCGGGCTGCCCTTTTTCTATGGGGCTTTGGAAGGGGCTTCCTTGCGATCTCCCCTTCGCTTTGAGCGGGACGCGCCCGGTCGAACTGGCGCGTCAACGGCTAAACCGGCAGGCTCGGCGGCCCATGCAGGGGGGTGTCAGGAGGGGGTGGGCCCCGCCTGCAAAAAACCAAACGAACCAAGAAAAATAACCAAACAGGCAAATCGCCGCTAAGGCGGTTTAAACGCCCGTAGAAAGGTTTTTGCCTATCCGCGCTAGGGTGGTGGCGGCCAGGCTTGGAATCGCGCTGTAAGGTGCCTCTACGGGGTTTTACGGGCTATGCCAAGGGTGGGTTTCGCCTGTTTGTCCTTCAGGCCAGGCGGCGCACGCAGGTGATGGGTGCCTCAAGGTCCGGTTTCAGGCGCTCGACCACATCCGCCAGCGGCTCGATGACGGTGCTCATCCAGAAGGCGTTGGCGTGGAGGAGGCGGCTCTCGTCCGCCATCAGCCCCACATGGCCGGGAAAGAACACGATGTCGCCGCGCCGCAGGGCGCTCCAGTCGCGCTCGGGCACGGGCTGGCCCAGCGCCTGCTGCTGGTCGCTGTCGCGGGGGGCTTCGATGCCGCAGGCCATCAGCGCCTGCTGCACGAGGCCGGAGCAGTCGATACCCGCCCGCGTGCGCCCGCCCCACAGGTAGGGCGTGCCCAGGAGGCCCTCGGCAACGGTGACGGGGTCCGTGGCCCAGCTATCCAGCGGCCGCGCGTGGCGGCGGTGGATGAAGCCGCTCCCATCCATGAGGGCGAAGAACTTCTCGTCGTGTTCGGCCAATGCCAGCCGCGCGCCAAGGGGCACGCTTAGCCGCAGGGCCGTCTTGATGCTGGGGGCGGCGAACACCAGCCCCTGCGGCGCCGAGACCCAGTGAGTCGGCGCATGCGGCTGACCCGCGTGGTCAAGGCATGCGGCCTCCACATAGCCCACGTAACGGTCGTGGCCGCAGAAGCCCCAGGCCCAGGTCTCGCCGATCTCGAGCACATGAAACGTCTCGCCCAGCAGCAACTGGGAGATCTGCTCGGCCTCCCTGTCCGGCGCGCGCCGCACGGCGGCCACCGGCACGCGGCAGGTGGCGGGCGCGGGCTCCACATAGCTGTGCGCCGCCAGCTGGCCATAGAGCCGCACGTCGGCAAGGTCGGGCCGCCAGGCGACCACCCTCAGGTCGAGGGACTCGCTGCGGCGGGTCACATGCGCCCGACTATTCAAGGGTGGGGCGGATGCCCTGTCCGGCGTGGTTTTCCCTTGGCTGGTTGGCATAGGCCCGCGAGGCTGTGATCCGTTCGGCATATTCCCGAAGGAATGCATGACCTGCCTCGGTTCTTTCAACAAATATATTCCGCAGGTCGGATTCATCCTTCTGGCGCCGGACATAGCCGATCGCCCCCAGGGTATTGAGCGCGCGGGTGACGACGGGCTTTGACACCTTGAGTCGGGCAGCCAGGCCCCGCACCGTGTGCGGACCATCCATCAGGTAGACAATCAGCAGGATCGCCATTTGCCGGTTGGTCAGGTCGGGCTGGTCGGACTGCACGAAGCTAATCAAGGTATGCATCCATTCCCGAAGCGGCGCCATCATCGCGTCGTCGCTTTCAAAGCTAGGGGCCATGAGCATCTCCTCCAAGCTGCCCACGGGGGTGGGGCAGATTCCGTTAAAGTCCCTTAACAAAACGTCGGCGACACCAAGTGGCTCCCTGCGCCAACGAAAAAAACGCGCAAAAAAGCCGAAAAAGAAAACGGAGACGCCCAAACGTCAGGCGTATCGTGACGCTAACAACGCCCAGCACGCGCGCAGGATCATCGCTTCACCGCCTTTTGGTCGCGCCGGGCGGTTTGCGTTGGTCCAGGCGTAGAGGTCGAAGTGCGCCCAAGGTGTGCCTTGAGGGACAAAACGCTGGAGGAACAAGGCCGCGGTAATGGCCCCGGCGAAGCCGCCTTCGCCCGCGTTGTTGATATCCGCCACCGGGGAATTGAGCATTTCGCGGTAGGGCTCCCACAGCGGCAGGCGCCACAGTGGGTCGGAAACCGCCTCGCCGTGGCGGGCAAGGTCGGCGGCAAGCGCATCGTCGGGCGTGAACAGGGCGGGCAGCTCCGGCCCCAGCGCCACGCGGGCCGCGCCGGTCAGCGTCGCGAAATCGAGCAAAAGGTCCGGCTGCTCCTCGGTGGCGAGCGCCAGCGCGTCGCAGAGGATGAGGCGGCCCTCGGCATCCGTGTTGCCGACCTCAACCGAGATGCCTTTTCGGGTCTTGAGAATGTCGCCGGGGCGGAAGGAATTGCCGGAGACGGCGTTCTCCACTGCCGGGATGATGAGCCGCAGCCGCACCGGCAACCCGGCCTCCATCACCAGCCGGGCGAGCGCCAGGGCATGAGCCGCGCCGCCCATGTCCTTCTTCATCAGCAGCATGGCGGAGGACGGCTTGATATCGAGCCCGCCGGTATCGAAGGTGACGCCCTTGCCCACAAGGGTGAGCTTGGGATTGCTCTCGCTGCCCCAGGTCACGTCGAGAAGGCGCGGGGGCTGGGAAGACGCGCGGCCGACGGCGTGAACAGCCGGAAAGCCCGCCTCAAGCAGGTCATCGCCCACGATCTCGCGGACCTTCGCGCCAAACGGCTCCACGCTTGCCCGCACGGCCTGGGCCAGCGCTTCCGGCCCCATGTCGCTGGCGGGGGTGTTCACAAGGTCGCGCACCAGCGCGATCGCCTCGGCCAGCCGCAGGCTTTCCTTCACCGGCAGGCCTTCCGGCACCACGAGAATGCGCGGCTGGCTGCCGTTCTGCTCGGACTTGTAGCGGTCGAACCGGTAGTGGGCGAGCATCCAGCCGACGAGGCTGTGGCCAAGGCTTGCGCCCTCCGCCATCAGCCGGTAGCGCCCGGCGGGGAGCTTGGCGCTCGCAGGGGCCAGATCCCAGGGCCCGAGCCTGTCCGCCTTGCCGACGCCCAGCACCGCGCCTGCCGGTTGGCCGTCAGCGCCGGGCAGCAGCAGCAATTCACCGGCCTTGGGTTTGAAGTCGCTCGCCTCGATCCAGCGGCGCGCGTGCTCGCCCTGCGCCTCCGCCCAGGCGGCAAAGCCTGCGTCGTCTGTCACCCAGAGGGGGATGGCGTCCTGTTGGCTGTCGGTTTCGACCAGATCCTGAAACACGCCTCGCTCCTCCTCTGTTACGCCGGCTGGCTTCGATCGCTTAGCCGGCCGTTACGGGCACGCCATAGAGATCGTACTCGTCCGCATCTTCGACAAGCACCGAAACGATGTCACCTACCTTGAGCCCGTGGGCGTCGCGCAGATGCACCTGTCCGTCGATATCCGGCGCGTCGGCCTTGGAGCGGCCGGAGGCGCCGCCCTCGTCGTCGGCCTCGTCGATAATCATTTCGACGGTGGTGCCGATCTTGGCTTCCAGCTTGGCGGCGGAAATCGCCTGCTGGTGGGCCATGAACCGCTCCCAGCGCTCCTGCTTCACCTCTTCCGGCACCGCGCCCGGCAGGTCGTTGGCCGTCGCGCCCTCCACGGCCTCGTACTTGAAGCAGCCGATGCGGTCGAGCTGGGCTTCGGACAGCCAGTCGAGCAGGTAGTCCACGTCCTCCTCCGTCTCGCCGGGGAAGCCGACGATGAAGGTGGAACGCAGCGTGATATCCGGGCAGATGTCCCGCCAGCGCTTGATGCGGTCCAGCACCTTGCCGGTGTTGGCCGGGCGGCGCATGTTCTTCAGCACTTGCGGCGAGGCGTGCTGGAAGGGAATGTCCAGGTAAGGCAGAATTTTGCCCTCCGCCATCAGCGGGATCACCTCGTCCACATGCGGGTAGGGGTAGACATAGTGCAGCCGCACCCATGCGCCGAGTTCGCCCAGCTCGCGGGCAAGGTCGGTCATGTGCGCGCGCACCTCCCGGCCCTTCCACGGCGCGGTGGCGTGTTTGAGGTCGAGGCCATAGGCGGAGGTGTCCTGGCTGATGACCAGCAGCTCCTTCGAGCCCGCCGCCACCAGCTTTTCCGCCTCGCGCAGCACGGCGTTGACCGGGCGGGAGGCGAGGTCGCCGCGAATGGAGGGGATGATGCAGAAGGTGCAGCGGTGGTTGCACCCTTCGGAGATCTTCAGATAGCTGTAGTGGCGCGGGGTCAGCTTGATGCCCTGCGCCGGCACCAGGTCGACATACTGCCCCAGCGACGGCGACACCACATTGTGCACCGCGCCCACCACCTCTTCATATTGCTGCGGGCCGGTGATGGCGAGCACGTCCGGGAAGCGCTCGCGGATCATCTCCGCTTCCTTGCCGAGGCAGCCGGTGACGATCACCTTGCCGTTCTCGTTGATGGCCTCGCCGATCGCCTCCAGCGACTCTTCCTTCGCGCTGTCGAGGAAGCCGCAGGTGTTGACCAGCACCACGTCCGCGCCGTCATAGTCAGGGCTGATCTGGTAGCCGTCCGAGCGCAGTTTGGTCAGAATCCGTTCGGAGTCGACCAGAGCCTTCGGACAGCCTAGAGAGACGAGGCCGACTTTGGGCGGCGTCGGCAGGGTCTTGGGTGTGGCGGACATGCAAAAAGCCTTAAATCGGGCAGGGCGCGGCAAGGCGCGCCGAAACGGGCAACAATCTGGGCGGTCCTATAACCGCAATGGCCCACGCGCGCCAGAGGGTCGCGGCGGGGTGACGCTGGCCGAGGTCGAGCAAGCGGTGCTCTACATCGATGCCCACGTCATCGTGCTCAACAAACCGGCGGGGCTCGCCGTGCATCGCGGCCCCAAGACGCCCGAAAGCCTGGAGGACTGGCTGCCGCTGCTCGCCTTCGGCTTCCAGCGCCTGCCCCAGCCCGTCCACCGGCTGGACCGGGACACCAGCGGCTGCCTCGTGCTCGGGCGGCACCCCAAGGCCATCCGCCAGCTGGGGGCTTTGTTCGCCGAGCGGCGGGTGAGAAAAATCTACTGGGCCGTCGTCGAGGGGCATCTGCCCTTGGCCGAGGGCACCATCGAGGCCCCGCTACGCAAGATCTCAACGAAGGCGGCGGGCTGGCGCATGATCGCCGCGGCGGACGGGGACCCCGCCGTCACCCGCTACCGCGTGCTGGGCAAGAGCCAGCGCCGCTCATGGCTCGAACTGACGCCTGAGACCGGCCGCACCCACCAGCTGCGCGTGCACTGTGCCACCCTCGGCCACCCCATCGCGGGCGACGTGCAATATGGGGAAGGCGTTGCCACCGGCGCATCCCTCATGCTCCACGCCCGCGAGGTCTCGCTGCAACTGAGCGAAACCTCCCGGCCGATTGCCGTGGTTGCCCCGCCCCCGCCCGGCATGGCCGATGCGCTCAAAGCCTGCGGGTGGGCGGGGGATGAGGGTGTTGGGGGTTCAGAGGAGTAGGATTTCGTAGGGGTCTCGGACCCCTACAACCCCGTTCGTTTGAGCGGTCGCGGTTCCAGCGTGTGCTGGAAACACGGCCGTTTGATATTGATTTGATTGGGCCGCGCCCTGCATCGCGCGCACAGCCCGAAAAACGAAAAAGGGGGTCGCAGGGGGATCGAGATCCCCCTGCATAAATCCCTTAAAGCAGCTCCGTGATCTGCTCGAACACCGCCTCGAACATTTCGGTGGTGAGGCGTCCGGTATTGGTGTTGTAACGCGAGCAGTGGTAGCTATCGACCAGCAGCACGCCGGAGGGCAGTTTGTGAACCGCGCCGTGGGCGAACTTGTACTTGGGCAGCTTGCCGCCTGCCGCCTTGATGGTGGACTGGTGGGCGATGGTGCCCAGCGCCAGCATCACCTTGAGACGGGGAAGCCGATCGATCTGGCTTTCGAGGAAGGGTCGGCAGGTATGGATTTCAGCGGTGGTCGGCTTGTTCTCGGGCGGCACGCAGCGCACCGCGTTGGCGATGAAGCTGTTCTTGAGGGTCAGCCCGTCGTCCGGCCGCTCCAGATACTCGCCCTCGGCCAGGCCGTATTTCAGCAGCGTGGCGTAGAGCAGGTCGCCCGCGTAGTCGCCGGTGAAGGGGCGGCCCGTGGTGTTGGCGCCGTGCAGGCCGGGGGCCAGCCCGACGATCAGCAGCTGGGCGTTGGGATCGCCCCAGCCGGGCACGGGCCCGTTGAAGCCGTGGGGGATGCGCTGACGGTTGAGCGCCCGAAATTCCGCCAGACGCGGGCAAAGGGGGCAATCGTGCGACGGTTCGGTGATGTTGAGCTTGTCGGTCATGGCAGAGTGGAATAGGGGGCGGGGATCATGGAGACAACCGTTCTCATCGCAATCGGGTCGAACCGACGTCATCGCCGCCATGGCACCCCCGCCCAGGTGGTGCGCGCCGCCGTTCGCGCCATGGCCGGAGCCGGTATCAAGATCGAAGCCGTCTCGCGTCTGTACCACACCGCGCCGCTGGGCCCGCCCCAGCCCGCCTACGTCAACGCCGCCGTGCGCGCCCGCACCCGTCTGTCGCCGGAGGAACTGCTGGCACTCTTGAAGCGGCTGGAGCGCGCCTTCGGCCCCAAGGGCAAGATCCACTGGGGCCCGCGCGTGCTTGATCTGGACATCATCGGCTACGGCCAGTCCATTGTGCCCGGCCGCCTGGGGTGGACGCACGGCCACGGCCTTGCGGTGCCGCACCGCGCCGCCCACACGCGCGCCTTCGTGCTGCGCCCGCTCTCCGACATCGCGCCCGACTGGCGGCATCCGGCGCTGAACCTCACCGTGCGCCAGCTGGCGGCCCGGGTGGGGGATGCGAAATCCATCCGCGCCGTCGAGCCCAGCCGCACGCTGCCCGGCACGCTGACGGCGGAGGTGGTGCCGCTCGGCCGCAAACAGGAGCGCCCGCCCGCCCGCAGCCGGGAAGAGACGGGCCGGGGAGAGACGGAATTGCCGGGGCAGGCCGTGCCCTTCAACCGGGGCAGGCGGATGCCCGCGCCGGCGTGGCAGGAAGAACAGGGGGAAATCACCAATGCGTTATGTGCTTGATCTGGGCGAGCGGCCCTCTGCCGCCATCTCCGGCTCCGAGGCCCGCTTCCCGGTGCGGCGGATCTTCTGCGTTGCCCGCAACTACGCCGAACACGCCCGCGAGATGGGGCATGATCCCAACCGCGAGCCGCCCTTCTTCTTCGCCAAGCCGGCCGACGCGCTGGTGGAGAACGGGTGCGACGTGCCCTATCCGCCGCGCACCCAGAACCTGCACTACGAGGTGGAGCTGGTGGTGGCGCTGGCAAAGGGCGGGCGCAACCTCTCCGTGGAGGAAGCCGAGGGGCTGATCTACGGCTACGCCGTCGGCAACGACCTCACCCGCCGCGACCTGCAGGCCGAGGCCAAGAAGCAGGGCCGCCCGTGGGACACCGCCAAGGGGTTCGACCACTCCGCGCCGCTCTCGGCCATCCACCGCACCGACGAGGTGGGCCACATCCGCCGGGGTGCGATCTGGCTGAAGGTGAACGGGGAGACGCGCCAGCAGGGCGACGTGGCGGACATGATCTGGTCCGTGCCTGAGGTCATCGCCGAACTCTCCACCCTGTTCGCGCTGCAGGCGGGCGATCTCATCTTCACCGGCACGCCCGCGGGCGTTGGCCCTGTCGTGCCGGGCGACGTGATCGAGTGCGGCATTGATGGACTGGACGTGCTGCGCCACCGGATTGCTTGAAGCGGATCGTCTGGGAGGTGGGGTAATTCCATTGCGAGAAAAGCCGGAAATTTTCGCTTTTCTTACAGGGTGGGAATGCTAAGTCTGGCTCCATGCATACGGAATTTGCCCTCACGCTCTCCTGCCCCAACCGGCCCGGCATCGTGGCCGCCGTTGCCACCTTCCTGTTCGAGAACCGGTGCAACATCCTCGATGCCCAGCAGTTCGACGACCTGGAGAGCGGCCGCTTCTTCATGCGGGTGCTGTTCAACCCGGTCGATGACACTGTGACGCTGGACGGCCTCAAGGAGCGCTTCGTGAGCGCCGCCGAACCCTTCGGCATGACCTGGACCATGCGCGACCGCGCCGAGCGGCGGCGGGTGATGATCCTCGCCTCCAAGTTCGACCACTGCCTCGCCGATCTGCTCTATCGCTGGCGCTCGGGCGAGCTGCCGATGGACATTTCGGCGATCGTCGCCAACCACCCGGTTGAAACCTACGCCCACCTCGATTTCCGGGGCATTCCGTTCCACCACCTGCCGGTCACCCGCGAGACCAAGCTGGAGCAGGAAGCCCAGCTGTGGGACCTCATCAAGACCACCGGCACCGACCTCGTGGTGCTGGCCCGCTACATGCAGGTGCTCTCGGATGGGCTGGCGGCCAAGCTCACCGGGCGCTGCATTAACATCCACCATTCTTTCCTGCCCAGCTTCAAGGGGGCCAGGCCCTACCATCAGGCCTTCTCGCGCGGCGTGAAGCTGATCGGCGCGACGGCCCACTACGTCACCTCCGACCTCGACGAGGGCCCGATCATCGAGCAGGACGTGGAGCGCATCACCCACAGCGATGGCGCCGAAGATCTCGTCCGCAAGGGCCGCGACATCGAACGCCGCGTGCTGGCGCGGGCCGTGCGCTATCACCTCGAAGACCGCGTGATGCTCAACGGCCGCAAAACGGTGGTCTTCGCGGCCTGATTTTCTTGGGTTTCCTTGTTTTTTCGCAGGAGGATCGCGGACCCTCCTGGCAACCTCCCGTTCGTTTTGGGGCGCCCGCTATCCACGCATGCGTCCTGATAAAAAGAATGGGAGTGCAGAGGGGCTTGATCGTTGTGCGCCTGCGCGCACGGGGCCCCTCCGCAAAAGGTCCTGGTTCCCCTATAACAGATGGACCATTTGCGGGGGGAAGGCTCACATGTCGTTTTCGATCATGGCGGCGCTGCTGGCGCTGGCGGCACCGGGCGGTGCGCCGGTGGTCACCGAGATTTGTCCGGCATCGAATGCACCGGCCTTGGCGGAACTGGCCGATGCCGGTTCTGCCCGGCAGGTGCTGGCGGGGCTGCTGACGCCGGACGCCATCAGCCCGGCGGCGGGCGGCCGGTTCAACCGGGGCGCGGCGGAGGTGGCAGCAAGGCTGGCACCGGAAGGCGCGGCGTGGCGCTGGTCGGTCGTGCGCTCGGCGGTATCGGCGGATGGCGGCCATGGGTTCACCGCCGGGTATCTGGACGAGACCGGGGCGGACGGGAAGGCCGTGCCGTTCAAGTTTCTGGCCTATTGGGTGCGGACGGCAGAGGGCTGGCGGATCGCCGCGTTCCGCAAGGCGCCCATGCCGCAGGGCGTGCGGCAGGACGCGCGCACCGCGCCTGCACCGTGCCTGCGTTCAGGCGTGACGATGCGGGGCGAGACGGTGCCGGGGGATGCGGCGGCCCATCGCGCCAGCCTTGCCGCTGCCGAGCAACGGTTCTCGGACGACGCGCAGGCTATGGGCATCGGCCCCGCCTTTGCGAAGCACGGCAGTGCGCTCTCCCTCAACATGGGGCGGGGCGCGGGCCTGACGCTGGGGGCGGAGGCGATCGGCGCGGAGATCGCGGCAAGCAACCCACCGCCCCTGGCGTGGGGCTCGGACGGCGTGCTGGTCGCGCCGGGCGGCGACCTGGGGCTCAGCTGGGGCGTCATCCGCATCGTGGGGAGCCCGGATGACGAGCGGGGGCGGTTCGCCTTCTTCACCGTCTGGCACCGGGCGGGCCCCGCCGAGCCCTGGCGCTACATCGCCGAGTAGGGTTTTACGGCATCAGCTCCTCGAAGCGCAGGGCGAGGTCGTCGTCCGCCGCGTGGGTGAGGTCCTTGTCGATTTCCGCGACGATGCAGTTGCGCGCCGTATCGGAGAGCGCGCCGCGAATGTCGCCCAGCGTCTTGGGCGCGGCGATCAGCACCAGCCGGTTGAAGTGCTTGGCCTGCGCGCCGCGGTTGAGGAATTCGGCCAGCTCCACCGCGAATTCCTGCTTCAGCTGGCGGCGCGGGTCCGGGCCCGGCTGGATGGTGTGGAAGGTGGCGGTGTCGGCGGGAGCGCTGCCCCGGCCCAGCCCCTCGTTGTCGATATCCACGCTGAGTAGTTCGCTGTTCACCCACTGATAGGGGAACACGTCCTCCACCCGGGCGCGCGGCGTACGCAAGCGCCGGACGATGCGGGCGCGCTGACCGTCGGCAATGACAAACCACGTCTCGGGCTGCTTCATGACCTTCTCCCTTCGCTTACTCGGAATGCGCCTTGTGACCGCGCGAGCGGACGCGCTGTGCAAGGAAAGCAACGATCGAGGCTGGTCTTGGTGGCAGGGGAAGGGATGGGCCGGGCGGCGCACGGCCTATTCGGCCCGTCTATTCGGCCGGATGCGCGCCGTGGGCGAGGGCGGCGGCGGCCCTGGGTGCCGCGCCCGGCGTGGGCGCATCGGCGTCTTCGTCCGCGTTCTCGGCCGGGGCGACTTCCGGCAGGAAGGCGGTGCCGTCGCCATTGAGCACATCGGCCAGCGTCGTGGCATCAAGGATGCGGGCGGTCTCGTCCCGCACCACGGCCATCACCCGGTTGATGGCGCAGGCGGCTTCGTCCTTGCAGTCCTCGCAGCGGCGGTAGGCGGTGCGGGAGACGCAGGGCACCAGCGCCAGCGGGCCATCGGTGATGCGGATGATCTCGCCGAAGGTGATCTCCTCCGGCGGGCGGGCGAGCTTGTAGCCGCCCCGCTTGCCGCGCAGGCTCTGCACCAGGTTCTGCCGTTTCAGCTCGACGAGGATGATCTCGAGGAACTTGCGGGGAATGTCCTCGGACTCGGCCAGGCTTGCAATCTGCACCGGCTCGCCGTCGGCCGTCCGGGCGAGCCGGACCAGGGCCTTCAAAGCGTAGCGGGAGCGTTGCGACAGCACGAGTACAGCCTTGTGATGCGATTGACTGGCGGGGCGAATCGGATTGTCGACCCGGAGTAGCTTCGCTGGCTCCCCACGTCAATCAAACGAGCCGGCTGGTGGGGCGGGGCGTGCGGTAAACCCGCTTTGCCCTATCCCTTGCGTCTGGTTGGCTTTGCGCCCGGTCAGTCCGCCGTCAGGTCCACCGGGATGCCCGGCTGCCGCTTGGAGGTGCGGATGACCAGCGAGGTCTTCACGCTCGCCACGTTGGGGGCGGGCGTCAGCTTGGAGGTGAGGAAGCGCTGGAAGGCTTGCAGGTCGGTCGAGACGATCTTCAGCACGAAGTCGATCTCGCCGTTCAGCATGTAGCATTCCCGAATCTCGGGCAGGTCCTCGACGTGCTTCTCGAAAGCCTGAAGGTCGGCCTCCGCCTGGCTCTTCAGGCTGACGAGGGCAAAGACGATGATGCTGTAGCCCAGCGCATCCGGGTCCAGGTCGGCATGATAGCCCTTGATGACGCCCGAGGTCTCCAGCGTCCGGACACGCCGCAGACAGGGCGGTGCGGTGATTCCGGCGCGGTTGGCCAACTCCACGTTGGTCATCCGTCCGTCGTCCTGCAGATTGCTCAGGATCCGCCGATCAACAGCATCCAGCTTCACACGCGCCACAGTTTCACTCCGGCAATTTCCACGAACTGCAAGTGGGTACAGTGCAATAAAATGTCTTGCAAGGGCTATTTAATTACCTCCCATGACTGAATGACGGCCCCCCCTCGCAGAGGGATGGCACCAAGGCGCGGCTGGTTCGTTGCTAGTCCTCCGCTCATATCGGCAAGCCTTCGGGCCCATGATAGGATTTGGCGTCACGGCACAACCGGTTCCGCGAGGCGATGGCAAGGGCTGAATCCGGATTGCAGGGACTTCTCGCCCTGGCAGACTATGCCAGTGGCGCGGTGGCGACCGAGATTTTCCAGTATGTTGCGGACTACCTGATCGAGGGGCGCGCTTCTCCGGGGGAGGCGGAGTTCAACTCGGGGCTCGCGCTTCTGCGCCGGCTGCTGCCCGAGGCGAGCCCGGCCAGCAAGGCGAAGGTGGCGGCGCGGCTGCGCCATCCCTCGCGCGGACGGGTGGAGCTGCTTCTCCTGCTGCTGGAAGACGCGGCGGCTGAGGTTTGGGAGCCGCTCTTGCGCTCCGTTCGGCTGGAGGAGGCGGAATGGCTGACGCTGCTGCCCCGCGCGCCGCTGCCGGCGCGCCGACTCGTGGCAGGGCGGACGGACCTGCCGTTGCGTGTCCGCCGGTTCACCGGGGGCGGGGCGCAGGCGCGCGCCGCCTCGCCGCTCCGGCCTGAGGTGTTCTATCCCGCCCGGGTGGTGGAGGAGGCGCTTGCCGCCCTTGCGGATCACGCCCGCCGCCAGGGCCTGTCCCTCGCCGGGGCGGTCGAGCCGGGAATGCCGCCCGTCGTTGGCAATCCGGCGCTTCTGGCGCAGGCGCTCGCCCGGCTGGCGCGGCGGGCGTGCGATGCGGCGCGGCCCGGCGACCGGCTCGATATCGGGGTGCGCCGGGCGGGGGAGGCGGCCTTGCCTATACCCTCACGCGCCCGGCCGCCCTGTCGCCCGCCGCCGCGCGGTCCCTTGTCGCAAGTCTCGTCGAGGCGCTGGGCGGAGACATGGTGGCAGCCGAGCGGCAGTTCGTCCTCTTCTTCCGCCTGCCCCCGGCGCCGCCACTGCGCCCGGTCTGAAGGCAGCGCAGCCGCTCCGGCTGGTCCGCTGACCCGCCCTCGGCGGGCGGGACGAAACAATAACTTGCAGATGGGCGAGAAGAAGGGGTGTCGTAAAAACCGCCCCGGCTGCTTATATGGGACAACACTTCTTCCCCAGCCGGGGGCGTATCGACGAACCAATGCCGAGGATTTCATGAGCGAGACCATTTCCACCCGCGTGCTTATTCTGGGGTCTGGCCCGGCGGGCCTGACAGCGGCCATCTATGCGGCCCGCGCGGCGCTCGAACCGGTTCTGGTCTCCGGCATCCAGCCGGGCGGCCAGCTCACCATCACCACCGAGGTGGAGAACTTCCCCGGCTTTGCCGATCCCATCCAGGGTCCTTGGCTGATGGAGCAGATGCAGGCCCAGGCCAAGAACGTGGGCGCGCGCCTCCTGTCCGAGCACATTATTGATGTGGACCTCAGCCAGCGCCCGTATCGCCTCACCGGCGACAGCGGCACGGTGTTCCTGGCCGACACGCTCATCATCTGCACCGGCGCGCAGGCCCGCTGGCTTGGCCTGCCGTCCGAGCAGAAGTTCCAGGGCTTCGGCGTTTCGGCCTGCGCCACCTGCGATGGCTTCTTCTACCGCAACAAGCCGGTGGTGGTGGTCGGCGGCGGCAACACCGCCGTTGAGGAGGCCCTGTTCCTCACCAACTTTGCTTCCAAGGTGCGCCTCGTTCACCGCCGCGATTCGCTGCGGGCGGACAAGACCAACCAGCAGCGCCTGCTCAATCACCCCAAGGTCGAGGTGATCTGGGACAGCGTGATCGAGGAAGTGCTGGGCACCGAGGAGCCGCTGGGCGTCACCGGCGTGCGCCTCAGGAACGTGAAGACCGGCGAGACCAGCGAGGTCGAGACCGACGGCCTGTTCATCGCCATCGGCCATGATCCGGCAACCGCCCTGTTCAAGGGCAAGCTGGATATGGACGACGAGGGGTACATCCTCACCCGGCCCGACTCGACCGCCACGTCCATCCCAGGCGTGTTCGCCGCCGGCGACGTGAAGGACAAGGTGTACCGTCAGGCGGTGACCGCGGCCGGCATGGGCTGCATGGCGGCGCTGGAGGCCGAGCGCTTCCTCGCTCACCACGCGGAGCCGGCGCTGGCGGCCGAATAAGGCGGGGGCAGGGTCCGGCATACCAACAGGGGGCAGGGAAATGGACTGGGAAAAGCTCAGGCTCTTTCACGTGGTGGCGGAGGCCGGCAGCTTTACCGAGGCCGCCAAGCGGCTGCACCAGAGCCAGCCCGCCCTCTCGCGTCAGATCCAGGCGCTCGGATCCACCCTGGGCGCGGCGCTGTTTCACCGCCACGCCCGGGGCCTTGCCCTCACCCACGAGGGCGAGCAGCTGCTGGAGGCGGCCCGCCTGGTCAACGAGCGCATCGATTCGGTCGAGCGCTCGATCCTTGCCACCCGTACCCGGCCCTCGGGCGAGCTGCGGGTGACGACCACGGTCAGCTTCGGCTCCACCTGGCTCGTCAAGCACATGCACGATTTCCTGGATATGTATCCGGATATCCGCATCAACATGCTTCTGTCGGATGACGACATCGACCTGTCCACCCGCCAGGCGGACGTGGCGCTGCGCTTCCACGAGCCCAAGCAGTCCGACCTCATCCAGAAGCACCTGGCGGACACGCCCTATTACATCTGCGCCTCGCCCAAGTATCTGGAGCGCTTCGGCGCCCCCAGACGGTGCAGGACCTGGATAACCACCGGCTGGTGGTCTACGGCTCCTTCGCGCCGGGGCCCATCCGCGACGTGAACTGGCTGCTGAATGCCGGGCGTCTCACCGGCCAGCGCATGCCCATTCTTTCCGTCAACAACATCTATGCACTGACCCAGGCCATCGAGGATGGCATCGGCATCGGCACCTTGCCGGCCTATCTGCTGCGCTTCTCCGACAAGCTGGTGCGAATCCTGCCGGATGTGATCGGCCCGCGCTTTCCCATCTACTTCGTCTATCCGCGCGAGCTGAAGCGCTCCATCCGCGTCGCGGTGCTGCGCGATTTCCTCGTCAGCCGCGCCAACCAGGAAAGCCTGGGCTAACCTCCTGGCACGCAAAGGGCCTGCCCTCATGCGCCCTGGTGCGGGCGCATCGGCATCCGTTCATCCATAATTCAAGTGCATGGCCCACGGCCGGGGCGGAAAACGGCCAGTTCGGTGGGGAGGAAGGGGAGCTCCGGCTTGTGCTCTCTCAAGGCTTCCGCTGGCCGTGTGCTTAACCTGCCAGGGTTCGGCGCGCGACCCATGCAAAAACTGCATGGCTCTATTGCGGAATGATGCTCTACCGAGAGTGCCTTGTTCGGCGCATATAGATCGCGTGTTGCATTGCAGCGACGCGTTCGGAGCTCCTCTCCTCCCCCCTTTGAGGTTCCGAACCTGATCCGATCGGTCCTCCCCCGTATCGGATCCGACGGCTCCATCTCCCCCGGTGGAGCGTCCCTATGCAGACTAGGCCGGGCGTTTATCGCCCGGCCTTTTTTTGTGTGCGCGGCAGATTGGCGCAATCTTGGCAGCCGCGCAAGCATCAGAATAAAGAAAATTGCTGCATAAATTCGGGGTTCTGGCTGATTTCCCTTTACTAGCAACCAGAAGTGCAGCACGGCGAACGCGCCGACCAGATAGACAAGCCGGTGCAGTTTCTGCCATCGGCGCGCGCCCAGCCTGCGAATCGCCTTGGCGGTGGAGGTGAGGGCGAGCGGCAGCATGAGAATCAGCGCGGTCATGCCAAGGGTGATGTACCAGCGCTTCAAAACGTCCGCCCACAGTTCGGCAACCGAGAACTCCCGGTCCAGCCCGAAGTAGAGCAGCAGATGGATGACGGCGTAGGTGAAGGCGTAGAGGCCGCACATGCGCCGCAAAGTGACGAGCGTCGGCAAACGCAGCAGCTTCGCCAGCGGGCTCACCGCCAGCGTCAGCAAAAGGCACCGCAACGCCCACTGGCCGGTGTGGTGGATGGAGGCCTCGACCGGGTTGACGCCGAGGTTGCCGCCGCCGTCCGTCAACAGGTGGAACCATTGCAGCGCCAGCCACGCCAGCGGCAGCGCGAGCGCGATGAACGTGATGGGCTTCAGTGCCAGGCGAATCCGGCGCGCGGTGGCGGGGCGTGTCACGTGGGTATCTTCCTGGGTCCGGTCAGTAGAAGCGGCGCAGGTCCATGCCTTTGTAAAGCCCGGCCACCTGCGCGCCGTAGCCGTTGAACGGCAGGGTGTCCCGCCGCAGGAACTCGCCGATGCGCCGCTCCTTCGCCTGGCTCCAGCGCGGGTGGGAGACAGCTGGGTTCACGTTGGCGTAGAAGCCATACTCGCGCGGGGCCATGGTGCTCCACGTGGTGGCCGGCTGCTTGTCGGTAAGGCGGATGGAGACGATCGACTTGATGCTCTTGAAGCCATATTTCCACGGCACCACCAGGCGAATGGGCGCGCCGTTCTGGTTGGGCAGCGCCCGGCCATAAAGGCCCACCGCCAGCAGGGTGAGGGGGTGCATGGCTTCATCGAGCCGCAACCCCTCGCGATACGGCCATTGCAGCACGCCGCCCTTCTGGCCCGGCATCTGCCTTGGGTCATGCAGCGTCGTGAACGCCACGTAGCGCGCGCCCGCCTGCGGCTCTACCGCCTTCAACAGGCTCGCCAGCGGAAAGCCGACCCACGGAATGACCATCGACCAGCCCTCAACGCAGCGCAGGCGGTAAATCCGCTCCTCCAGCGGCATGGCCTTGATGAGCTTGTCCACGTCGAAGCGCTGGGGCTTGTCCACCAGGCCCTCCACCGCCAGCGTCCACGGCCGGGGGCGTAAGGAGTGGGCATTCTCGGCCGGGTCGCCCTTGTCCGTGCCGAACTCGTAGAAGTTGTTGTAGGTGGTGACCGCCTTGAGAGGCGTCTTCTCCTCGTCCGTCGAGAAGGGGCCAGGCTTGGCGTTGAGCTTGGCCAGCGGCGCTGCGGCGGCTTCCACCGCCGTGGCAAGGGCGGAGGCGGGCAAAAGCCCGGCGGCAATCATCCCCGCCAGCCATTCCCGGCGGTTGAGGTAAAGGGCCTCGGGCGTCGCCTCCCGCTCGGGCAGGGAATAGTCGGGGCGGATGTGAATGGGCATGGGGGCCTCCGCTGGTGGTTCCATCGAGTCTAGGGCGGATTGATTTGTATTTGCAGGGGGAACCTGTTCCCCCCGACCGCGAAGGCGGTCATCTCAACTGATTTGCAAGGGGACCCTATTCCCCCTGAAACCCCCTGTTCGTTTTTCGGGCCGCGTTCGTTACACGCGCCGCGCCGACTGGATTGAAAACGGCGATGAGCCGCACCGGGTCTTATCATTAGTGCAGGCAGGGGCTCGGCGCTTGGGGCAGGGCGCGGCCCGATGAGCGGATGAGAGGTTGCCAAGAGGGGTAAGCCCCTCCTGCGAAAAAACAAAAGGGCGCTCCGGTTGCCCGGTAGCGCCCTGATTGGTCAGCGGCTCTGGCGCGGCCTACTTCAGCGCGGCGCAGGCCTTCTGGATGCGGGTGCAGGCCTCCTGAAGTACCTCGGTCGAGGTGGCGTAGGAGATGCGGAAGTGCGGCGACAGGCCGAAGGCCGCGCCGTGCACCACGGCAACGCCCACCGATTCCAGCAGGTAGGTGGCCACGTCTTCGTCAGTGTTCAGCGTCTTGCCGTCCGGCGTGGTCTTGCCGATGAGGCCGGCGCAGGACGGGTAGACGTAGAACGCGCCTTCCGGGGTGGGGCAGTTCAGCCCCTCGGCCTCGTTCAGCATCTTCACCACCAAGTCGCGGCGCTGCTGGAACACCTTGGCGCGCTCCTTCAGGAAGTCCTGCGGGCCGTTCAGCGCCGCAACGGCGGCAGCCTGGCTGATGGAGCACGGGTTGGAGGTGGACTGGGACTGGATGGCCGAGATCGCCTTGATGAGGTGCTTCGGGCCGCCGGCGTAGCCGATGCGCCAGCCGGTCATGGAATAGGCCTTGGAGGCGCCGTTCATGGTCAGCGTGCGGTCATAGAGCTTGGGCTCGACGGCGGCGATGGTGGCGAACTTGAAGTCGTCGTAGACGATGTGCTCGTACATGTCGTCCGTCAGCACCCACACGTGCGGGTGCTTCAGCAGCACGTCGGCAAGGCCGCGCAGGTGCTCGGCCGAGTAGGCCGCGCCCGAGGGGTTGGACGGCGAGTTGAGGATGACCCACTTGGTCTTGGGCGTAATGGCCGCGTCCAGCTGTTCCGGCGTGATGCGGAAGCCGGTGTCGATGGTGGCTTCGATGAAGACCGGCGTGCCGCCGGCCAGCAGCACCATGTCCGGGTAGGACACCCAGTAGGGGGCCGGGATCACCACCTCGTCGCCGGGGTTCAGCGTCGCCATCAGCGCGTTGAAGATGGTGTGCTTGCCGCCCGAGTTCACCGTGATCTGGTCGGTGGCGTACTCAAGGCCGTTCTCGCGCTTGAACTTCGCGGCAATGGCCTTCTTCAGGGCCGGGGTGCCGTCAACGCCGGTGTACTTGGTCTCGCCCCGGCGGATCGCCTCGATGGCGGCTTCCTTGATATGGTCGGGCGTGTCGAAGTCGGGTTCGCCCGCGCCGAGGCCGATGACGTCCTTCCCCTGAGCTTTCAGCTCGGCGGCCTTGTTGGTGACCGCAATGGTGGGGGACGGCTTGATACGGCCAAGCGCAGCGCTCAGAAAGCTCATCGGGGGCATCCTCTTTATTCAGACTGATCGGGTGCAGGCCTTGGAAAAGGCGGCGCACCCTAGTGCAGCAAGCACGGCCGTTCAAGCAGCCCTCGGGCGGTTGTTTAAAACGCCGCATGGAAATGTGGCGGTCTTTGCGCCCGGTTCAGGAGAGGAAGCCCCGCGGGCGCGCCGTTTTCTGCGGGCGCGCCCTGGTTGGGCAATATTATTGCGTTTTTCCGTCCTTCATATCTTCGCCCGTTTCCTCGATGGCCTGTCCGGCGGAATCAAGTGCCTTGCCGGTCTCTTTCTTCACGGCCTCGGCGCCGGATTCGATTTTCTCGCCCGCCTGGTCGGCGGCCTGTTCGGCGTCGTTGCCGAGTTCATCGGCCTTCTGCCCGGCCTCGTTGCCGAATTCCTGCAGCTCGTTGCCTGCTTCGTGCGCGCCGTCGCGCACATCGGCCGATGCGTCGTCCACGGCCCGTCCGGCGTCCGCGCCCACCTGTTCCGCGCTTCGGTCGCAAGCCTGAAGGCCGCACAGGGCGATGATGGCGGCCGCCGGGACGAAGATCTTGGGGAACTTCTTCATGAGCATTCTCCCTGATAATGCATTGAAGAAACTAGAGGGGTCGGCATCCTGTTCAAGGATACGGAGAGTAAACGATTGGCAACGGCAAAGGGTGGCAGGTGAATTAAACCGTCAATCAGCCTTGCAATGGGCCGCGAGAGATCGATATCGTTCCCGCGAGGGAGCCGGAGTTCAGGCCCCTTGGGGGCAAGACGACAACCATAGCAAATCCAGCTGGGGCCGATTCACCGAGATGCTATCGCCAGAGTCGACCGACTATGTGACCTTCGGTCCGGGATTTGCGCCCCGCGTGCTGGTCCTTGTCGACACGGAAGAGGATTTCGACTGGAGCCAGCCGATGAGCCGCAGCAACGTCTCGGTCGGCTCCATCACCAAGCTGGAGCGGGCGCACCGCCTGTTCCTCGAATACGGTATCACGCCCTGCTATCTCATCGACTATCCCATCGCCACGACGCCGCAGAGCATCGAGGTGCTGAGGCCCTGGGTGGACGCGGGCAACTGCATCATCGGCAGCCAGCTGCACCCGTGGGTGAACCCGCCCTTCATCGAGGAGCTGACCCGCGCCAACTCCTTTGCCGGCAACCTGCCGCGCGAGACCGAGCGGGCCAAGCTGCTGGCGCTGACGGAGGCCATCGAGACCGGTTTTGGCGTGCGCCCGCGCGTCTACCGGGCGGGGCGCTACGGCGTCGGCCCCAACTCGGCGCGCATCCTCACCGAACTCGGCTATTCGGTGGATGTGTCCGTGCGGCCCTTCTTCGACTATGCGGACGAAGGCGGCCCCAACTTCCGCCGCATCCTGCCCCAGCCCTACTGGGCGGACGCTGGGCAGCAGCTGCTGGAGCTGCCGCTGACCACCACCTTCACCGGCCTCCTGCGCGGGGTGGGGGGAGGAGGTCTACGCCGCCGCCTCGCGCATGCGGCCGATGACGGCGCTGCTGTCCCACAGCCGCCTGCTCAACCGCGTCACCCTCTCGCCCGAGGGGATGCCGGTGGAGGAGGTGATTCCTGCCTTGAAAGTGCTGGCAGCGCAGGGGCAGAAGATTTTCTGCATCTCCTTCCACTCGCCGTCGCTGGAGCCGGGCAACACGCCCTACGTGCGGAACAGCGCCGATCTGGAAGGCCTCTACGGCTGGCTGCACGAGGTGCTGACCTTCCTCATCCAGACCGTGGGCTGCAAACCGGCGACGCCGTTCGATATCCTTGCCGCCGCCCGGCTGGACAGCTGCACGGCGGCCGTTCAGGCCTGACTGCCCCAAGAGCCTGATCCAAGTATCTGAAATAAATACTTTAACTTGTTGCGCTTCGGTGCCGCCGCCCGGAAAACCCTCTGGCCATGGTCCGCAAGATTTGATAACGAAAAAACCGGTTCTCTTGGGGCCTGTAGCTCAATGGTTAGAGCTGGCCGCTCATAACGGCTAGGTTGCGGGTTCGAGTCCTGCCGGGCCCACCAGAATCCTCTCTCAAAACCCGCAATTCCTCTGTCTTCCCCGCATCCGCTGCGGGGGCGGGGTTATGGCACGCATGCGTCACGACCATGGGAACTGCCGCCCAGGGGCGCGTGCAGGCTTGACCCGCCGAAAGCCAGCGGCCAGAACAGAGGCCTCTTTCAAGAGGGAAGCATGACGACGACAGCCGAAAAAATCGCGGCACTCAGTTTCGAGGCGGCTCTGGAGAAGCTGGAGCAGATCGTGCACCGGCTGGAGTCCGGCGAGGCCAGCCTTGAGGACTCCATCGATCTCTACACCGAGGGCACGCTGCTTCGGCAGCATTGCGAGGGCAAGCTGAAGGACGCGCAGGCGCGCATCGAGAAGCTGCAGATCGGCGCGGATGGCGCGCCCAAGGGCGCGACCCCCTTCGACGCCGAATAAACGAGTAGGACCGCCATGCATCCGCCTCCAGCCCTCAAGCCGGCTCTTGACGCGCTTGCACAGGCCATGGACTCCCGGTTCGACCGGCTACTGGCCGTGCCGGAAGATCCGCGCCGCCGTCTCTACGAGGCTATGCGCCACGCCACCATGGATGGCGGCAAGCGCATGCGCCCGCTGCTGACGGTGGCCGCCTGCGACCTGTTTCATGTGGAGAAGGAGCGCGCGCTGCGCGTGGCCCTCGCCATCGAGTGCGTGCATTGCTACAGCCTCGTCCACGACGACCTGCCCTGCATGGACGACGATGACGTGCGCCGGGGCAAGCCCACGGTCCACAAGGCGTTCGATGAAGCCACCGCCGTGCTGGCGGGCGACGCGCTGCTGACGCTCGCCTTCGAGGTGCTGGCGGACGAGGCCACCCATGACGACCCGCGCGTGCGCCTGGAGTTGATTCAGGAGCTGGCCCGCGCCTCCGGCCCGGCGGGCATGGTCGGCGGGCAGGCGATGGACCTGGCGGCCGAGACCTCCACTTTCGATCTGCCGACGACGACCCGGCTTCAGCAGCTGAAGACTGGCGCGCTGCTCGCCGCCTGCATCGAGGCGGGGGCGATCATGGGCAAGGCGGGGGCGGACGAGCGCCAGCGCCTGCGCGCCTACGCGCACGACCTGGGGCTCGCGTTCCAGATCGCCGACGATCTTCTTGATGCGGAGGGCTCTTCCGCCCGCACCGGCAAGGCCGTCGCCAAGGATGCGGCGGCGGGCAAGGCGACGTTCGTCTCGCTCTTGGGCATCGAGCGGGCGCGCCAGCAGGCGGATTTCCTCATCGATCAGGCGATCGGGCACCTCTCGGGCTTCGGCGCGAAGGCGGACCTCTTGCGCGCCATTGCCCGCTTCGCCATCGAGCGGGATCATTGAGGCAGCGACCGGACAGTCAGGGCTTCGGCCAGGGGGGCGAGAGAAGGCGTTATGGCAGATCAGGCGGTTACCCATCGTCCGCGGGTCGGTGTCTATCCGGGCACGTTCGATCCCATCACCAAGGGGCATCTGGACATCATCCGGCGCGGTTCCAAGCTGGTCGACCGGCTGGTGATCGGCGTTGCCACCAACCCGTCCAAGTCGCCCATGTTCACGCTTCAGGAGCGGGTGGCGCAGGTGCGCCGCGAGACGGCGCAGGTGGCCGACAACGTGGAGGTGGTGTCGTTCAACAGCCTCCTCATGAACTTCGCGGAGGAGCAGGGGGCGGATGTCATCATTCGCGGCCTCCGAGCGGTCTCCGACTTTGAATACGAGTTCCAGATGGCTGGCATGAACCAGAAGCTGAACCCGGACGTGGAGACGGTGTTTCTCATGGCCGATGTGGCGTTGCAGCCCATCGCCTCGCGTTTGGTTAAGGAAATTGCCATCTACGGCGGCGATATTACGGCTTTCGTGCCCGTAACCATTGCCGAAGAGGTGCGTGCGCGGGTAGAGCGCAAATGAATCAGAAGAATCGACCGAGCGGGTTCCATCAGATGACGCGGCGCATGTTGCTGAGCCTCCTGGCGCTCCTCGGACTGACAGGAGGTGTTATGGCTCAGACTGAAACCACCGTCGCGCCCGCCGCGACCGACCTTGAAAACGTGCTGGTGATCGAGCTGTCCACCGGCGGCACGGTGAAGATCGCCATGCGCCCGGACAAGGCGCCCAAGCACGTCGAGCGCATCAAGCAGCTGGCGCGCGAGGGCTTCTACGACGGCACCATCTTCCACCGGGTGATCGAGGGCTTCATGGCCCAGGGCGGCGACCCGACCGGCACCGGCATGGGCGGCTCCAAGTACCCGAACCTGCCGGCCGAGTTCAACGACCTGCCGCACGTGCGCGGCACGGCCTCCATGGCCCGCGCGGGTGATCCGAACAGCGCCAACAGCCAGTTCTTCATCTGCTTCCAGCCGGCGTTCTTCCTCGATGGCCAGTACACGGTCTGGGGCCGGGTGATCGAGGGCATGGAAGCCGTCGACGGCATTGCCCGCGGCGAGCCGCCCGCCAACCCGACCAAGATCGTCAAGGCCTACGTCGCCGCCGATGCCGCCAAGGCGGAAGGCGAAGGCGCAGCGCAGTAAGCCGGGCGAAGTCTTGCAAGACGTGAAGGGGAGGCAATCGCCTCCCCTTTTCGTTTGGCCCTTTGTCGTTAGGGGCGTTCTACGACCATGAGCCGGTGGCGAGCCGCCCGCGCCAATGTTAGAGTTCGTCAAATAAGGAAGAAAAGCCATGGTCGCGCGCAGCACAGGAAAAGAGACATTCTACCGGGTGGATACCGGCCCCGCCCGCCCCGGCCGAGGGGTCTTCACCAACTACCGGATGCCGGATGGAAGGCTTGTGGTCTCGCTTCGCCGTGATGTTTACGAGGCGGCGCTCAAGGCTGCGGCTGAGGCCATGCGAAAGATCAAACAAAAGGAAGAGCCGTATAAGCCGTGACGGAAAAGAACCCCGTCTTCGAAGCCCTTGGGGTTGATGACGAAAATCCCGAGGCATTGACTGCCTACGGATTATACAAATGCCACAAGCGGGCCTGGGCGCGCGATTTTGAGCGGAGCCGAGGTCGCCCGCCCACGGTGGAGGAGGATCTGGCGTTCGCACGGGCGGTCGCCACTGCGGATCAGTTGGCACGCTATCGCAAGAACGCCGATGATCTCCTGATTGGCTTCGCAAGCCGAATGGTGGAAGACGTCCGGCCCGTCATCGAGCAAGAGGCGATCACGGTTCGTATCGAACAGGCCGCCGCGCAGGTGGAGCAGCGAAGCTCCTTCGCCCGGCAGGTGGGGCAGGGGCTGATCGCCACCGCAATCAACACGTTCGTCCTGGTCATGCTGGCCCTCGGCATCCGGCTGCTGGGCGTCGATCTGCTTTCGGTTCTCAGCCAGCTCGGGCAGTAGAGCGGGGCCACGTTCTACACTGCAAAAACGCCAAAACTTCGCTACAAGGGCCGCCATTTCCACCCGCCCACAGCGAGTAGTCCATGCGCGTAGACCTGTTCGATTTCGATTTGCCCGAAGATCGCATCGCCCTGCGGCCAGCAAGCCCGCGGGACAGCGCGCGGATGCTGGTGGTGCGCCCCGGTGAGGCGTTGCAAGGCACCGCTCTTCAAGACAAGGGCGTGCTCGACCTGCCGGAGTTCTTGCGCCCCGGCGACGTGCTGGTCTCCAACGATACCCGCGTGCTGCCGGCCCAGCTGTTCGGCACGCGGGGCGAGGCGAAGGTGGGCGTGACGCTCCACAAGCGGGTGGAGGCGAAGCGCTGGCATGCGTTCGTCAAGAACGCCAAGCGGCTGAAAGTCGGCGATCGGGTGGTGTTCAGCGAGCGTCTTTCAGCCATCGTCGAGGACAAGCTGCCCGATGGCCCCATCGCCTTCCTGTTCGAGTGCGAGGGGCCGGTGGAAGCGGCGCTGATGGAGGCGGGCACCATGCCGCTGCCGCCGTACATCGCGAGCCGTCGCCCGGCGGACGAGAAGGACGCTGAGGATTACCAGACCGTCTTTGCCCGGCGCCAAGGCTCGGTTGCCGCGCCAACGGCGGGGCTGCATTTCACCGATCGGCTGCTGGCGGCGCTGGATGCGCGCGGCATCGAGCGGGTAACGGTGACGCTGCACGTGGGCGCGGGCACCTTCCTGCCGGTGAAGGCGGAGGATACCACCGCCCACAAGATGCACAGCGAATGGGGCGAGGTGAGCCCGGAAGTGGCCGAGAAGCTCAACGCCGTGAAGGCGCGGGGCGGGCGCATCGTCTGCGTCGGCACCACCTCGCTGCGGCTGATCGAAAGCGCGGCGGATGAAAATGGCGTCATCCACCCCTTCGCGGCGGAGACGGACATTTTCATCACCCCCGGCTACCGCTTCAAGGCGGTCGATGTGCTGATGACCAATTTCCACCTGCCCAAGTCGACGCTGTTCATGCTGGTCTCGGCCTTCTCCGGCCTTGAGACCATGAAGGCGGCCTATGCCCACGCCATTGCAAGCGGGTATCGGTTCTATTCCTACGGTGACGCAAGCCTCCTCTTCCGCTACGAGGCTGAGGCATGAGCGAGCGTTTCAAATTCGAGATCAAGGCGACGGACGGCAGGGCCCGCACCGGCGTCATTCACATGCTGCGCGGCGAGATCCGCACGCCCGCCTTCATGCCGGTGGGCACCGCCGCCACGGTGAAGGCCATGCGCCCCGAAGAGGTGCGCGCGACGGGCGCGGATATTATTCTCGGCAACACCTATCACCTGATGCTGCGCCCTACGGCGGAACGGGTGGCCAAGCTCGGCGGCCTCCACAAGTTCATGAACTGGAGCCGGCCGATCCTCACGGACTCCGGCGGCTATCAGGTCATGTCGCTGTCGTCTTTGCGGAAAATCACCGAGGATGGCGTCTCTTTTGCCTCCCATATCGATGGCTCGCGGCATAACCTGACGCCCGAACGCTCCATGGAAATCCAGCGGCTGCTGGGGTCCGACATCGTGATGGCGTTTGATGAATGCACGCCGCACCCGGCGAGCCACGAGGTCGCCGCCAGGTCCATGCGGATGTCGATGCGCTGGGCCAAGCGCTCGCGCGACGGCTTCGACAGCGGGGAGGACCACGCCGCCCGCGCCGCCCTGTTCGGCATCCAGCAGGGCAGCCTCTATAAGGACCTGCGGAAGGAATCCGCCGATCGCCTGCGCGAGATCGGCTTCGATGGCTACGCCATCGGCGGACTCGCCGTGGGTGAAGGGCAGGGGCCGATGTTCGAGGTGCTGGACTACGCGCCCGGTTTTCTGCCGGAGGATCGCCCGCGCTACCTGATGGGCGTCGGCAAGCCGGATGATATCGTGGGCGCGGTCGTGCGCGGCGTTGACATGTTCGATTGCGTGCTGCCCACCCGTTCGGGCCGCAACGGCCAGGCCTTCACGGCGCACGGTCCGGTCAACATCCGCAACGCCAAGCACAAGGAAGACACTGGGCCGCTCGATCCCGAATGTTCCTGCCCGGTGTGCGCCACCTACAGCCGCGCTTATCTGCATCATCTGGTCAAGGCCGGTGAAATTCTGGGTGCCATGCTGATGACCCAGCACAATATTCACTTCTACCAGAGCATGATGCAGGGCCTGCGCGATGCCATCGCCGAGCAGCGGCTGGACTCCCACGCCCGCGCGTTTCTGGATAAATACTATTCAGGGCGGGGCGGCTAAGCGCCCCGAAAGGGGCAGAGCCGATGATCGCCACACCTCCCGCTGCTGAACCGGTTATCGTCAGGCCGGCAATTCCGGACGACGTGGAGGCAGCGGCAGCCACGCTCAGCGCGGCCTTTGCCGACTATCCCTGGACCCGCCACACGGTGGCCGCCGATCATCACGTGGAGCGGTTGCGCCAGTTGCAGCTGCTGTTCCTCTCCCGCATCGCCCTGCCCTACGGCCGGGTGTGGGTGACGGACGACTGCGAGGCGGTCGCCGTGTGGTCCACGCCCGAAGGCGCGGCGGAGGTGGACCGCACCTTTGCCGAACTTGAAGCGGAATTCTCCAAACTGGCGGGCGATCGCGCCAAGGCATGGGAAGAAGCGGAGGCGGAGCTTGCGCCCTTTCGCCCGCAGGAGCCGGTATGGCTGCTCGCCACCATCGGCGTTGATCCGAGCCGCCAGGGGCAGGGGCTGGGCACCGCCGTCATTCGTCCGGGGCTGAAGGCGGCGGAGGCTGCGGGCATCCCCGCCTATCTGGAAACCGCCAGTCTTCGCAATGTCGCCTTCTATGAGCGCCTTGGATTTCGCGTTCTGGCCGAGGTGCAACTGCCCGCCAATGGCCCGCGCACCTGGTGCATGATGCGCCGCCCCTGACAGCGCCCCCGGCAACCGCTTGTCCGGTCAACATCCCTCATCCTTTCGGAACCTTGCCATGCCCGGCGGCTTATAGCCCTAGCCGTCCGCCAAGACCGACGATGCGCTGAACCGGAGTGTACAAGCATAGGGAGGCGCCAATGGTTGCCGTCATCACCGGCTGGGTATTGTTGCTATTGGGGGTCGTGCTGGCAATCGGCGCGGTTTGGCTCACGGCGGTGGGCGGCAGCCCGTTCTATCTTCTCATGGCGCTGGGGCTGCTCATCACCGGATGGCTGCTCATCCGGCGCAATCCGGTGGCGCGCTGGGTCTATGCCGCCATGCTCCTTGCCGTGCTCGTCTGGGCGGTGTGGGAGGTGGGGCTCGACTGGTGGGCGCTGGTGCCGCGCGGCGTGCTGCTCACCCTCATCGGCCTGTGGCTGCTGCTGCCGATCATCCGCCCGGCCCGCGTGCCGGCGGACACGGTGGCCGATGCCGCCACCACGCCGCCCCGGCCGCGCGACCGGTGGACCGGCGGGCGCATCGCGCTGGCCGTGGTCGTGGCGCTGGTGGGCATCACGGCGCTGATATCGGTCTTTGACGATGAGTTTCTCATTGAGGGCGAGCTGCCTGCCCAGCGGGTGGCGGTGGAAAGCCCGGAGCCCCTGCCGGGCAACGACTGGCCCTACTATGGCGGCGACCGCTTCGGCCGCCGGTTCTCGACCCTCGGCGACATCACGCCCGACAACGTGGACAAGCTGGAGGTCGCCTGGGTGTTTCACACCGGAGATCTGAAAGGCAAGAACGACCCCGGCGAGACCACCTACGAGGTGACGCCCATCAAGATCCGCAACACGCTCTATCTCTGCACGCCGCACAACCATGTGATCGCTTTGGATGCCACCACCGGCAAGGTGCGCTGGCGGTTCGACCCGAAAATCCAGATCGATGCCTCCAGCGAGCATCTCACCTGCCGCGGCGTCGTCTATCATGAGGATGCGCCGGGCGCGGCCCAGCAGGCGGCGGCAGCGCCTGCCGGCGCTCCGGCTGCGGCGGCTTCCGCCCCGCCCACAGCGCCCCAGTCCACAGCGCCCCAGCCTGCGACGACCCAGCCTGCGCTGCCCGCTCCGACATCCGCGACGGGCGGGCTGTGCGCCCGGCGGATCATCACGCCCACCATGGATGCGCGCCTGATCGCGCTGGATGCGGATACCGGCACGCCGTGCCCCGACTTCGGCACCAACGGGCAGGTCTCGCTGCTCACCAACATTCCCAACGCGAAGCCGGGCTGGCTGATGATTACATCGACGCCGGTGATCGTGAACGACATGATTGTCGTCGGCGGCGCCATCAACGACAACGTCTCGGTGCACAGCCCGTCCGGCGTCATCCGCGCCTTTGACGTGCACACCGGCCAGCTGGCGTGGAATTTCGATCCCGGCGCGGTCAACCCCAATGCCATTCCCGGTCCGGGGCAGACCTACAGCGAGGGCGCGCCCAACATGTGGTCCATCCCCAGCGCCGATGAAGCGCTCGGCATGGTCTACATTCCGCTCGGCAACAAGTCGCCGGACCAGTGGGGCGCGAACCGCTCGCCGCAGGTGGAGCGCTTCTCCAGCGCCATTGTCGCGCTGGATGCCAGAACCGGCCAGCTGCGCTGGGTACGCCAGACGGTCCATCACGACCTGTGGGACCGGGACGTGCCCTCCCAGCCCACGCTCATCGACCTGCACACCCGAAACGGCATCGTGCCGGCGCTCATTGGTCCCACCAAGCAGGGCGACCTGTTCGTTCTCAACCGCCGCACGGGCGAGCCGATTTTCCCGGTGAAGGAAACCCGCTTCGAGGGCAAGGCGGTCAAGGGCGACTTTGCCTCGCTCACCCAGCCGGTCTCCGCCCTCAATTTCACGCCGCCGCCCCTGCGCGAGGCCGACATGTGGGGCGCAACGCCCTTCGATCAGATTTTCTGCCGTATCACCTACCGCAAGCTCTATTACACCGGGCCATACACGCCGCCGGTGCCGGGCGGCTCCATCATCTATCCGGGCAATACCGGCGTCTTCAACTGGGGCGGCATCGCGGTTGATCCGGCGCGGCAAATATTGATCGGCTCGCCGGTGCGGCTGGCCTTCGTCGTGGGGCTGGTGCCCCGGCCCGATGCCCGCACCCAGATCGTAACGCAAGGCAAGGCCATGTTCGGCGAGAATTTTGGCGCGCCCTACGCGGCGGATATCGGCCCGTTCGTCTCGCCGCTCGGCGTGCCCTGCCAGTCGCCGCCGTGGGGCTCGCTCGTCGGCGTGGGGCTGGCCGACGGCAAGACCGCCTGGCGTCGCCGCAACGGCACGGTGCGGGATTCCGCGCCCCTGCCGCTCAAGTTCAACATGGGCGTGCCGAGCCTCGGCGGGCCCCTCATCACGGCGGGCGGCGTGTTCTTCTACAGCGGCACGCTCGATAATTACCTGCGCGCCTATGACATCACCACCGGCGAGCTGCTGTGGGAGGGCCGGCTGCCTGCCGGCGGACAGGCGACGCCCATGACATACCGCGCCGCCGATAATCGCCAGATGGTGGTGGTGGCGGCCGGCGGCCACGGCACGTTCGGCACCGAGCTGGGCGATGCCATCGTTGCCTTCGCGTTGAAGAACGAGTAGCGGCCATGGCCCCGCTCGCGCCCCGGCTGGCATTTGCGATCGCCGCCATCCTGGCGGGGCCGGTTCTTGCCCAGCCCGAGCCGCCGGACGAGCCCCAGCCGCAGCGCCGCCCGCCCAGCGTGCGCCCGCACGCCGACACGCGCGTCGCCAAGCCGCCGCCGTCGCCCACTCTCGGCGGAGACGGGGGGCGAAAGCGGCTGGAGGACAAGGGCGTCAAGCTCGCGCTCAGCTATGGTTCGCAAACCGCCTGGAACGCCCGCGGCGGTGAGCGCGAGCTGGTGCGCGAAACCGGCCAGCTCACCTTCGGCGCAACGCTCGATATGGAAAAGCTGGCGGGCCTGAAGGGCGGCACGTTTCAGGCCACCGGCACCTATCGGCGCGGTTATGATCTCACCGAGAAGGCGGGGCTGGGCGTGCTCCAGCAGGTGCAGGAGGTGTTCGGGCGCGGCCAGACCTGGCGCGTCACCCAGCTGTGGTATCAGCAGGATCTTGGCGACAGCGGCATTGATCTGAAGCTCGGCCGTCTGCTGACGGGCGAGGACTTCGCCGCCTTTTCCTGCGAGTTCATGAACCTCACCTTCTGCGGGGCCCCGCCCGGTAATATCGTGGGCAATTACTGGTTCAACTGGCCGGTCAGCCAGTGGGCGGCGCGCCTGCGCGTGAAACGAGGCGACAGCCTTTATTTCCAGGCGGGCGTCTACGAGGTCAATCCGCGCAACCTCGAGAAGGATTTCACCATCGGCTATTTCAACGGCGCAACCGGCGCGCTCATTCCCGTCGAGATCGGCTGGACGCCCAAACTCGGCACGGACCAGCTCCCCGGCACCTACAAGCTCGGCGGATGGTACAACACCGAAGACGCCGATGACCTCCGTCTCGATATCAACCGCCAGCCCCGGCCGCTCACCGGCGCATCTGCCCTGCGCCGCGAAGGCCAGTACGGCGGCTATTTCATGGCGCAGCAGCAGGTGTTCGGCCGGGCGGAAGGCGAGCAGACCATCTCCGGCCTCACCCTGTTTTTCAACTTCAGCCAGGCGGACCGCGAGACCGCCCGCATCGACAACCAGGTCAGCGTGGGGTTGTTCTACACCGGCCTGTTTCAGGAGCGGCCGGAGGATGTAATCGGCTTTGCCGTCGGTCGCACCAACGTCAATTCCCGCGCCGAGCGGGGATTTCACGCCCGGCCCCCGGCAACAGGCGGAGCGGCCCGGCGCGGAATACGCCAGCGAACTCTATTACGGCTTCCACCTCTCCAAGTGGATCATCCTGCATCCCAACGTGCAGTACATCATCAACCCCGGCGGGTTCGACCACAACAAGGACATCGTGGTCATCGGCCTCAAGGCCAACATCGTGCTGTGATTTTTTTGAGGGTGCGAATTTTTATTTCTTGCAGAGGGTCGCGGACCCTCTGCACTCCCATTCTTTTCGAGCCGCGCCCCCCTTTGTGAAAATAAAATCCCGCTTCCCCCAAGAAAACTCAGCGCATTTTCACGTAGCGGCCGGGGGCGTCTTCGAGGGCGGGGAACTCCGGGTGTGCGCCGGGTGCGCGCGCGGGCACCATGGGGCCTGCCTGCGGCGTGAGCCACGCGAGCCAGTCCGGCCACCAGGAGCCGGGGCGTTCCTCGGCGAGCGTTGAGAATTCCTCCAGCGTATCGGGCAGCTGCTCGCTCACCCAGTGCTGGTATTTGCGGGCGTGGGGCGGGTTGACGACGCCCGCGATGTGGCCCGAGCCCGCCAGCACGAAGCGCAGCGGGCCGGAGAAATGACGGGTGAGTTTGTAGACGGATTGGGGCGGGGCGATGTGGTCCTCCCGCCCGGCCTGAATGTAGGCGGGAATTTCCACGGATGCGAGATCGATGGGCACGCCCGCAAGGCAAAGGCCGCCGGGCTCGGCCAGCCGGTTGCCGAGATAAAGCTCGCGCAGATATTCCAGCAGCATGGCGCGGGGCAGGCGGGTCGCGTCCGAATTCCAGTAAAGCAGGTCGAACGGCGGCGGCTCGCGGCCCAGCAGGTAGTTGTTGACGACGTAATTCCAGATGAGGTCGTTGGCGCGCAGCATGTTGAAGGTGGCGGCCATGTAGCGGGCGTCGAGATATCCCGTCTCGGCGCTCAGCTGATCGAGCATTTTCAGTTGCTCGTCGCCCACGAACAGGCGCAGGTCGCCCGCATCCGCGAAATCCACCTGCGCGGTGAAGAAGGTGGCGGAGGAGACGAGGTCGCCGCGTCCCTTCGTCTCCAGCCAGGCCAGCGTCGGGGCGAGCAGGGTGCCCGCGATGCAGTAGCCGATGGCGTGAACGGAGGGCGCATCGCAGATTTTGCGCGCGGCCTCCATGGCAGCAATAATGCCGTCCAGCATGTAATCCGCCAGCCCCAGGTCCCGGTGCTCGCTGCCGGGGTTCACCCACGACATCACGAACACGGTGAAGCCTTGGCTGACGCACCAGCGCACGAAGGACTTTTGCGGCGTGAGGTCGAGGATATAGAATTTGTTGATCCACGGCGGCGCGATGAGAATGGGCACCTGATGCACCGTCTCTGTCGCCGGGGCGTACTGGATCAGCTGGAACAGTTTATTCTCGAACACCACTTTGCCGGGCGTTGCCGCCACGTTCTGCCCCACGGCAAACGGGCTTTCGTCGGTGAGCGTGATGCTGCCCTTCTCCAGGTCCCTCAGGAGGTTCTCGAAACCGCGCAGCAGGTTCTGGCCCTGCTCCTCCAATGTCGCCTTCAACACCTGCGGGTTGGTGAGGGGGAAGTTGGCGGGCGAGAGCGCGTCCACCCACTGCCGGGCGAAGAAGCGGGCCTTGGCGCGGGCGTCGTCGTCCAGCCCGGTGCTGCTCTCCACCATGCTGAGGAAATGCTCGCTGGCCAGCAGGTAGCTCTGGCGCATCAGATCGAACATGATGTGGGACTGCCACTCCGGCGCGTTGAAGCGCTTGTCGGGCTTCATCGCTGCGGGCGCGGCGTCAGTGGGGGCGGCGAGGCGCCGGCCCGCATCCTGCCACAGGGCGAGGGTTGCTTCCCACAGGCGTGTCTGCTGCTCCGCCAGCCGCTGGGGCTCGGCCATCAGGCTGGCGGCCACTTGCGCGCCCAGCGGCGCAAGGCCGAAGGGGTCGAGCGGGAAGGGCCGACTCGGCCCTGTCTGGCGCACCCAGAACTCCAGCATCAGCTGCTGGGCCCGCCCCATCAGCCGGGTCCACTGTTGGAATCTTTCATATGCTGCTGCCTGAGCCGGGTCATGTGAGGACTTTTGCTCGCTCATGGCAATATTCTTGCGCCTATTTGCGAAAACCGGGGTTCTTCGACGCCATTGGCACTCGCCTTCGAATCCGCCTCAGCCTATAAGACAGCCAGGCTTTCCGAGCCTAGCCCAGCGCGGGCGGAAATGGAAAGCCGCATACATTCTAACTGAAGGTTTTGACCAATGATCGATGAGGAATTCTACCGCGTGAAGCGCCTGCCGCCTTATGTGTTCGCTGAAGTGAACGCAATGAAGGCAGCCGCCCGAGCGCGCGGGGAAGACATCATCGATCTCGGCATGGGCAACCCCGATACGCCGCCGCCCGCCCACATCGTCGAGAAGCTGGCGGAAGTGGCCCGCAAGCCGGATGCCCATGGTTACTCGGCCTCCAAGGGCATCAAGGGGCTCCGCAAGGCGCAGGCGGCCTACTACTCCCGGCGCTTTGGCGTCGAGCTGGACCCGGAGACGGAAGTCGTCGTCACCCTCGGCTCGAAGGAAGGTCTCGCCAATCTGGCGCAGGCGATCACCGCGCCGGGCGATGTCATCCTCGCGCCCAATCCCAGCTATCCCATCCACGCCTTCGGCTTCATCATCGCGGGCGCGGCCATCCGCCATGTGCCCGCCGCGCCGGGGCCGGACTTCATGAAAAGTCTGGAAAACGCGGTGCGCTACAGTGTGCCCAAGCCCACGGCCATCGTGATGGGCTATCCGTCCAATCCCACCGCGCAGGTGGTGGACCTCGACTTCTACGCGCAGGTGGTGGATTTCTGCCGCAAGCACGAGATCTGGGTGCTGTCGGACCTCGCCTATGCGGAAATCTACTTCGACGGCAACCCGCCGCCCTCCATCCTCCAGGTGCCGGGCGCGAAGGACGTGGCGGTGGAGTTCACCTCCATGTCCAAGACCTACTCCATGGCGGGCTGGCGCGTGGGCTTTGCCGTTGGCAACAAGCAGCTCATCCAGGCGCTCACCCGGGTGAAGTCCTACCTCGATTACGGCGCGTTCACGCCCATCCAGGCGGCGGCCGTCGCCGCGCTCAACGGTCCGCAGGAGTGCATCGAGCAGGCCCGCCAGCTCTACAAGCAGCGCCGCGACGTGCTGGTGGAAAGCTTCGCCCGCGCCGGGTGGGAGGTGCCGCCGCCGCCCGCCTCCATGTTCGCGTGGGTGCCGGTGCCGCCCGCCTTCCGCGATCTGGGCGCGCTGGAGTTCTCCAAGAAGCTGCTGGCCGGCGCGCAGGTGGCGGTGGCCCCCGGCGTCGGCTTCGGCGAACTGGGCGAGGGCTATGTGCGAATCGCGCTGGTGGAGAACGAGCACCGCATCCGCCAGGCGGCCCGCAACATCCGCCGCTTCTTCCAGGCGGAGGGGCTGAACGTGCCCGGCCCCAAGGCCGCGGCGGAGTAGCCGAAGCGCGAAGCCAAAGGCAGCTTGGCTGGAACGCCAGGCCGTCTCAAGCGTAACAACAGGCATGGCCGGGCCTCGCCCCGGCCATGTTTCTTCCGGGGGAACCCTGGGCGAAACAAGGCGACGGCGGATCGATTCGGGTGTGCAAGCCCTAGCCAAATCCTCCTACACTCGCTAGGACCGTCGCCGATGGAAATGGGATGACAATGTCTGACAAGCCTTTACGTGTCGGCTTGGCAGGGCTGGGCACCGTGGGTGCCGGTCTGGTCAAGCTTCTCGCAGAGAACGCCGAACTGGTGAGCCGTCGTGCCAACCGGCCGATCGTGATTACCGCCGTCTCCGCGCGGGACCGCAGCCGGGACCGCGGCGTCGACCTGTCCGGCTTCGCGTGGGAGGACAACGCGCCGGATCTGGCCGCGCGCGAGGATGTGGACACGGTTGTCGAACTCATCGGCGGGGCGGACGGCCCGGCCCTGGCGATGGCCCGTGCGGCGCTCAGCGCGGGCAAGGGGTTCGTCACCGCCAACAAGGCCATGCTCGCCCACCACGGGCTGGAGCTGGCCCAGCTGGCCGAGAAGACCAATGCCCCCCTCAAGTTCGAGGCGGCGGTCGCCGGCGGCATTCCGGTCGTCAAGGGCATGCGCGAAGGGATGGCGGGCAACCGCATCCAGGCCGTCTACGGCATCCTCAACGGCACCTGCAATTTCATCCTCTCGGCCATGGAGCGCGAGGGCAAGCCGTTCGACGCGGTGCTGAAGGAGGCCCAAAGCCTGGGTTACGCCGAGGCCGACCCCACTTTCGATATCGACGGCATCGACGCCGCCCACAAGCTGGCCATTCTCTCCTCGCTTGCCTTCGGCACGCGGGTCAACTTCGCGGGCGTTTCCACCTGCGGCATCCGCAACGTGACCCCGGCGGACATCGACTACGCCCGCGCGCTCGGCTACCGCATCCGCCTCATCGGCCTGGCGCGGCAGGAAGACGGCGCGCTGTTCCAGCGGGTTCACCCCTGCCTGGTGCCGGAGACGCACCCGCTCGCCCATGTCACGGATTCGCTGAACGCGGTGGTGGCCGAGGGCAACTACGTGGGCCGCCTCCTGTTCCAGGGGCGCGGCGCGGGCGAGGGGCCGACCGCCTCCGCCGTCGCGGCCGATCTGGTGGACGTGGCCCGCGGCGAATTCGGCCCGGCCTTCGCCATGCCGGCCGCCAGCCTTGCGGACATTCCGGCGGCCGACCCCATGTCGCACGTGGGCCGCTACTACATTCGCCTGACGGTGACCGACCGGCCCGGCGTCCTCGCCGAGCTGACCGCCATCCTGCGGGACCTGTCGGTGTCGGTGGAAAGCGTCATCCAGCGCGGCAATGCCCCGAACGGGAGCGTTTATTTCGTGCTGACCACGCACGAGGGGCCGCAGCAGGCTGTCACCGATGCGCTGGAGCGGATCGCGGCGCTGGAAAGCGTCACCTCCGCGCCGGTCATGATGCATATTCTTGAATTTTAACGGGCAGGAAAGGCCTTTTCATGACTCAGACTCCTTCCCAGATCCTCGACCGCATTTGGGTGCTTGAAATGGTGCGCGTCACCGAGGCGGCTGCCATCGCGGCCGCCAAGCTGACCGGTCGCGGCAACGAGAAGGCGGCAGACGCGGCGGCGGTGGAGGCCATGCGCGATGCGCTCAATCGCCTGCCGTTCAACGGCACCGTCGTCATCGGGGAAGGCGAGCGCGACGAAGCGCCGATGCTCTACATCGGCGAGAAGGTGGGCTCCGAGCAGGACGGCCCGGCCATCGACATCGCGCTCGATCCGCTGGAAGGCACCACCATCACCGCCAAGGCGGGGGCCAACGCCATGGCCGTTCTGGCCATCGCCGAGGCAGGCAACCTTCTCAACGCGCCGGACGTCTACATGGACAAGCTGGCCATCGGCCCCGGCTATCCGGAAGGCCTCGTCGACCTCGACTTCGGCCCGGCCGAGAACGTGCGCCGCTTCGCCGAAGCCAAGGGCGTCGCGCCGGAAGACATCATGGTCTGCGTGCTCGACCGCCCGCGCCACGAGGCGCTGATCCGCGAGCTGCGCGAGATCGGCTGCGGCATCAAGCTCATCCCGGATGGCGACGTGGCCGGTGTCATGGCCGTGGCCGACCCGGAAGAAACCAACATCGACATGTACATGGGCTCGGGCGGCGCGCCGGAAGGCGTGCTGGCGGCGGCAGCCCTGCGCTGCATCGGCGGCCAGATCCAGGGCCGCCTCATCTTCCGCAACGAGGATGAGAAGGAGCGCGCCCGCCGCGTCGGCATCACCGACTTCAACCGCAAGTACAACCTCACCGAGCTGGCCTCCGGCGACGTGATCTTCGCCGCCACCGGCGTCACCGACGGCGCGCTGCTCGAAGGCGTGAAGCGCAAGCCGGGCGGCTGGTTCACCACGGAATCGCTGGTGATGCGCGCCTCCTCCGGCACCGTGCGCTACGTCTACGGCGAGCACCGCCGCAAGAAGCTGTAAGCTTCTTTTGAAGTGCTGAATGCGAGCGGGGCCGGGGGTTCATCCTCCGGCCCTTCTCTTTTCTCGCCCTTCGGGCTTGTGTTTGCAGGGGGTTTGTAACCCCCTGCACCCCCCATTCGTTTATCGGGCCGTGCGTGGGATGGCGGGCGCGTCTTCCGGAATTTGGGCGCGCCTTCTGGAATTTAAGTCATGGGCCACGCAGCCCGCACCCGCCGAACCCTTACTTGAGCGAACAATACTCCATTGAATGATAGTAAGGAGCGCTCATGCATAGCTTATGCGCGCCTCTGCCCGGTTCGCACGGACAGGGAGGTAGGCGCGTCCCAATCCATCCTCTAAAAGGGGCCCACCTTTCCCTGCACGCACGTACCAAAAAATGAAAGGGAGGTTGCCGAGAGGGTTCAAGACCCTCCTGCAAAAGAAAACTCTAAACCACGCCCACCCCACCACGCATCGCGCCCCCACGATGTTCTACCTTTGTGCGCTTGCGTCTGCGCCCGTGCTGCGTCAGAACGGGGGCATGGCTGCATTGTCTTATGTCTTTGGGGTTGAGCGTTCGGTTCTGGGCCAGCCGTGGCGCTGGCGGGCGGATCTGTCGGCGGGCGCTGCCATTGCCCAGGCGCATGGTCTGCCCGAAGCGGTGGGTCTGGTGCTGGCCGGGCGCGGCGCGGAGGTAGAGGCGGTTGGCCGCCTCATCAAGCCGACGCTGAGGGACTGGCTGCCCGACCCCTCGATCTTCAAGGACATGGACCGCGCCGCCGAGCGTCTGGCCGATGCGGTGCGGCGGCAGGAGCCGATCGTGGTCTTCGGGGACTACGACGTGGACGGCGCGACCTCCACGGCCTTGCTTGTGCGCCTGTTGCGCGCCGTGGGCGGGGTGGCGAGCTTCTACATCCCCGATCGCATGACCGAAGGCTACGGCCCGAACGTCGCCGCCATGACCGCCATTGCCCAGGCGGGCGCGAAGGTGGTGGTGACGGTGGACTGCGGCACCCAGTCGTTCGAGCCGCTGGCGGCGGCCAAGGCGGCGGGGCTCGATGTGCTGGTGGTCGATCACCACAAGGCGGGCTGGGCGCTGCCGGAGGCGTTCGCCGTTGTCAACCCCAACCGGCTCGATGACGATGCGGGCACCGAATACGGCCATCTGGCCGCCGTCGGCGTGTGTTTCCTGCTGGCGGTCGCCATCAACCGGGTGCTGCGCCTCAGCGGCTGGTACGCCAAGGGGCGGCCCGAGCCGGACCTGATGGGGATGCTCGACATCGTGGCGCTGGGCACGGTGGCGGACGTGGTGGCCTTGACCGGCCTCAACCGGGTGTTCGTGGCGCAGGGGCTGAAGGTCATGGCCCGGCGCGGCAACATCGGGCTGGCGACCCTGTGCGATGTCTCGCGCATGGATCGCGCGCCGACCAGCGGCGACCTCGGCTTCCAGCTTGGGCCGCGCATCAACGCGGGCGGGCGCGTCGGCCGGTCCGATCTCGGCACGCGGCTCCTCATCAGCGAGCAGCCCGGCGAGGCCCGCCAGATCGCCGAGGAGCTGGACCGGCTGAACGCCGAGCGCAAGGCGCTGGAGGCGTTGACGCTGGATCAGGCGCTGCTGGTTGCCCCGGAGGCCGACCCCGTTGTGGTGGCGAGCGGAGACGGCTGGCACGCGGGCGTCATCGGCATCGTCGCCAGCCGCCTCAAGGAGAAATACGGCCGCCCGGCCGTCGTCATCGGCGTCGATGGCACGGTGGGGAAGGGCTCGGGCCGGTCCGTGCCGGGCGTTGATCTGGGCGCGGCGGTGCTGGCGGCAAAGGACGAGGGCCTGCTGGCGGCGGGCGGCGGCCACGCCATGGCGGCGGGCCTCACCATCGAGGCGGGTAAGGTGGCGGACTTCCGCGCCTTCCTGTGCGAGCGACTGGGGGAGGACGTCGCCGCTTCCATGGACGGCCGCGCGCTCAAGCTGGATGCGGCGCTCGCGCCCGGCGGCGTCACGCCGGAACTCGGCGAGCAGCTGGATCAGGCCGGGCCTTACGGCACCGGCTGGCCCAACCCGAAGGTGGCGGTGGGGCCGGTCAACGTGGTCAAGTGCGATATCGTGGGGCAGGACCACGTTCGCGTTATCCTCAGCGGCAAGGATGGCGCGCGGATCAAGGCCATGGCCTTCCGCCACGGCAATACGGAGCTGGGGCTGGCGCTGGCCGGGGCGGGCCGCCGCCCGCTCTATGTGGCCGGGCGCATCTGCATCGACCACTGGACCGGCGCACCCAGGGCCGAACTGCATCTGGATGACGCCGCCTGGGCCGATGGGCTGGGCTGAGAACAGTGCCTGAAAACAAGCGAAAGGGCCTTTGCGGCCAAGGTCCGCGCCGTTGAAATTGCAGAGAATTTTCCGGGGTAGAATAAAAAATTCATTTCAATTGCTGGATGCGCTTGACCCCGGCGTCCGCCCCGTTTATCAAGCGCCCACTTCGCGGCCATGACCCCTTCGTCTAGAGGCCTAGGACACTACCCTTTCACGGTAGGAACACGGGTTCGAATCCCGTAGGGGTCGCCACACCGCAGAAAGCCGCCATTTTTCCCTTCGCGGTTTCAGCCAGTTACCCTGACATTACCCCCGCATTGCCGCGCCTCAAGCGTGAGGGTCGTCGCGCTTGCAAGCCGCTTGCGGCTGGCCTGGGTGCCTGGTGGTTTGCCTGTCGCTCCGGTTCATGGTTCCGGGCGCTTTCCCGGCCCCTGACGTCCTTGCCTCATTTCGCCTAAGGCCATAATCTTTCGCAGATTTTCGGTGGGGGCGGCAGCGTCATGGCGGGCGGTTTCTGGTCGTGGGCGTTCAGGGGGCTGTTCAGCGTTTTTCTGGTTCTTCTCTGCGTATTGAGCGTCGGGTTCGATATTCTGTTGATCTTCGGTGCCGTGGCCAAGCTGCGAGACGCGGATGACACCGCGGGGATATTCTCCGCATGCGCGGTAGCGCTTCTGTGCTCTGCGCTAACGGCGCTGTTCCTCCTGGCCACCGTCAGATGGTTTCAAACCCTCCGGAGGCGGGCCAAGTCCACGAAGCGGATCAGCTGGAAGGAGCGGCTGGAAATTACGGCCATTTTTCTTCTCAGTCTGGGGCCTGTGCCGAGCTTCACGGCCGCGCTTATTTTATTGGAAAAGCGGCCGGACTGGTCGTTGGCCCTCGTTCTGGCCTGTGTCGTTGTGCCCATCTGGTGCCTGCGCGGGCTGTTTCGAAGAGCCGGCAAGAGTGGAAAACCCGGCGGCGATCCCGTTGAAAGCTGCGCTCAGGATGGTTTCTCGCGCCCCTTGGTGTTCGGGCGGAGCGGTTTTTCGATTGGCTACGCTTCCGTCATGATGGCCTTCTGCCTGCCACTCTTCCTGTGCATTTTTTTGGGGGCAGGGGGCGGGTTTCTCCTGTTTGTTTTCGTCCTCTTCAACCAGGCGCCGTTGGGCGCTGCAACAGGCCTGCTTGTCCTGCTGATCCTGTTGTCAGGCTTCTTTGCGTGGGCCGGTTTCCTGGTTCTGAAACATGGCCCTATGTCGTTTTATCGGAATTATGTGGACCGCCATGAGCCGTTCCTTGAAATCGGTGAGGATGGCATCCGGCTCTATACGATAGGTCGCTTCATTTTCTGGGCCGAACTGCTGAACGTGAGGCTATCGCGAATTTACGTCCCACGGGGCGGCACGCACGAATTTATCAAGTTCATTGTGCCTCGCGAGAACGACTGGATGCGGCGGCTGTTCAGCGCCAAGACAAAGTCTGTCGGGGTTAATACCGCAATTTCTGAAACTGGAGGCGGGCAGATAATCGAGGCAATCATCGGCCATCCCAACTACCGGGGCGAGCGCCCTTGACCGGTTCTATGCCACCTGCAGGCTGGTCGCCTTGTTGCGGTCGGCGCAGTAGACGGCCACCCGGTTGCGGCCGCCGGCCTTGGCCTCGTAGAGCGCGGCGTCGGCGTGGGCCAGCAGGTCGCGCAAGGATATGGCCGCATCGCGGCTGATAACGATGCCGATGCTCACGGTGGCGGCAATATGCTGCTGGTTCGCCTTCATGCCGCCGTCTTCAAGGGCGGCGCGGATGCGCTCGGCGAGCGTCAGGGCCCGGTTCGGGTCCTCCCCGGACAGGAAGGCGGCGAATTCCTCTCCGCCCATGCGGCAGAACAGGGTATCCGGGTCCAGCAATCCCTCCACCAGTTCGCAGAAACCGATGAGCACCTGGTCGCCCGCATCGTGGCCGTGGCCGTCGTTGATGGCCTTGAAGTGGTCGAGGTCGAACAGCATGACGCTGCTGTGCCGTCCCAGGGCCTGGTTGCGGGCGAGGCGCTGTTCCGCCTGTTCCTTGAAGGCGCGGCGGTTGGCGATGCCGGTCAGCGGGTCCTGCAGGGCGGCGCGGCGGTGGCGGGCCTCGATCTGCTCCTTGGCCATGGAGACGATGAGAAAGCCGAAGCTGGTGGCGTAGACCAGCGTCTCGATCGACATGATGAGTGCCCAGGTGGTGTCCAACTGCTCCACCCATTGGATGGTGCGCTGGAGCGTCGGGCCGGTGATGATCCGCAGGATGAAATAGAAGCCGTGCAGGCCGCACAGCAGGGCGGCGGTGCGCTGGGAGATCAGCCGCTCGCGCGCGCCGAACCACAGCTCGTAGGCCATGGCGAAGGTGTAGCCACCGCACAGCAGGGAGGCGAGTTCCAGGCGGAGGGAGAAGGGGATGTTGATGACCCAGCAGGCGAACAGCCAGATGAAGCTGCCGCCCAGCGTGATGGCCACGGGCGTGGCGCGCTGGTTGAACTGCCGGGATGCCTTCAGCGACAGGCCATAGCCCAGCAGGATGGCGGCGTTGCCCACTTCCCGGACGAGGCTGTGCGCGCTGTCCGCGCCCATCAGCGCTCCCGTGAAGCCAAGCCCTGCCAGCAGGAAGGCGAGGCTCCACCAGGCCAGGGCCTGCACCTGCCGGTTTTGCAGCCACGCAAGCAGAAGCAGGCTGCTGACGAGGAGCAGCACCAGCAAGGAGGCCGTAAACAGGGAGAGCGGATCAAGCGGCATCAGCGGACGAGCTCATTTCTCAAAGCAACTATTACAGGCTGCGGTTAGTCTTAAAAGCGAATTCCTGAAATTCCATTGCGACAGAATAACCGCTCGCCCACGCGGAAGAGGGCGCAGCCCCACCTGTTCCAGGCCGTCTATGCGCCACGTCTTCGCCCATGCCGATGATGAACCGTCATGCGGCTATGCTATAAGGATTAGCTGGCGGCACCAGCGGGCGGAGGCACGGCATGGCCGGGGAGACGGAGACCGGGTCGCAAGGCTACTGCGATCTCGTGATGAAGGGCGGCATCACCAGCGGCTTGGTCTATCCCAACGCGGTGCTGGCGCTGGCCCGCAAGTACCGCTTCAAGAATATCGGCGGCACGTCGGCGGGCGCCATTGCGGCGGCCATCTGCGCGGCGGCAGCGCTGGGCGAGCGGCGCCGGGCGCTGGAGCCCGCCTGTCACAGCAAGCCGCACATCGGCATGGCGGGGCTGGAGCTGGTCGCCGGGCAGCTGACGCGCCGGGGCTTCATCTACGGCCTGTTCCAGCCTGCCTGGAATGGCCGCGCCGCCTACCGGCTGATCGTTGCGCTCGCCGCCAAGCCCGGCCGGGCGCGCGTGGCGCTGGAGGTGTTGCTGGCGCTTGTCCGCATGGCGCCCTTTTCCATGCTGCTCACGCTCTTCCTGCTGCTGGGGCTGGGCTACGGCATCGATGGCGTCGGCGGCCTTGTCGCCGCGCTGCTGCCGGCGCTCGTCTGCGCGCTGGCCGTGGGGGGCTGGCGGTCGATCCAGGCGCTGGGCGCTGCGGCCGCCTCTAACTTTCTCGGCCTGTGCCCCGGCACCCGGCAGCCGGGTTTCTCCACCCCCGCGCTCACTGAATGGATGCACGAGACCATCCGCCAGGTGGCGGGCCTTGAGGACCCGGATGGCCGGCCCGTGGTGTTCCGGGATCTGTGGGACGCGCCGCGCTATGCAGGCGAGCCCGAGGGGCCCCGCACGCTCGATTTGCAAATCATCACCACCAACGTCTCCCATTCCGAGCCGCGCACCATTCCGTTCGTCCAGGGCCGCCTGTGGTTTCGGGAGGATGAGTTTCTGCGCCTCTTCCCGGCGCCGGTCGTTGCCTGGATGAAGGCCCACGCCCCCTGCCATTACCCCCGCGCCAACCCGATCTTCTATGAACTGCCGAAGGACGGCGCGCTGCCCATCGTGGTCGCCGCGCGCATGAGCCTCAGCTTTCCGCTGCTCATCAGCGCCGTTCCCCTTTATGAGCTGGACTGGCAGCGCCTGCGCGCCGAAGGGCGGGCGCATCCCCGCGCCGGGCTGCACGACCGCCCGCGCTTCGTCGAGAGCGTTGACGCGCTGGCGCTCGGCGGCGCGGAGGATGGCGCGCTGATCGATATTGACGCCTGCCCCATCTCGGAGAATGACTTCCGCGTCTGTTGGTTCACCGATGGCGGCGCGGCCAGCAACTTCCCCGTTCACCTGTTTGACGCGCCGCTGCCGCGCTGGCCCACCTTCGCGATCGATCTGGTCTATCCGGATCAAAACCCGCCGCCGGAGCAGGTGGTCACGCTGCCGCGCAGCACGCGGGAGGGGCGGGCCCCGCGCTACCGGTCCATCACCGGCAAGGGCGGCCTCGCGGACCTCTCCAGCTTCCTGTTCGCCATCATCGCCACCATGCAGAACTGGCGCGACCTGTTGCAGGCGCGCGCGCCCGGCCACCGCGACCGCGTTGTTCGCATCGCGCTGGCGGCGGATGAAGGCGGGATGAAGCTCGACATGCCCGGCGAGGTTCTGCGGCGGGTGGCGGGCAAGGGGGCGAAGGCGGGCGAAACGCTTGTGGAGGATTTCGATTTCGACGCCCATTTCTGGATCCGCTACCGGAATGCCGCCTCGGCGATCGAGCGGTTCACCATCACCTTCGCCGAGGGCCTGGCGCCGCCGCTGACCGACGCCAACCGGCACGCCTATGCGCGCATGTGGAGCGGCGCGCCCAGCGGCGAGCCCTACGGCTTCACCGCCGTTCAGGCCGATGAGGCATTGCGCCGCCTGCAGAAGATCTGCGCCGAGGCGCAAACCTGGAGCACCGCCGCGCAGGACCTGACGGAGGGCGCGCCAACCCCGCTGCCGCAGGCCCGCATCGTGCCGATTTTCTAACAGATTTCAGGCAGGGAAGTTTTGATTGGCAGGGGGCGTGCGCGCAGGCGCACAAGCGCCAGGCTTCCCCTTGGGCTTCCTCCACGCATACCCGGCCGCGCTCTTCACGAACGGTCGCGCCCGCTGGAAGTGGCCTTATGGCCGGGCGGGGCCGGGGGCTTTCACGCGCATATAGGCCTCGATGTCCTTGGCCAGCCGCTGCAGGGTCTTGAGGCTCGCCTGCAGGGGCAGCTCACCGCCGCCTTCCATGGTGGCGATGAGGGCGGGGCTGCCGTCCGCCGTTTCCCCCAGCTGACAGGCATCGGCGATGATCGGCTGCACGGGCATGGCGCTGTCCGCCTGCTGGCGCTGCAGGAAGCCCAGCTCGGCGGAGAGGGCGGCCACCGCCAGCGGAACGCACCCTGGGGTGAAGTCCAGCCGGAACAGCTCTCCCTGCGTCGTCTCCAGCACCAGATAAAGAGTGCGTTTTACGCCGTCGATGCCGCTTTCCTTCACCAGTGCGAAGACCGGCGAGTCATCGTCGTCGCTGTCGTCGGTCATTGGCCTGTCGTTTTCCTGCGCTGGCCGGTCGGGCGCGGCCTGTGCGGACTTGCGGGGGGCGGGAAGGGTGAACTCCAGTTGCGGCTGGGCGCTATGCGAGGTGCGGCGTGCGCCTGAGGAAGCATGAAGCACGGTAGTCCTTGCGTGTTGTTCTTTTCTCTTTCGGGCAATCTGGCGCGCCGCGCGAAAAAGTCCAGTTTGCTGAGGTCTTACTTGCGCGCCTGTTCCCGGCCCTTGCTGCGATGGGGGCTTGACGGGCCTTGCGCGCCGCACTAGCCCTCACCCCCGCAACAGGCCCCCCGAAAGGGGGTTAAAAGGGGAATGTGGTGCAAGGGCTTGCCCCCAGGCCACGGCTGTCCCCGCAACTGTAACCGGCGAGCGCCGCCTTCGATTGAAGCCACTGGGAAACTGGGAAGGCGGAAGGCGTGCGCGCAGACCCGGAAGCCAGGAGACCTGCCTGTTGTCGTCGCCTTGCATGCTGCCGGGTCGAGCGGTGTGCGACGGGTTCTTCCGGAACGGCGACATCAACCGTCAGGGTTGCTGCGCCGGATGCCGGAGCGGGGGCTGCGCGATATCATCGCCTGTCCGCCTGTGGCCAGCCGGCCGGCTCTCCCTGACAGACTGGAACCTGCTTGCGTTTGGGAGGTCAGGCATGTCGCCCTGCCACGTAAATCGTCTCTTTCTTGTTACCGCGGCCATAGCGCTGAATTTCGCGGCCCAGCCCGCGTTCGCCCTGGAACCCGTCAACCCGCTGGACCAGATCATCGTCTCCGCCACCCGCACGGAACAGAGCCTGGGCGTTACCGGCACGTCGGTCTCCGTCCTCACCGCCGAGGACATCAAGGCCACCCGCAAAACCATGCTTACCGACGTGCTGCGCGAGGTGCCGGGCGTCACCGTCGTCCGCAGCGGCGGGCCCGGCGCGCAAACGTCCCTGTTTCTGCGCGGCGTCGGCGGCGAGGAAACGGTGGTTCTTGTCGATGGCGTCCGCATCAACGACCCCTCGACGCCGGCCGGCACCGCCCACCTCACCGATATCGTCACCACCGGCATCGAGCGCGTCGAGGTGCTGCGCGGGCCCCAGTCCACGCTCTATGGCAGCCACGCCATCGGCGGCGTCATCAACATCATCACCACCTCCGGCCAGCCCGGCCTGCACGCCGAAGGGCTGGTCGAGGGCGGCAGCTTCGACAGCTGGCGCGCGGCGGGCACCGTCTCCGGCGGCACCGAGGCCGTCACCGGCTCCCTGACCGCCAGCTTCTACGACACGGACGGCATTTCCGCCGCCGACAAGGACGACGGCAACACCGAGAAGGACGGCTACCGCAACTGGTCCGTGCTCGGCAGCGTGGGCGCGCGGCTGGCGGACAACGTGCGGCTGGACCTGAAGGGCCTCTACAATCGCGGCCGGGCGGACTACGACGGCTTCCCGCCGCCGCTCTACATGTTCGCCGACACGCAGAACAACAGCACCAACACCCTCTACTCCGGCTATGCGGGCGTCACCGTCGATGCCCTTGGCGGCGCGTTCTCCAACCGCCTCGCGGTGGGTTACAGCCGCACGGACCGCGCCGATTATGACGCCGACCTCAAGACCAACGACACGCGCGGCCAGACCCGCCGTTTCGAATACCAGGGCACGGTGCGCGCGGGCCCGGCGACGGAAATCACCTTCGGCGCGGAGACGGAGCGCACCAAGATCCGCAACATCGCGCTGGGCGATGCCGCGCCCCTGCGGGCGAACGTGGACATTCACAGCCTCTACGCCCAGGGCCAGACCACGCTGTTCGAGCGCCTCACCCTGACGGCGGGCGCGCGGTATGACGACCACGACACCTTTGGCGATCACGCCACCTTCCGCGTCGCCGGGGCCTACCGCATCGAGGAGACCGACACGCTGCTGCGCGCCAACTGGGGCGAGGGTTTCAAGGCCCCGAGCCTTTATCAGCTCTACAGCGTCTACGGGAACGAGGATCTGGACGCCGAAACCAGCAAGGGCTGGGAAGTGGGCTTCGATCAGGGCTTCGTCGAGGGGCGCATCCGCGTGAGCGGCACCTACTTCCAGCAGAAGCTGAAAAACCAGATCGATTATGTGAACTGCACCACGGGCGACCCCATGTGCGCCGACGGCCGCTGGGGCTATTACGACAACGTGGCCCGCGCCTCGTTCAAGGGCGTCGAGCTGGGCCTGCTGCTGCAGCCCATCGACCCGCTGGTCATCCGCGCCAACTACACCTGGCTTGAGCCGCTGAACGAGGTGACGGACACCGACCTTGCCCGCCGCGCCCGCGACAGCTTCCAGACCTCGGTGAACTGGGCGGCGACTGAGAAGCTGAATTTCTCGGCCAGCCTCACCCTCACCGGCGACAGCTATGATTCCGCGGGCGAGGTCAACCGGCTGGAAGGCTACACGCTGGTCGACCTGCGCGCGGGCTACGCCATCCTGCCGGGGTTGGAGGTCTACGGCCGCGTCGATAACGTGTTCGATGCCGACTACGAGGTCGTCAGCGGTTACGGCACCCTCGGGCGCGGTGCGTTCATCGGCCTCAGCGCTCGTTATTAAAAAAGCGTACTGTTTTTCAGGGCGCAGGGGCCTCGGGCTCCTGCGCCTTTTTCATTTGTTGATATCAAATGGCGCGGCGTAAGCGCCTGCGCCCCTTGAGAATTTCTCTGCCGAGTCCGCCTGTCTTGAAGCTGATTGTTTCAGGGGCGTCGGGCAGGCTTACACCATTACGCGGCAGTCATATTTGTGTGCAGGCGGAACGATTGAATTTCCAGCCTTTTCCAATCTGGCACGTTCGTTGCTCTCTTCTCCCGTCACCAAAAAAACAACAGGCACCCCGAACGGGTAACCTGGGAGAAAAAGATGAAATTAAAGAAAATGTTTTTGAGTGCGGCGGTTGCCGGCTTGTGCGCTGCCGTTCCTGGAATGGCTCATGCCGTACTTATCAATCAATGGGATTACTCGGTGCAGGCCGAGTGGACCAGCTGGTCCCCCGGCGGGGTTGACCGCGTGATTGGCGTCAGCACCGATGCCCTGCGCTGGGGCACGCCCGTCAACGGGGGCGGCCGCAGCAGCCTGTCCGTAACCCGTTTTGTCACCAGCGAGGGCGCGGGCGGGCCCGATCCCATCATCACCAATTCCGGCCTTCCCCAACCCGGCATCACCCTCACCCATGATAATTTTGCGATCAAGCCGCCAACCCTCACCAATGCACAGCTGCAAATCATGGCGACCTTCGAGTCGGCCGATCCGAACCTCGGGGTTGGCTTCAACATCGAGCGGGTCTTCGATATCGATTTTCTCGAAACGACGAATGTCGGCCCCTGCGCCGTTCCCCAGTCCGCGTCTGTCTGCGACGATGTTTTCATTCTGCAGAACCCAGAAGATCTGGCCGGCAGCTTTGAATTTGACGGCATCCTCTATACGGCGCGCCTCGTGTTCGATCCGGCGCTGTTTGAAGGCGGCCAGATTTTCTTCGCTGACTTTGATGGCGATGGCGACAACGAGCTGTTTTTCCTGACGGAGGAAAACACGACAGCCATTTTGCGAACCGGCATCCTCATCACCGCGCAGGCGGTGCCGGAGCCGGCTGCGCTCGGCCTGGCCGGCGCTGGCATTGCGGGCCTCGGCTTTGTCGTGCGCCGGCGCAGCCGCAAGGCCTGATCCTCGGGGGGCAGGAAAAATCCGGTGCGGGGAATTCCTCCGGCACCGGATTTTTAACCGGGCACCGGGGGAGGCGCTGTTGGACGCCTGGAACTGTTTGCTGATAGCAGGAACATGCCCTGTCGCCCGCCGTTCAGCAACGGGGGCCGAGTAGCGAAACCAGGGAGATGACCCATGGCCAATCAACGCCAGGACGACCAGCGTCAGCAAGACCAGAGCAACCAGGAGCAGCGCGGCGGGCGTCAGCAGCAACAGCAGCAGCGCCAGCAGCCTCAACGTCAGCAGCAGCAACAGCGCCAGAAGCAGAACCGCCAGCAACAGTAGGCGGAAGCAGGCGAATAAACAGTCGCGCGAGGGGGGAGATGCTCCCTCGCGCCTCTTTCCTTTCCTTGATGCGACCCGCGCCTTCCTCCCCGGTGGGCCGGTCGATACGGGGCGGTGTCTGTCGCTCCGTATTTTTTGCGTGGCCTTTCGGGTTGCCTGCGGTCAGGGGGCGGCGCGGGCGGAGCAATTGCGCCTCTTTTTCGTTATTCCCATGAAAGGAGAGGTGAGATTCATGCGCGCCAATGGCTTTGTGACAGGAGCGGCCCTGCTGACCGGCCTTGGTCTTGGCGGGGTTGCCCTGGCCGATGCTCTCACGTCGCCCGACAGTCAGGCGATTGATCCGTCCTTCGATATCCGCACGGCGGAGGTGACGGCGGATGCCGAGACGCTGCGCTTCCGCATGACCGTGCGCGGCGCCGCCGGGGCGCGCCTGCCCATGCCGACCGGCCAGCTGGCGGGCAGCGAGATGCTCGCCTACCTGTGGCCCACCAATTTTGATTCCGGCATCGTCGGCTTTCCGCCGCGGCGCGGGCTGCTGGTGCTGGGTCTGGTCAGCCATCCCGACCTGGTGGAAACCGTGGGCGGCAAGCAGCTGTCGTCCAACTGGCATCCTCACTGGTTCGTGGTGTCGCCCGGCAAGAGCTGTGGCCCGTTCGGCCTTGCGATGGAGGAGGGGCCGCCCGCCACGCCCGGTGGCCTGCCGGTGCTCACCCAGGTGGCCAACCTGCCGTTCACCATCGGGAATTCGCAGGTGGAAATCGATGTGCCGCGCAAGCTGCTCGGTGATCCGGGCAGGCTGCGCTACGACGGCATGACCGCGACGCTTCTGGTCAGCGCCACCCTGTCGTCGCCGGTCGTTTGCCTGCGGGTGACCGACGTGGCCTCGGGCCGGCTCACCCTCACCGGCACGGTAACGCAGCAGTAGGGCAGGTGGCCCCTCCAGCCGGAACAGAAGGCTCGGGTGGCGGGTTCTTTTTCTCAGGAGGAGGCGGGCGCTGCCACTGAAACTGTTGCTGCCAAGGCCCGCTTTCGTCCCTAGCCATGGAGTGGAACAATGCAGAACATGACCCCTTCGTCTGCCGACCCCAACAAGGAAGAGCCCACGCAGGAAAAGCAGGACGTGAAGTGCGGCGAGGCGCAGGAGAAGCGCGCCGACGAGGCTCTGGACGAGGCGATCGAGGAATCCTTCCCCGCCAGCGATCCGGTCTCGATGGTGGTCGATGGTCCGCGGGTGCAGCCGAAGGAATGTGATTTCCGTCCGTCGGACCAGCATCCGGAAACCGATCACGTCGCCCATCCCGAGAAGGACACGGTGGCCGCCGACCAGTCGGAGGAGCGCACGTCGGCCAATGCGGAAGGCGACCCGACCGGCACGGCCCGCCCGCAGAATACGGAACAGAACCGGCAAACCCGGTAAGGTTGCGGCGCGGCGGTTTTCTCCGCTTTCCGAAAACCATCGGCTCGGGCCGTGGCGGCGCAGGAACCGCCACGGCCCCGGTTGTTTTTTTGCCCGCAAATCCCCGGCTTGACGCTTTGGGTCGCCGGGTTTACCCGAAGAGGTGCGACAGGTTCCCCGTATCCGGGGTGAAAAGGGAACCCGGTGACGCGCCGGCTTCATGGAACGGCCGGGCCAATCCGGGGCTGCCCCCGCAACTGTAAGCGGCGAGTTCGCGCGCCATCAACGCCACTGGCTCAACCGGGAAGGCGGCGCGCACCGAACGAAGACCCGCAAGCCAGGAGACCTGCCTGCCGCCGTCGTCTGTCGCCCGGCCGGGGTGTGCCGAGCGCGCGGTCTTTCTCCCGTGAGACGACGCCGAGACGGCCGGAAGGCGGGCGCGGTCGCGCCGTGCCGCCCGGCCATGGTGGTGGCTGCGCCGGGCGCCCGTTGGGGCGCTCCGGCCTTGACGCGGGTGCTGGGTGCTGAACGGGCCTCGGAACTGGAAGCGGCGCGCGGCGGCGTCGCAAACGGGCGGCGGCAGGAGGCTGGCGGCGGCAGGCGTTGCCCTGCTTGGGCTGGCCGTCGGCCTGCCGTTTGCCGTCATGGGGCTGGACGTGGCGCGGAATGATGCGCCCTCTGAGCCCGCCTCCGCACCCGTTCCCCCGCAGGCTCCCCGGCGTATCGTCTCGCTCAATCCCTGCCTTGATGCCATCTTGCTGCATGTGGCCGAGCCCGGCCAGATCGCGGCGCTCAGCCACTATTCGCGCGACCCCGCCAGCTCCACCGTCGCCGATCTCGCCAGGCGCTTCCCCTTCACCTACGCCACGGCCGAGGAGGTGCTGATGCAAAAGCCCGATCTGGTGCTGGCCAGCGTCCACACCGCGCCCGCCACCCGCCGCGCGCTGGAGCGGATGAGCATTCCCGTCAGCGCCTTCGGCGTGCCGAACACGGTGGAGGAAAGCCTCCGGCAGATCCGCGACATCGCCGCTCTTGTCGGCCACCCTGAGCGGGGCGAGGAACTGGCGCGCCGCATCAACGCGGCGCTGGCGTCGATCCACGCGACGGGCAAGCCCATCCCCGCGCTCATCCTCCAGCCGGATGGCTTTTCGCCCGGCACCGGCACGTTGCAGGATGATCTGCTCTCCCGCGCCGGGCTTGCCAACCAAGCGCCCCGCTACGGCGTCGATTTCTGGGGCATCGTGCCGCTGGAGCGGCTGGTGGCGAACCCGCCCCGCCTGCTGCTGACCGGCGACCCCCACGCGGGCACGCCCGCCGCCCGCGACCGCCTGCTCGGCCACCCGGTTCTCCAGCGGCTGGAGGGGCGCATGGCGCTCGCCTATTACCCGCCCCAGCTGCTCTATTGCGGCGGGCCGTCGCTCATCGAGGCCGCCCGCTCCTTAAGCGCGGCCCGCAAGGCCGTGGAAAGCGCCTCATGAACCAAACCCGCGTTCTGTTTGTCCTCGCGGCCCTTGGCGGCCTCATTCTCGCCCTGTCGCTGGCCTCGCTGGCGGCGGGCAAGGTGTGGGTGTCCCCGCTCGGCATTTTCTCGGGCGATGATGCCGCGCCATACTTCATCATCGCGGAGCTGCGCCTGCCGCGCACCCTGCTCGCCATCGTGGTCGGCGGCGTGCTCGGCCTGTCGGGCGCGGTGTTGCAGGGCTATTTGCGAAACCCGCTGGCGGACCCCGCCGTGCTCGGCGTTTCCGCCTGCGCGGCATTCGGCGCGGTGCTCTCCATCTGGCTCGGCATATCGGCCAAGGCGGCGTGGGTGCTGCCCGCCTGCGCCATGGTGGCCGCCATCGCGGGCACGGCGCTGCTCTATATGCTGGCGGTCGAGACCAACCGGGTCGCCACCTTCATCCTCGCGGGCATCATCCTCAACAGCCTGGCGAGCGCGCTCACCTCGTTTGCCATCAGCCTGGCGCCCAGTCCCTTCGCCACCGCCGAGATCATCAACTGGATGATGGGCGCGCTCACCGACCGCAGCATGAACGACCTTGTCCTCATCCTGCCGTTCGCGGCGCTGGGCTGCGCGCTGCTGCTCACGACGGGGCGCGCGCTCGATGGTCTCAGCCTGGGGGAGCAGACCGCCCGCACCCTGGGGCTGAACCTCACCGCCATTCACCGCCGCGTACTGCTGGGCGTCGGCATTTCCGTCGGCGCGACGGTCGCCGTCACCGGCATCGTCGGCTTCGTCGGGCTGGTGGTGCCGCACCTGCTGCGCCCCTTCGTCGGCGCGCGCCCCGGCGCGCTGCTGGTGCCGAGCATGCTGGGCGGCAGCGCGCTGGTGCTGGCGGCCGATACGCTGGTGCGCGTGCTGCCCGGCGGCACGGAGGTGAAGCTCGGCATCGTCATGGCGCTGCTGGGCGCGCCCTTCTTCCTCTTCCTTCTCCTCAGGATGCGGAGCCAGCTGGCATGAGTGTGCTTGCCTGCGAAAATCTCGTCATCGATGCCGGCTCCAAACGCCTGCTGGGGCCGGTCGCCTGCGCCTTCCGGGCGGGGGAGGTGACCGCCGTGCTCGGGCCGAACGGGGCGGGCAAGTCCACCTGGCTCGGCGCGCTCGGCGGCGGGCGGCGGGTGAGCGGGGGCACCGTCCGGCTGGGCGAGGCGGATCTCGCCGTGCTCGATCCCCGCGCACGCGCGCAACGCCTCGGCTTCCTCGCGCAGGGGCGGGAGGTGGCGTGGGGCTTGTCGGTCGAGGCCGTCGTTGCCCTCGGCCGTCTGCCCTATGGCCGCTTCGCCGCCGCGCCCGGCCCCGAGGACCGCGCGGCCATCGAGGCCGCCATTGCCCGCTGCGGGCTGGAGGCGCTGCGCCACCGCGACATCCTCACCCTGTCGGGCGGGGAGCGGGCGCGGGCGCTGCTCGCCCGCGTGCTGGCGGGCAAGCCCCAGTGGGTGTTGGCGGATGAGCCCCTTGCCGGGCTCGACCCCGCCTATCAGCTCGACATCGTCCGCCTGCTGCGCGATCTGGCGGCCGAGGGGCGGGGCGTCATCGTCACGCTGCACGATCTTTCGCTCGTCGGTCGGCTGGCGGACCGGGTTGTCGTTCTGCGCGCCGGCCAGGTGGTGGCCGATGGCCCCGTGGCCTCCGTGCTCACGCCGGATGTGATGGCGGCGACCTACGGCGTTGCGGTTGATGTGCTTCAGTCGGGCGATGGCGAGCGGGTGGTGCTGCCCACCCGCCGGCTGGAAGAGGCGGAAGCGCCGGAGGCGCCCCTGGCGGTGACGCCCGCTTCGTCATTTTGACGGCGAAATAGCGCCGCCCCCTGTCGCTTTGCCTGTGGCTGCTGGCACGGTTTGATGGAATGGTCTACCTCCTTGGGCCAGGGGGCGATATCCTGTGGCCGCGTACCGGGAGGAGACTGAAACATGAACGACGTGAGCGTCCAGCAAGGCGTGCAGGGCCCGAAGAAGATCGTGTGGCCCAAGTTCCGCTGGGAAGACCCGCTGCTGCTGGAAGACAGCCTGACCGAGGAAGAGCGGATGATCCGCGACGCGACCCGCGCCTACTGTCAGGAAAAGCTCATGCCCCGCGTGCTGGAGGGCAACCGGCACGAAAAGTTCTTCCCCGAGATGATGACGGAAGCGGGCGACCTCGGCCTTCTGGGGCCCACCATCAAGGGCTATGGCTGTCCCGGCGTGTCTTATGTCGCCTATGGCCTCATCGCCCGCGAGGTGGAGCGGGTGGACAGTGCCTATCGCTCCACGCTTTCCGTCCAGTCCTCCCTCGTCATGTGGCCGATCTACGCCTACGGCACCGAGGCGCACCGGGAGAAATACCTGCCCAAGCTCGCCAGCGGCGAATGGGTGGGCTCCTTTGGCCTCACCGAGCCTGACTCCGGCTCCGATCCCGGCAGCCTGAAAACCCGCGCCCGCCGCGTCGATGGCGGTTTCGTGCTGAACGGCACCAAAATGTGGATCACCAATTCGCCCATCGCGCAGGTGTTCGTGATCTGGGCCAAGCTCGTCAATGACGAAGGGTGGGACGAGATCCGCGGCTTCATCGTCGAGCGCGGGGACAAGGGCGTCTCCACGCCCAAGATCGAGGGCAAGTTCTCGCTGCGCGCCGGCCTCACCGGCGAGGTGGTGCTGCAGGACGTGTTCATCCCCGAGGACCGCATGTTCCCTGAAATCAAGGGTCTCAGCGGCCCGTTCGGCTGCCTCAACAACGCGCGCTACGGCATCGCGTGGGGCGCGCTGGGCGCGGCGGAGTTCTGCTGGCATGCGGCGCGCCAGTATGGGCTGGAGCGCAAGCAGTTCGGCCGTCCGCTGGCGTCCACCCAGCTTTACCAGAAGAAGCTGGCGGACATGCAGACCGAAATCACCCTTGGCCTGTCCGCCTGCCTTCACGCCGGGCGGCTGATGGATGAAGGCCGCCTCGCGCCCGAGGCGATTTCGCTCTTGAAGCGCAACAACTGCGGCAAGGCGCTGGAGATTGCCCGTGTCGCCCGCGACATGCACGGCGGCAACGGCATTTCCGATGAATTCCACGTCATCCGCCACATGATGAACCTGGAGGCGGTCAACACCTACGAAGGCACGCACGATATCCACGCCCTCGTGCTCGGCCGCGCGCAAACCGGGTTGCAGGCTTTCGCCTGAACATTTTTTTCGATCTTACCGCAGCCAAAATTGCGGCGGGGGCAACCCCGCCGCTTTTTTGCGCGGGTGAAGCGCCGGAACCCTCCCTGCCGCTGGCGCGTCCTTCTCCTTGCATCAGAAGGAGAAGCGCGCGTCATGACCGATCCATCCCTTCGCACTGCTGAAAATCCGGCGGGCACGGGCCATGCGGCCGATCTGCCCACGGGCGAGGTCATCGTCTCCAGCCTGCCCGGCGCGCCCCTTGCCCAGCTGATGCGGGCGGGCAACCACCAGCTCACCGCCGACGAGCCGGTGGACGTGGGCGGCGGCGATGCCGGGCCCAACCCCTACGACCTGCTGCTCATGGCGCTGGGGGCCTGCACCTCCATGACCGTGCGCCTCTATGCCGACCGCAAGGGCTGGCCGCTGGAAGGCGTCGTCGTCAGCCTGCGCCACGAGCGGCTGCACGGCCGCGACTGCCTGGACTGCGACGCCGCCACCACCCGCATGGAGCGGATCACCGTCACCCTCGCCTTTTACGGCCCGCTCGATGAGGCGCAGCAAGCCCGCCTTCTCGAAATCGCCCACAAGTGCCCCGTCCACCGCACCATGGCCGGCGGTCTGGAAATCGTCACCGGCCTTGCGGGCGTTTAGCTGCCCTTGCGCTTGAGGATGAACTTGATGCTGGCCTCCGCGCCGGCCTCGGCGATGAACAGCAGCTCGCCCTTGGCGCTGAGCGTCAGGCCCGCCTCGATTTCCTTGATGATCCACCCCTCGGATTGCCCGCTGACGGTGGTCAGCTTCATCAGCGTATCGAGGGTTTCCTGCCATTGGGCCTCGACGCTTTTGGCAGGCACCTTCTCCACTCGGCCGAAGGCGGGGAGGTAATCCTTGAGCGCGTGCTTCTCCACCGCCTCGTCGGGCGGCGGCGCTTCGTCCGCCTCTCCGCCGCCGGGCACGAAAATCGACAAATACCACTCGTTCTCGGAAGCTTCCGTCATGGCGTTTTCCTCAAAGGTAGGGGGTGATGTCGAGGGCATAGGCCGCCTGTTCGAAATTCTGGGCGAGCCCCACGCTTGATCCGGTTTGCGGCGAGGTCATCGCGCCCTTGTAAATTCCCACCGCCTCGCCCGTTGGCATCTGCGTCAGCGCGCCGGAATCGCCCGGCTTTCCCGGCTGGTCGAGAAACAGGAGAACGGCGAATTCCCGCGTGTGCAGCACGCCCATCGAATCCATCACCCGCACGATGGTGCGGGGTTGCGGGCCGCTCTGGCTGGCCAGCCGCACCGCCTGGCCAGCGGCGGGAAAGCCGAGGGCGGGCAGGGCGGCGGGCATGGTTTGCGGGTTTTGCGTGGTGACGAACGCGGCATCGATCGGCTGATACCACGAGCGCAGCAGGCTGCCGGTGCCGCCGCCCGCCAGCCTTACCGGCCGCCCCGGCCGGTTGCCCGAAAGGGCGTGCCCGGCGGTCAGCACGCCCCACACGGCATTTTTATTGCAGCGGGCCCAGCAGGCGCTGGTGGCGTTGGCCGGATGGGGCGGCGCATGCAGCGTGGTTTCGCTCTGGCGCAGCGCGATGGGAAATGACAGGCCGAGGCGGGGAAAGCGAATTTCATCGAACACGTCGAAGGCCGGTCCGTCCCACGGCGGCACATCCAGCACCAGCCCGAAGCCGGGTTTTTCCGCCGGGTCGAACAGCCCGATGGAAACCGAGCGCGCCAGTATTCGCGCGCCCAGCGGCGCGAAGGCGGCGCGGGTGCGCTGGATCTGTCCCTCGCCGAGCGCGGCGAACATGGCATAGGTCCAGCGCGTGCTGCGGGCGACCAGTTCCCGGTCCGCCAGCTCCGCGTGCTCGCGCCACCTGTGAATTTCTTCCTCCACTTCGGCGGGCACGCTTCCCTCCGGTGGATTTTCCTTGGGCAGGAACTCACGCAAATAGGCGTCGGAATAGTCCATGGCGCGGCCCGCTTGTGCGTTGACCGCAGAGAAACGTATCAGCCGGGCGTTGGTTGTGGCGATGCTCGCACAGCGCAGCCGCGCGGAGCAGATATGCAGGGCAGATATGCAGAGAAGCCGCCCGGTGTAGCCGCGTGATGCAGACGCCCGGTGCAGCCGCGTGATGCAGCCGCCCGGTGCAGATATGCAAAGCAGCCGCCCGGTGCAGCCATGCAAATCAGCCATGCAGAGCCGCCGTGCAGCGCAATCCGGCGCCTCCAAACTGTTGAATGATTTTAAGGAACGATTGCTGACACCTTCGCGAGCCCCACCGCCATGGCCGGTGCAATCCGGCTTTCCCGGTTGACGTATAATGTGACAATGTAACATAACATGCGCCGGAGGTATCCCATGGCATCATCCAGCGCAGGCGCACTCACGGTTGTCCCATCCATATCCGCAGCGGCGAATGCGGCGCTCAAATCCCGCGTCATCAGCATCGATGCGCTGCGCGGCCTGGTCATGCTGCTCATGCTGGTCGATCATGTGCGCGAATATTTCTTCATCCACGCGCAGGTGAGCGATCCGGTCGATCTCTCCGTCACGCCGCCCGCGCTGTTTTTCACGCGCCTCACCGCGCACCTGTGCGCGCCGGTGTTCGTGGCGCTCACCGGCCTGTCCGCATGGCTTTATGGCCAGCAGCGCGGCGGCCCGGCAGCGGCATCCGCATTCCTGCTCAAGCGCGGCCTGTTCCTCATTTTGCTGGAAGTCACGCTGGTCAATTTCGCGTGGACGTTCTCACTCACGCCATCGATCCTTTATCTGCAGGTCATCTGGGCTATCGGCCTGTCGATGGTCGCGCTGGCGGGCCTCCTCTGGCTGCCGCGCGCCGCGCTCATCGCCGTGGGGCTGGGCATCGTTTTCCTGCACAATCTGCTCGGTCCCATCGCCTTCGCGCCGGGCGAGCCTGGCCATGTCATCTGGGCCATTTTGCATGATCGCGGCCTCATCGACCTGCCGTGGGGCGGGCAGGCGCGCACGTCCTATCCGCTGCTGCCGTGGATCGGCGTCATCGCGCTGGGTTACGCCATCGGGCCATGGTTCGCACGCGGCAGCGATGCGGGCGCGCGCCGCCAGAAATTATATCTGCTCGGCGCGCTGTCTCTGCTGCTGTTCGGTGTCTTGCGCGCCGTCAATATTTACGGCGAGCCGCTGCCGTGGTCGGCTGGGCCAACGGCGCTGCACACCGTCATGTCCTTCCTCAATCTCACCAAATATCCGCCGTCGCTGGATTTCCTGCTGCTGACGCTGGGCGTGGGCGCGCTGATTTTGGGCGCCGCCGAAAAAGCCCCGCCGCGCGTGCTCACGCTCATCGCCACCTTCGGCACCGCGCCGCTGTTCTTTTATCTCGCGCACTTGTACGCGCTGCACCTGCTCAACCTCGCCTGCCTCGCCTTGTTCGGGCCAAACCAGGGCGCATATTTCAGCCTGCCGAACGTCGCCACCCTTTGGCTGCTGGCGGCCATAATGGCGGTGCCGCTGTGGTTCGCCTGTCGCTGGTTCGCGAGGCTGAAGAAACACAGCGGCCGCCCGTGGATGAGCTACCTGTGATTGTTAGCTGAGGAACAAATCCGCGCAGGCGTCCAGAATCGCGTCCGCGTCCAGCCGGTAATAGCGGTAGAGGTCAGGCAGGTCGCCCACCTGCCCGAAGTGCTCGATGCCAAGCGCGCTCACCCGCTGCCCGCGCACGGAGCCGAGCCATGAAAGCGTGCTCGGCGCGCCGTCCAGCACCGTCACGAGGCCTGCGGTTGCGGGCAGGTCGGCCAGCAGGGTTTCGATGTGGCTGGGGCGGTTCGTGCCTTCCTGCCAGCGGGCGCGGCGGCTCGCCATCCAGTCCCGGTGGATCAGGTCGGGCGAGGGGATGCTGAGCAGCCCCAGCCCCGGCAGGTCGTCGGCCAGTTGCTCCCATGCGGCGAGCGCCTCGGGTGCGATTGCGCCGGTAAAGGCGATGGCGGCCTGCGCGCCCGCGCCCGGCTTTTTCAGCCAGTAGGCCCCCTTGAGAGCATCCTCCACCCAGTCGTTATTCTCGCGCGAAATCTGCTTCAAGGGCCGGGTGCTGAGGCGCAGGTAAACCGAGCCGCCGTCCTCCTCCTGCATGTGCGCGAACGCCCAGCGCATGATATGCGCCAGTTCATCGACGTAGGACGGCTCGAAATAGGTGAGCTTGGGCTGGGCCATGCCGATGAGCGGCGAGTTGATGGACTGGTGCGCGCCGCCTTCCGGCCCCAGCGTGACGCCGGAGGGCGTGGCGACCAGCAGGAACCGCGCGTCCTGATAGCAGGCGTAGTTGAGCGCATCGAGCCCACGGGCAATGAACGGGTCGTAGAGCGTGCCGACGGGCAGCAGCCGCGCGCCGAACAGGGAGTGGGAGAGGCCGAGCGCCCCCAGCATCAGGAACAGGTTGTTTTCCGCAATGCCGAGTTCGATGTGCTGGCCGCGCGCGTGCGCCGCCCATTTCTGCACGGAGGGAATTTTCGCCTGGCTGAACACGTCCGCCTGCTCGCTGCGGCTGTAGATGCCGCGCTGGTTCACGAACGCGCCGAGGTTGGTGCTCACCGTCACGTCCGGGGAGGTCGTCACGATGCGCGCGGCGAGTTCGCTGTCCTGCTTGGAGAGGTCGAGCAGCACGCGGCCGAACGCTGCCTGCGTTGATTGCTCGTCGCCCTGCGGCAGCGGAAAATCGGTGGCATCCGGCACGGAAACGGCGGGCGCGTTGTAGCGCCGGTTCGTATTGCTGGCGAACGGCGCATTTTTCACGAACTGCTCAAGCTGCTCGCGCGTCTCGCCGTCGAGCCCGCCGTAGGGCTCCCATTCCGCGCCTTGCGGAACGCCCAGTTTTGCGCGCAGGCCGTCGATCTGCGTCGGCGTCATCAGGCCGGCGTGGTTGTCCTTGTGGCCGGCCAGCGGCAGGCCGTAGCCCTTGATGGTGTAGGCGATGAACAGCTTCGGCGTGTCGTTGCCTTCCGCCTCGGCGAAGGCCTCCAGAATAGTTTCGAGGCAATGGCCGCCAAGGCCGGTCATGACATTGGCCAGCTCCTCGTCGCTGTAGCCCAGCAGCAGCGCCTTCACCCCCGGCTGATGGCCGATATCGGCGAGCAAGCGTGCCCGCCACGCCGCGCCGCCCTGGTAGGTCAGCGCCGCGTAGTCGGCGTTCGGGCAGTTGTCGATCCACGCGCGCAAAAATTCGCCGCCCGGTTTGGCGAAGGCCTCGCGCTGGCGGCGGCCGTATTTCAGCGTCACCACCTCCCAGCCGGTGGAGGCGAAAATATCATCGAACCGGCGGAACATCCGGTCCGTGGTGGTGGCGTCGAGGCTCTGCCGGTTATAATCGACAATCCACCACGTGTTGCGGATGTCGTGCTTGTAGGCCTCGATCAGCGCCTCGTAGATATTGCCCTCGTCCAGCTCCGCGTCGCCCAGGAGCGCGATCATGCGCCCGCGCTTTTCCGCATCGAACCAGCCGTGGTCGATGAGATAATCCTGCACCAGCGCGGAGAAGGCGGTGATGGCAACGCCGAGGCCGACGGAGCCGGTGGAGAAATCCACGTCGTCCTTGTCCTTGGTGCGCGAGGGGTAGCTCTGCGCGCCGCCGAAGGCGCGGAAGCGCTCCAGCTGCTCGCGGCTTTGCCTCCCGAACAGGTATTGAATCGCATGGAACACCGGGCTCGCGTGCGGCTTCACCGCCACCCGGTCTTCGGGCCTCAGCGTTGCGAAGTAGAGCGCCGTCATCAGCGTCGTCATGGAGGCGGAGGAGGCCTGGTGCCCGCCCACCTTCAGTCCGTCCCGGCTTTCGCGGATGTGGTTGGCGTTGTGGATGGTCCACGAGGCCAGCCACAGCACCCGCTGTTCCAGCTGGCCGAGCAAGCGCAGCATCTCTGCGTTCGGGCGGCCGCGGTTGGTGCGGCGGTTGTCGTTGCGAACCGTGTCGGCTGCCAGCATGTGGCCACTCCCCTCGGGAACCCTTTGTACAAGTAGGGGGCGATTATAAAGTTTTACAGGAGCCGTTTCCCGCCAAACCATGGCGCAAAAACGGGGCAGAAAAGCATAAAATGCTATTCAGCGTGGTATAGACGCGATAAAACCGCGCCATGCTCGACCGTATCGATCTTGCCATCCTGCGCGCCCTGCAAGCCAACGGGCGCATCTCCAACGTGGAACTGGCGGAGAAGGTGGGCCTCTCGCCCACGCCGTGCCTGCGCCGCCTCAAGCGGCTGGAGGAGCAGGGCGTCATCCGGCAATACACCTGCCTCCTAGACCAGGAGGCCATCGGCTACCCGGTCAACTGCTTCGTCTCCGTCTCGCTCCATTCCAAGGCGGATAAGCAGATCGAGGCCTTCCAGCGCGCCATCTCCCGCGCGCCGCAGGTGATGGAGTGCTACCTCATGACCGGCTCCAACGATTTTCTCCTGCGCGTGGTGGCAAAAGACCTGCGCGATTACGAAACCTTCCTCTCCGAAACCCTCACCCGCATCGAAGGCATCAAGGAGATCAACACCAGCTTTGCGCTGAGCCAGCTGGTGCGCCGCTTCGAGTTGCCGATTTGAGTTTCCGGTTTTTGGGGATGTTATGCAGGAGGGTCCAAGACCCTTCTGCATAAAGCCTGCATGAAAAAAGAAAAAACACAGGCAACCGCTCCACTTGGCTTGCTCTCTCTGCTAATCGCCCTAGCAGTTTAGGGGCCTGTGTGCACGGAAGGGGGCGTGGCGATGAAGTGGACGGTATCGATCGTGGCATTGGGGCTGCCGTCTATGCTTGCCGCGCCCGCGCTGGGGCAGGCCATCACCGTTCTGGCCGAGCCTCTGCCAACGCCGCCCGGCAGCCAGACCTACAGCACCGAGCTTCTCTCCCGCGAGGACCTGCTGCGCGAGGGGCCGAACCGGCTGGATGATATTCTGCGCCAGTCCGCCGGGTTCCAGCTGTTCCGCCGGTCGGACAGCCGGACGACCCACCCCACCTCGCAGGGGGCGACCCTGCGCGCGCTCGGCGGCAACGCGGCGGGGCGGGCGCTGGTGCTGCTGGACGGCGTGCCGCAGGAAGACCCGTTCGGCGGCTGGGTGCCGTGGGCGGCGCTGTCGCCCGAGCGGCTGGCCTATGCCCGCATCACCCGTGGCGGCGGGGCGGGGGCGTTCGGCGCGGGCGCGCTGGCGGGCACCATCGAGCTCGTCAGCCAGCCGCTGGAGCCGCGCCTTCAGGGGGATGCCCGCCTTGAATACGGCTCCCTCGACAGCTGGCTGGCGGCCGCCTCCGTGCAGGCGCCGGTCGGCACGGGCGTGTTCAGCCTGTCGGCCCAGGTGGAGGAGAGCGACGGCTTTTATCTCGTACCGGAGGACCAGCGCGGGCCGGTTGACGTGCGCGCGTCCACCCGCGCCTGGCATGTGGAGGCGCGCGGCGCGGTGCCGGTGGGCGAGGGGAAGGAGCTGTCCGTCCGCGTCCTCGGCTTTCAGGACAAGCATGTGAACGGCCTTGCGCTCACGCCCAACCATTCGGAAGGGGTAGATGCCAGCGTGCGCCTTCTGTCCCGAAATGACTGGACATGGGACGTGCTGGCCTATGCCAAGGTGCGCGGGTTCGACAGCGGCTTTGCCTCGGTGCAGGAGGGGCGGGCGACGGCCAACCCGGCGCTCGACCAGCACGACGTGCCCGCGACCGGCCTTGGCGCGAAGGCGGAGCTGCGCCCGCCCATGCCCGAGGGCCATGTGCTCCAGATCGGGCTGGATGCCCGCTGGAATACGGGCAAGACCAAGGAATACTTCCGCTTTATGGAGGGCGCCTTCACCCGCCACCGCGAGGCGGGGGGCGATGCGCTCGTCGCCGGGGCCTATGTGGAGGAAAGCTGGCAGGCGAGCCCATCCGTCACGCTGACCGGCGGCGCGCGGCTCGATCACTGGCGGCATTCGAACGGTTTCAGGCAGGAGAGGAACCTGGCTGACCAGTCCGTGCTGCTGCGGCAGGATTTCGCCGCCCGCAGCGACTGGCGGGCGAGCGGGCGCGTGGGCGCAAGCTGGAAGCCGTGGCAGGCCGTGGAGCTGCGCGCCGCCGCCTACACCGGCTTTCGCGTGCCGACGCTGAACGAGCTGTACCGCCCTTTCCGCGTCGGCAACGACATTACGGAGGCCAACCCAGATCTCTCGCCCGAACGGCTGGCGGGGGCGGAGGTTGGCCTGCGCTACCAGCCCATCGAGGCGCTGGGATTTGATCTCACCCTGTTCCGCAACACGGTGCGCGATGCGGTGGGCAACGTCACCGTAGGCGTGGGCCCCGGCACTTTCCCCACAGCCGGTTTCGTGCCGGCGGGCGGCGTGCTGCGCCAGCGGCAGAACATCGACAGGGTGCGGAGCCAGGGCGTCGAGGCGCGGGGGCACCTGTCCTTCGGCGGCTGGAGGCTGGAGGCGAGCTACGCCTATACGGACGCCGAGGTGCGCCGGTTCGATGCGAGCCCTGAGCTGGAGGGGCTGCGCCTTGCCCAGTCGCCGCGCCACATGGCAACGGCCGGGGTTTCCTACGCGAAGGCGGAGCGCTGGGGCATCGCCGCCTCGGGGCAATACATGGGCCGGGTTTACGAGGATGATCTGAACACCCGCCGGCTTTCAGACAGCTTCACGGTGGATGGCGCGGCATGGGTCATGCTGCGGCCGGACCTGCGGCTGGAGGTACGGGGGCAGAACCTGTTCGACGCCACGGTCGAGGCGGGGGAGTCGGCCAGCGGCATCCTCACCCTTGCCGCGCCGCGCACGGTATGGGTTGGCGTATCGTGGAGCTTCGGGCGGCCCTAAGGTCGGTCCGCCTGTCCGCCGGGGCGTCAGCGGCTTCCCTTGGGGTCGCAGTTGCGCTCCATGATTTCGATTTCCATGGAAAGCGCCATCAGTTCGAAGATTCGAACCATGCGTTCCTTTTCCACCTTCGGCAGGTTGCTCAGCGCATTCCACAGCCGAAGAATGTGATCCGTCTCATCCTTGTTGGCGGCCTTTGCGACCGGAAGGGGGATGACGTTGTCCATCAAGCGCCTCAGTTTCAAAGCTTCGAACACGAAACACCTCAAAACCATGCATACGCAGACAGGAATCAACCATTACGAGATGGGATCTGTACAAGACCCCGGATCGGCAGAATGCCGTCCCATGCCGCTCGTCAAAACCTAAGGTATAATTAAATTAGTGAAACGGGAGGATTCCTCATAACAGGTGGGCCCCCCATCCCATAATTTCTGAAACGCTATGGCTTTCATGACACAGTTGTTGCGTTCATCTGTCACGGCGACGTGCCAGTAATGATTGTATAAGCAAGGGCTGACTTGCAAGAGGCTTTTCATCCCCCTGTCCAAAAAGGTGACGTCGCGATGGACGGCTCAATTTTTGAGCGAGGGGACGATCCTCCTGCCTCCGCATTTCGTAACGGATGCGAAATATCGTAATAATGCAACCTTTGGTGGTTAAAGTCCTGAGATTACAGCATTTTCCGACTTTCAAATCAGTTTTGAAGTTGTACACCTGTCCTAAGAGGAGGGCCGCCTGCCTCATGAGGGAGGGCGCAACGCGGTTCGCAGTGCTCGAATAAGAAGAAAACAAGAAAGGATAAAAGCCGATGAAAACCAAAAGGGCACGGGAAACTGAGTTGAAGCTGGACCGGGAGGTCGCGGCGCGCGTTCGGGCGCAGCGGCTGGCCAGCGGACTGACCCAGACCGAGCTTGGCAAGCGAATCGGCGTCACCTTCCAGCAGATTCAGAAGTACGAGAACGGTTCGAATCGGCTGACGGCGGGCAAGCTTATCATCCTGTCCGAGATTCTCGGCGTTCCGGTGGAGCAGTTTCTGGTCGAATCGGCCCCGGCCCACCGGCCGCAGCCCTCGCCCGCGCTGTCCGCCCTTGCGCCCGAGCCGTCGGGCGGCTCCCGGTCCGTGCACCGCGAGGTGCTGGAGCTGGTGCGCGGCTTCGCCCGCATCGAGGATGCCCGCACCCGCAAGCATATCCTCACGCTCATCAAGCATCTGGGCGCGACGGCGGCCGAGCGCGCCGAGGAAAGCGAAACCGCCGCCGCCTGAGGCGGGGCGGGCGCAGCCTTTCATTTCTTCCATCTTTCACTGCAGGGGAGTCCGGTTTTTGTGCGCCTCCGCGCACAGGGATCCCCTTGCAAGAAAGCCGCTCAAGGAAGTGCTCTCACCCCAGCGGCAGGCCCTCGTAGGGCTTCATCTGGTCGAGCACGATGTTGGAGCGCATGGTTTGCAGCCCCGGCAGGGTCATCAGCTTCTGGTTGATGAAGGCGGAGAAGGCCTCCAGGTCCCGCACCACCACCTTCAGCTGGTAGTCGTTGTCGCCCGTCACCATCAGGCACTCCACCACCTCGGGCATGGCGAGGATGGCGCGGCGCGTCGGCTCCACCGTCGCCTCCGCCTGCCGTTCGAGCGTGATGTGGACGAGCGCCGTCAGGCCCAGCCCGATCTTCTTCTGATCGAGGATGGTGGTGTAGCCGCGCACCACCCCCAGCGCTTCCAGCCGTTGCAGCCGCCGCGCGCATTGGGAGGGGGAGAGGTTCACCTTCTCCGAAAGTTCCACATGGCTCAGCCGCGAGTCCTCCTGTAGGGCGCGCAGCAGCTTCCAGTCGTAGGAGTCGAGGTCTTCCACCATAAACCGGCATATCTTGGCTAGTGAATGCGCGATCCTTGCATGAGGCGGCTTTCCGGTAAAGCGGAATGCAAGGACACCGCGTGGCCTTCGGCCGCATAATCCTCCCCATAATCCGTAAAGGAGGGGAGGAGTAGCCATGGCGCAGGCGCAGAAGGTTCTGGCCCCGGAGGCCCACACGCCGCCGGTGCTCGCTGACTGGGAGAAGGTCGCCTACCTGCTTCACGTCTCCCGCCAGATGGACGAGGTGGAAGAAACCCGGCTGGTGCCTGAAAAACAGGTGCTCTACCAGTTCTCCGCCCGCGGGCATGACATGGCCCAGATCCTGCTCGGCAGCCGCTTGACCCACCGGCACGATGCCATCTGCGGCTACTATCGCTCCCGCCCCGTGCTGCTCGCCATCGGCGTGCCGCTGGAGGAGGCGCTGGCCGGCCCGCTCGCCCGCGAGGGCGGCTACAGCGGCGGGCGGGATATCGGCGTCGTCTTCAACTATCCCAACCTGAACGGCCCCAGCGCGCTGCCCATGTGCGGCGGCGTCGGCGCGCAGTACACCCCCGCCACCGGCTGGGCGCAGGCCATCGAATACCGCCGCACCGTGCTCGGCGAGGCGGAGTATGAGGGCGCCATCGCCGTGGTGCTGGGCGGCGAGGCCTCGGTTGCCACCAACGGTTTCTGGTCCGCGCTCACCATCGCCACCACGCAGAAGCTGCCCGTGCTGTTCTACATCGAGGACAACGGCTTCGGCATTTCCGTCCGCTCGCACCTGCAAACGCCCGGCGGCAACATCGCGGCGAACCTTGCCTCCTTCGGCGGGTTGACGATTCTGGATGGCGACGGCACCGACCCCGAGGAGGCCGCCCGCCTGACGCAAGAGGCCGTCACCTTCGTGCGGGAGCAGCGCGCGCCCATGCTGCTGCGCCTGCGCGTGCCGCGCCTGTGCGGCCACTCGGCGCAGGACACGCAGGGCTACAAGTCGGAAAGCGAAATCGCCGAGGAGAAATCCCGCGATCCGCTGCCCCGCCTGCGGGACTATCTCGTGCCCGGTCACATGGCAGAGGAGGGGTGGGACGAGATCGAGCAGCGCGCCTCCCTTGATGTGGCCGCCGCGCTTGAGCGCGCGCTTGCCCGCCCGCAGCCGGACCCCAAAACCCTGACCCGCCATGTGTTCAGCGAGGCGGGGGAGCACGGCATCCAGTCCGTGCAAACCAAAGGCGGCCTTGCGGCGGAGGGCATTACCCTGCCCAAGGGCAGCGCCACGGTTCAACCCTCGGGCCCGCGCATCAACATGGCCGCCGCCATCCGCCGCACGCTGGATCACGAGCTTTCGGTCAACCCCCGCATGGTGCTGTTCGGGGAGGATGTGGGCCCCAAGGGCGGCGTCCACTCGGTCAGTCAGGGCTTGCAGGCCAAATATGGCGAGGCCCGTGTGTTCGACACCAGCCTGTCGGAGGAAGGCATCATCGGCCGGGCCGTCGGCATGGCGCTCGCCGGGCTGATGCCGGTGCCGGAAATCCAGTTCCGCAAATATGCCGATCCCGCCGTCGAGCAGCTGAACGATTGCGGCACGCTGCGCTGGCGCACCCGCAACCGCTTCGCCGCGCCCATCGTCGTTCGCATGCCGGGCGGCTTCTTCAAGTGCGGCGATCCGTGGCACAGCCAGACCAACGAGGTGCAGTTCGTCCATGCCATCGGCTGGCGCGTCGCCGTGCCGTCGAACGCCGAGGATGCCGTCGGCCTGCTGCGGGCATCCCTTCGCGGCAACGATCCGGTCATCTTCTTCGAGCACCGCGCCATGCTGGACCACGGCTGGGCCCGCCGCCCCTGGCCGGGGGACGACTACGTGCTCCCCTTCGGCAAGGCGAAGACCGTGCGCGAGGGCCGTGACATCACCGTCGTCACCTGGGGCGCGATGGTCGAGCGCTGCGAGCAGGCGGCCGACATGGTGGCGAAGGAATCTGGCCGCAGCGTCGAGGTCATCGACCTTCGCACCCTCAGCCCGTGGGACAGCGAGGCGGTCGTCGCCTCCGTCCGCCGCACCCACCGCTGCCTCGTGGTGCATGAAGACAATGGCACCGCCGGTTTCGGCGCGGAAATCCTCGCTGTCGTGGGCCGCGAATGCTTCCTCGATCTGGATGCGCCGTTGGAGCGGCTGACGATGCCCGACATCCCCAGCCCTCACAATCCGATCCTCCTGGAGGCCGCCGTGCCGAGCGCGGAGCAGATTGCCGCCAAGATCGACGACATGGTGCGTTTCTGAGCGACAGGATGGGGGAGGAAGAAGCCATGTCCGGCACCAGCATTGAAATCCTCGCGCCGTCCGACCAGCCGGAAGGCACGCGCATGGCGCTTATCCGTTGGCTGAAAAGCGTGGGCGACCCGGTGGCGGAGGACGAGCCCATCGCCGAGCTGGAGACCGACAAGGTGACGCTGGAGGTCAACGCGCCCGCCAGCGGCGTGCTGGCCGAGGTGTCGATGCACGCGGGGGAGACCGTGGCTTCCGGCCAGCGCCTTGGCCTCATCCGCATCGCGCGGGTGGAAGCGCACAGCGGCGAGGACTCGGGCGCGACCGACCTGCCCACCGCCGCCGCCGATGATGCCAGCCGCACCGGGTCCGCGGCCGCTCAGCCAGTCCAGCCGAACGGCCACGAGCATCGCCTCAGCCCCTCGGTGCGCCGCCTGTTGTTGCAGCATGAGTTGAACCCGGCGCTCATTTCCGGCACCGGCCGGGGCGGGCGCATCACGCGGGAGGACGTGCTGGCCTACCTCGACCGCCAGGCCGAGCCGCAACCGGCCCCCACGCAAGCCCGGCCGCAAGCGGCCCCGGCTCCCGCGCCGTCCCAGCCCGGCGCAAGCACCCTCATCCCGCACGACGGCATGCGCCGCTCGATCGCGGAGCACATGGTCCGCTCCGTCTCGACCGCGCCGCATGTGACGGCCCTGTTCGAGATGGACCTGACCCGCGTGCTCGCCGACCGCAAGGCACGCCGCGCCGAGTTTCAGGCGCAGGGCGCGGACCTCACGCTGACCGCCTATTTCATCGCGGCCTCAGTCGCTGCCATGCGCGCCGTCCCGCAGGTGAACAGCCGCTTTCACGAGCACGGGCTGGAGGTCTTCTCCGATATCAACATCGGCATCGGTACCGCGCTGGAGGACAAGGGTTTGATCGTCCCCGTCGTCCACAAGGCGCAGGAGCTGAGCCTCTTCGGCATCGCCCGCCGCCTTGAGGACATCAAAAACCGCGCCCGCGTGGGTGCCCTCAAGCCCGCCGACGTGCAGGGCGGCACCTTCACCATCTCCAACCACGGCACCAGCGGCAGCTTGCTCGCCGCCCCCATCATCATCAACCAGCCCCAGTCGGCCATCCTTGGCATCGGCAAGCTGGAAAAGCGGGTGGTGGTGCGCGAGATCGACGGCTCCGACGCCATGGTCATCCGCCCCATGGCCTACGTCAGTCTCACCATCGACCACCGCGTGCTCGACGGCTTCCAGACCAACGCATGGCTCTCCGCGTTCGTGAGCCATCTGGAAAACTGGGCGGGGTAAGCGCTTCGCTTTTTAGGGATTCTTTGCAGGGGCTCAGACCCCCACGCCCCCATTCGTTTTTCGGGCCGCATTCGTCACGGGCCGGTGCGCCCGTCTATTCCGCTTCGAGGTAAGACTCTCTGGCAGTCCGGATGAAGTCTGCGCTTTACATCGGGGCGCTCGGCACTCTCTGAGGGTTCATGGCCCCCCCTCAAGGGTATGACTCCACGCTTGGTCTTGGCCGGGATAAAGCGGAGAGCGCAGTTTTTGCGGCATCCTTCCGGTTTCTGTGAAGGCTGTGGTTCGAAGTCTTTATCCTGTCGTGCGGTAATTAATTTCCTAGGTGAATTTCATATTTGCGCGAATATTCATCTTTGTTGTGGTTGGTGATGCTTCAGATAAAATTTTATTAATTATAGAAATTCTGGAAATCCGTCGTCGGATAATTTTACTGTATTTCGCTTATAAAACATTTTCATGAAAAATAATCTGACTGTTATTAATGATTTACTTTTTTGGTATGTTTTTTGCTGCCTTGCCCATGGGGCTTTATTGCAACGGAAGGGGGGCGTGGGGAGGCGAAAAATGCTCTCAAAGAAGATAATGAAAATGGCTTTGCTTTTGGGTGTTTTTTCTGCTGCGCCTGTCGTTGCAGAGGCTGCTTTGGTCTCCGAGTGGGATTACACGCTCCAATCCAGATGGGAAAATTGGAATCCAGATGAAGTCGTTTACTTCATCGAAGGAAACGAGGACGTTCTGGAGTGGGGGACCGGAGATGCTGGTGCGCTCAGCCAGTTGCGGCTAACGCGCGTTGTTTCCGGCACAGTCCGCCCAAATGTGAATCTTGGTGCGCCCGGAATAACTGTTACTCACAACAACTTCCCTATCTTCTCGCCATTTCTCGAAAGCACGGATTTGGTGATTGATGTTGCCCTTATGCCTGAAGGAGAGGACGTCAGTCTGGAAGTTGTTAGGCATTTTTTTATTGACTTCGACGAGACGCCGAACGGCGAGCCCTGTCCGCCGCGCTCCGTATCAGTCTGTGACGATGTTCTTATTATAAGAAATCCGGAAGATTTGTCATTTGATTTCCAGGTGGAGAACTTCATCTACACCTTCTCCATAGGGTTTGACTTCGATAGCTTCACGGGTGCCCAAGGTTTTTTTGAGAACGTGGATAATGATCCCTTGGATGAGGCTGTCTTCCTGACTGAGGAAAATAGACCGTCGCTCTTGCCGACCACCGTCTTAATCGCCGCCCGGCAGGTGCCAGAACCGGCGTCTTTGGGCCTCTTGGTTTCAGGGATTGTTGGCCTGGGATTTGCTTTTGCCGTCGGCGTTAGAAATGACGAACTAAAAAATCTTGCATTGGGTCGCTGTCGTTAATCGAATTGTCCGATAGGGAGGCTCATATGCTTAATAAATGGATATCGCGGTGTGTTTTCGTTTCCGCGTCAATGTTGCCATGGGATGCTTATGCATCCATTCATAATCCGACTCTCATATATTATTCTGGCTTTGATACGATTGATATCGGAGTGCATAGCGTTTTTCCAAACGAAGCTCCTGGCAGCCAGCCATTCGGTCTTACTTTGAATGGTTCTGCTATTGTTCATAATCGTATGACGGGAGGGTCGCCGCTATCTCCTCCTCATTATATCCAGATTGACAATCAGAACGATGCGCCAAACCAGATTTTGCTTGAGCTTGGGGGGTCCGGAGTAGAGGTGACTTTCGAGCTTACTTATGCATACTCGCCTCAGCCGGGCGTTGAAGAGAGTAGCAACAAAGTGGAGATTTATGTAAGGCGTGCAAATATTGAAGTTTTAGTAGACCAAGTATCCGAAAGTGGCTTTTTTGTACCTGAGCCCGAGCCTGGACAGCCAAGTCCAGAGCCAGTTCCTTTATTTGATACAGTGTGGACCGAAAGAACGGTATCTTTTCAAGGGGCCGGGGTCGGAGACGAATTCTCTATTGCCTTTCGATCTGGGGGAATACTGGATAGCGCCGGAGGCTATATAGACAACATTCGGCTCGTTGCTCACAGAACCGTCGCAGAGCCCGCGACATTTATGCTGCTTGCTGCTGGGATGGGCGGTGCAGCGAGTATCTGTCTCGGTAGAAAGAAAGGCCCACAGAATCGCCGCAAAGCATAGACTGTGAGATCGTGGGCGTTTTCAAACCGGGCGTTGATCTCCTGCGGCGTTGAAGGAATCGGGCACGGTCTTGCTGAGGGAGGCGCCCCGCTCACCCCTCCGTCAAAATCGGCAGGCTGTAGCTTTGTTTCACCTCCGTCAGCACCATGGAGGATCGGATTTCCTGGATGCCGGGCAGCTTGGAGAGGTGGTTGTAGAAGAAGCGCTCGTAGGCCTTGATGTCGCGGGTGACGATGCGGAGGATGAAGTCCACGTCGCCCAGCAACACGTGGCAGTCCTGCACTTCCGCGAAGCGCTGCACGGCGTCGGCGAATTCGGCCACCTGGGCGCGGCCCTGGGCGGAGAGCTTCACCAGCACGAACACCATGGCGTCGAAGCCCACTTCCTCGCGGTCGAGCACGGCGATGCGCTTCTTGATCGCGCCGGATTTCTCCAGCCGCTGGATGCGCCGCCAGCAGGGGGCGTGGGAGAGGCCGACGTGCTCGGCCACCTGCGCGACCGAGAGGCTGCCGTCCTCCTGCAGGATGTGGAGAATGCGCCTGTCGATGGCGTCCAGTTTCTCGGGCATAGAATCTTCTTTTTCTTGCGCGGGTGAGAAGAAACTATGCTTTTTATGTCCACCGGACAACAGACATCGAAATGGAATTCAACCGGGCCTGAGCCTATTATGGCTGCGCTGGAAGAGCCGGGCGGCGCCATGGCGTCGGGGAGGACGCTTCACCGTCCGGCGCCAGCGTGCCAAACCCATATTGGAGTGCATCAATGACGGTCTTCTCCGCCGCGGATTTCAGCAATCATGAACAGGTCGTGTTCGTTCAGGATGCCGAGACCGGTCTCAAGGCGATCATCGCCCTTCACTCAACCGCGCTTGGCCCGGCGGCCGGCGGTTGCCGCATGTGGCGTTATGCCAGCGATGAAGAGGCGATCCGCGATGCGCTTCGACTTTCCAAGGGCATGTCCCACAAGAACGCCATGGCCGATCTGCCGCTGGGCGGCGGCAAGTCGGTGATTATCGCGCCGGAAGGCAGCTATGACCGCCAGGCGCTGCTGCGCGCCTTCGGCCGGGCGATCCACAGCCTGGGCGGCCGCTACATCACGGCGGAGGACGTGGGCACCAGCGTTGCCGACATGCTGGTCATCCGTCAGGAAACCCCGCACGTCAGCGGCCTCAGCACCGAGCCGGGCAAGGGCGGCGACCCGAGCCCCTACACCGCGCTTGGCGTCTACTCCGGCATCAAGGCCTCGGTGCGCCACAAGCTGGGCAAGGACTCGCTTGAGGGCCTCACCGTTGCGGTGCAGGGCCTGGGCAATGTCGGCCGCCACCTGTGCGCCATGCTGCACAAGGACGGCGCCAAGCTCATCGTCACCGACATCGCGCAGGACCGGGTTCAGGCCGCGGTCGAGGCGTGGGGCGCGAAGGCGGTTGGCCTTGGCGAGATCCTGTCGGTCGAGGCGGACGTGCTGGCCCCCTGTGCGCTGGGCGCGGTGCTGACCGCCGAGACCATCGCCAAGCTCAACGTCTCCATCGTTGCCGGCGCGGCCAACAACCAGCTGGCGACCGCCGAGGACGGCGAGCGCATCCGCCAGCGCGGCATTCTCTACGCGCCGGATTATGTCATCAACGCGGGCGGCATCATCGCCGTGTCGCATGAGATCCTGAACCAGTTCGAGGAGCCCGTGGTCATCGCCAAGGTGGAGGCCATCGGCGCGCGGCTGGCGGGTATCTTCGCCCAGGCCGACAAGGAGGGCCTCTCCACCGCCACGGTGGCGGACCGCCTGGCCGAGGAGAAGATCGCGGCGGCCCGCAAGAAGAACGCGGCGACCACCAAGGCCGCCTGAGCCAACTGACCTCACGCCGCAGGCGGCGGCCTCCTGCTTCTGTCCAGGCGGGGCCGCGCCGGTGGTCTGAAGCGCCCATGCATCCTCTCCCCGTTGCCGCATGGGCGCGATTTTAACCGATCAGGGGGACGCGAGATCCATCGTGTCCCCCTGTTCGTTTTTCGCCTTCCCCTTCTTCCTTTTTTAAGCCTGCCCTTCTGCTGGCGTGCATCGGTCAAGCTGCTTGCGCGTTGATTGAGGGCAGGGCCGCCGTCTGCCGGGTGGCGGCGCAGGTAAGGGAGCACAGGGTTATGGCGGATCGTCCTGCAACGATGGTTTCCCCCGAGACGGTTTGTTTCATCATCGTCAAGGCGCGGGAATACATGGGCAAGGATGTGGTTACCATTCCCGATCCCGGCTCCAATGCCAGCGATGATGCCATGTCGTCGGTGCTGGAGGACCACACCGACGATCCCTCGCAGGTGGAGCTGGCCGACATCATCGACTCGCTCAACGATGACGAGAAGATCGATCTGGTGGCGCTGGCCTGGCTGGGGCGCGGCGATGACACGGCCGACAACTGGGAGCGGCTGCGGACCGAGGCGCTGACCGCCCGGCATACCACGTCGACGGCGGAATACCTGATGGGCATGCCCATGCTGCCCGATTATCTGGAGGAGGGGCTGGCCCAGTTCGGGCTGTCCTGCACCGACTATGAAGCCCGGCACCTTTAAGTCTGGCGCATCGAATCCCGATCGGGGGCTGGCCGGGGAGGGCGGTCGCGCATCCGTTCAACCGCTCGCTCTTCAACCGCCTGGGGAACCTCTGGGCCGGAAAACCGTTCCGGTACAGGAACCGACTGCCGTGCCTGAGTGGCGCAAGATTGGGCGTTGCAATACGGGGGGAAGGATCATGACGGTGGATGGCCACAACTTTTCGCAGGCTTCGCAGCGCGCATCCGGCCAGGACAGCGAGCTGCTGGATCTCGCGCACGCATTGCTTACCGTGGCGACGGAAAGGCCTGACAGTGCCCTGCCGGAGGGGCTGAAGATGGCGCTGGAGCGGGTGTGCCGCATGCGCCAGCCGAACATTTCGGCCGAACTGCTGGATCGCATCCGGCCGATCCTGCGCCAGATGAGCTGAGGGGCGGGCTGCAAGGAAAGAGGCGGGGGCTTGTCCCCCTCATGCGCGAAGGCGCACACGCAAAGGAGCCAAGGGGGTCTCGGGCCCCCTTGGGAGTTCCCATGCGTATTTCGGGCCGCGCCTATGCGCTGATGCTGGCCGGGGCGATCTCCTGAATGTCGAAGCGCGCCACCTTGCCGTTCCGAAAACGGAAAACGTGCCCGACCGTCTTGTCCTTAAGCCCGTGCGTCTGCCCCTGAAGCGGTTGGCCTTCGAGATCGAAAACGGACTGCCGAACCTCCGCAACGATCGCGCCATCGGCGGTTCGCTGAAAGTTCAGGGGCTCGACGCGCGGACGGACCATGGCCCACTGGCGCGTCCAGTAGGCGCGCACGGCCTCGCGGCCATGAACGTAGCCGCCCTCCATGCCGTTGGCCCAGGCGACATCCTCGGTCAGCGCGGCCATCACGCCGTCTATGTCCCGCGCGTTGAAGCGATCGTAGATGTGCTCAAGGATCTTGATATCGTCATCCACCGGGGCTCTCCTCGTATGATGGTGTTGCGTTCAGTTGGGCTTGAATATATATGCTGATATGTATTTACATATCCGCGTATGCATTAACGCGGCGGCGGACGCAAGGGATGAAATGCGATGGATCTGGATGTACTCTCCACGCCTGGGCACCTGATCGGCCTTGCGGCGCGCGGCTTCGCCCGTCTCAGCGAGGCGCGGCTCAAGCCGCTTGGCTTTGGCGTTGGGCATCTGCCTGTGCTGGTCGCGCTTCAGGATGGCCGGGCCAGCACGCAGCGTGACCTCGCCCGCTTCGCCAGGGTCGAGCAACCGCCGATGGCGCAGATGCTCGCCCGCATGGAGCGGGACGGGCTGATACAGCGCGCGCCTGATCCGGCCGATGGGCGCAGCCGCCGCATCACATTGACGCCGGTGGCGCAGGCGCGCCTGCCGGACGCGATTGCCACCTTGCTCCATGGGAATCAGGAGGCGCTGCGCGGCTTCACGGACGAGGAGGCCAGGCTGTTCATCGCCCTGCTCGCGCGCCTGATCGCCAATCTTGATCGGCTTACGGGCGCCGAAGCGCCGCCCGGCACGCCCGCGTCCGGGGAGGGGGGTTGATCGGCTCGTCCACGGGGCGCGGGTCACGCCCGAAGCCCTCCAGGCCCTGCCGCTGGAGATGAGAAACCGGCGCGGCGGCGCCTACTTGTTCTGGCGTTCCGTCTTGGGCGTCACACCGCCAAGGCCGGTGGCCTCGTTTTCCGTGTCGCCTTCATAGGTGTTCACGCCTTCGATGCTCTCCGGGTCCTCGCCGGTGGCGAAGGTGCCCTTGGATTGGCCGATGCCGGGGTTGCGTTCCAGATCGTCCGGCGTCGGCCGGTTTTCGGGCGTGGACTTGGGGTGTTTGTTGCCGCTCATGAGGGGTGCCTGCTTCGCGTGTTCAGGAGAAATGGGGCCGGGAAGAGCGTGTCGCCGTGAGGGGGCGCCTCGGGCCGGGCGCGGGTGGGGCGCTGCCGGGGATCTTCCCTTGTCCCTCCCGGTTCAACGAAGGGGTGGGAGGCCGGTTCCTGCCGCCCGGCCTGGTGGGCCGGGGGCCAACCGGGGGCGGGAACGGCTGCTAAGTCAATGCGTTTCGCTCATTACACGGTCTGGACCGGAACGCCGGCGTTGTGCCGGCAAGGCAAGGGAGACCTGTATTATGACGTGGCTGCTGATCATCATTATCGGTGGAATTCTGGGCTGGCTCGCCAGCAAGGTTATGGGAACGGACGCCCAGCAGGGCGTCATCCTCAACGTGATCGTCGGTATCGTCGGCGCGCTTCTGGCGGGCTTGCTGCTGTCGCCCTTGCTGGGGGTCTCGCCGATCACATCGGGCAACTTCTCCGTCGGCGCTTTGCTGATCTCCTTCGTCGGCGCGATCATCCTGCTGGCGATCGTGAACTTCTTCCGTCGCGGCCGGCTTCGCTAGGCCGGGCCCTCGACGCCGCATCAGGCGCCGCTGCCCGCAGGAAATGCGGGCGGCGGCTCGTTTGTGCCCAAGGGGCGGGCGCAGCGCTGGCCGGTTTTTTCCACAATGGAAAAGCCCCGCATGGCAGAAAACATGCGGGGCTGGGAAAGAAAGAAACAAATAAATTCGCAGGTCTGAAGTGATCGCGATTATAGACATTCGTGATCCAGGCGCAATCCGCGCGGCTCGAATATTTTGGGCAGACACGTAATATACGATATACTCTATGCCATCGAGCGATGGTTTTGGCGCTGTTAAGTAATCACAATATTTTAATTTTACATCTGTTCAGTGACGGGCCTGCGACTGGCATCCAGGCCCCTTCGCCCCCTGCCGGCCGCAAATAGGAAAACGGCATTTCAAATAGGAATATGCTTGACATTGAATAGGTATAAACCTATCTTTCCCTTGTCGCGATGAGTCGGGTGGCGTTTGGTTGCATGGCAGGCCCCGTGTCGGGATCACGGGGATCTTACACTGACGCTTTGGGCAGGTGGCATCGTGGGGCGTGCGCCTTCGGGGGCACAGATGTCATCGCAAACGGGGGCGTATTTTCCCCGCCCAGGGGCGCCTTGTTCTCAAGGGGCACCCGGCATTGCGGCCGGGTGGTGATCGCGTCACACGCTCGGCATGGAGGGCTCGCCAACACGTTCGGACAAGGACCGCCACAGGCGGCCACAGGCGCGCCGGATCGCGTATGAAGGTCGGATCATGTGTTCAGGGTTGGGTGGCCATCGGGCCATCCTTATCGGCCGGTTTCAATGGTTGAGGGTCGGTACGCGTATCTTCTCAAGTCTCCGGACAATGGGCAGTTGGCCCACAGCCACCACAAGCGCTTGCGACGGCAAGCCTCATCCCGAAAAAATCCCCATCAGCCCCAGCCCCGACAACCCTGACCCGCCGACACGAAGCAACGACCCTCAACCACCGGCACCCAAATCAGGCAGGAGATCAGGCAGGAGATCAGGCAGGAGATCAGGCGGAGACGGCCCGGCCAGTGTGCGGGCGAAACTTCCCGGCCGCGCCACCGCCAGGTCCCGGTCCGGCGAAAAGTTTTACAGTTTGGCCGTGGTGCGCTGGCGAAGGACATGATTCCCCGGTTATGCTCGCTTGTCTCGAATCGGCGCGGAATGCGGCCGGAGGCATGATTTGGCGTCGTGGTGTTCGGGAACAGGCATGGAACCCATTTCCATTTCCTTGGTGTTGTTGCTGGCGGTGGTTATCAGCGGCATCCTTGCGCGGGTTTCTCCCATTCCGTTGCCGCTGCCGCTGGTGCAGATCGCCCTCGGCGCGGCCGTTGCGGCCTTCACCGGCGAGGCCATCCACCTCAACCCGGAAATCTTCTTCCTCCTTCTCCTGCCGCCGCTCCTGTTCCTCGATGGCTGGCGCATCCCGAAAGAGGGGCTGTTTCATGACAAGGGCACCATTCTCGAACTGGCGCTCGGCCTCGTCATCTTCACCGTCATCGGCATGGGCTATTTCATCCACTGGATGATCCCCTCGATGCCGCTGCCGGTGGCCTTCGCGCTGGCGGCCATCCTCTCGCCCACCGATCCCATCGCCGTCTCCGCCATTGCGGCGCGCGTGCCCATTCCGTCGCGGGTCATGCATATTCTGGAGGGCGAGTCCCTGCTCAACGACGCCTCGGGCCTGGTGTGCATGCGCTTTGCCGTGGCGGCGGCGCTCACCGGCAGCTTCTCGCTCACCCAGGCGGCGGGCACCTTCCTGTGGCTGGCCTTCGGCGGCATCGCCATCGGCGTCGGCGTCACCTGGGCCATCACCTTCGCCAAGTTCTGGGTTTCCCGCCGCATCGGCGAGGAAAGCGGCTCGCAAATCCTCATCAGCCTGCTCATCCCCTTCGGGGCCTATCTGGCGGCGGAGCACGTCCACGCCTCGGGCATCCTGGCGGCGGTGGCGGCGGGCATCACCATGAGCTACGTCGAGATCAGCGGCCAGGCGCTGGCGGTCACCCGCGTCCGTCGCACCGCCGTGTGGGATACGGTGCAGTTCACCGTCAACGGCATCATCTTCGTGCTCTTGGGCGAGCAGCTTCCCGGCATCGCCAGCAGCGCGGCCGAGGCGGTGCGCGATGTGGGGCGCGGCCATGTGTGGTGGCTGGCGGTCTACGTGGTCGCCATCAACGTGGTGCTGGCGGCGCTGCGCTTCGGCTGGGTGTGGGCGTCGCTGCGCTTCACCATCTTCCGCCGCCGTCATGGGGCCGGGGCGCACGGGCAGGCGGTGCCCAAGGCCCCCGGCTGGCGGCTGGTGGCCGTCATGTCGCTGGCCGGCGTGCGCGGTGCGATCACCCTTGCCGGCGTCATGACCCTGCCGCTGTTCCTGCTCGATGGCACGCCCTTCCCGGCGCGGGATGTGGCCGTGTTCCTCGCCGCCGGCGTCATCATCGTGTCGCTGCTGGCGGCCAGCATCGGCCTGCCCATCCTGCTGAAGGGGCTGGAATTGCCGCCCGAGCCCTCCCGTCACGAGGAGGTGGCGCGGGCGCGGGCCGTGGCGGCGGAGGCCGCCATCCGGGCCATCGAGAAGCGCCAGCACGCCCTCAGCGCGGGCGGCCCCCATGCGGACCTCTATGCCGATGTCGCCGCCCAGCTGATGGATATCTACCGCAACCGCGTCGATGGCCGCCAGCAGTCGGGCGAGGCGGCGGAGCGCACCCGCACCGTGGAGCAGGTGGAACGCGAGCTGCGCCTGGCCGCCCTGCGCGCCGAGCGGGAGGAGCTGTTCCGCCTCATCCGCGCCCGCCAGGTCTCCGAGGAGGTGGGGCGCAAGCTCATCCGCGATATCGACCTGGCCGAAACCCGCTTCGTCGCGGGGTAGGTTCGTTTCTTAGGGAAGGGGGCCTTTGCAGGGAGGGCCTTCGTTTGTGCGCCTCCGCGCACGGGGCTCCTCTGCAAGCACCTTAAAACCCCGAAGCAATCAAACCCCGGCTTCCGTCGCCATGGCAAGGCCGTGCTGCCGCAGGGTGTCGGCCAGCGCGCGGGCCAGTTCGTCCGCCGTATAGGGCTTGAGCAGGGTGATGCAGGGGGTCAGCCCCACGCTGGCGGGCACGGCGTCGCCGCCGCTGGAGAACAGGATGGGCAGGTCCGGGCGCTGCTGGCGCGCCGTCAGCGCCAGTTCGATACCGGAGGCGGTGGGCAAGCCGACGTCGGTCAGCATCAGGTCGATGTCGGCCGTCTCCAGCGCCTGGAGCGCATCCTCCGCGGTGCCCGCCTCGATGACCCTGTGGCCGAGTTCGGCAAGCATCTCCGCCGTCCAGGTGCGGATGAGCCCTTCGTCTTCCACCAGCAGCACCGTCATGACGGGACGCGCCTCGGCGTTCTGGCAGGGGGCGGCGCGGGCCTGGCGCGCTGCCGGGCGCAGCGGGGCATGGGCGTTCAGCACCTGGCGGATTTTCTGCGCCAGCGCCTCGCGGGTATAGGGCTTGGAGAGCAGCTCGACCCCTGGGTCCAGCCGGCCGTCATGAACGATGGTGTCCTGCGTGTAGCCGGAGGTGAACAGCACGGCCAGGTGCGGCAGCCGCTCCCGCGCCTTGCGGGCCAGCTCCGGGCTGCGGAGGGGGCCGGGCATCACCACGTCGGTGAACAGGAGGTCGATATGCACGCCGCTCTCGATGACGGTGAGGGCGCTCTGGGCGTCCTTGGTCTTCAGCACCCGGTAGCCGAGGTCCGCCAGCAGGGAGACGGTGGTCTCCCGCACCTCCTCGTCGTCCTCCACCATCAGGATGGTCTCGGTGCCGCCGCGCACGGGCGCGGCATTGGCGTCCGCCAGCATGTCCTCGCTCTGGAGGGTTCGGGGCAGGTAGATCCGCACCGTGGTGCCTTCGCCGGGCGTGCTGTCGATCTTCACGTGCCCGCCCGACTGGCGCACGAAGCCATGCACCATGGCAAGGCCGAGGCCCGTGCCCTGTCCCTCCGGCTTGGTGCTGAAGAACGGCTCGAACACATGGTCAAGCACGTCGGGCGCGATGCCGCAGCCGGTGTCGGCAACGGCGATCATCACATACTGGCCAGCCTTCACGTCTTCGTAGTGGCAGGTGTAGGTCTCGTCGAGGACGGCGTTGTGCGCCTCGATGGTCAGGCGGCCCGGTCCGTTCATGGCGTCGCGGGCGTTGATGGCGAGATTGAGGATGGCGTTCTCGATCTGGCTTGGGTCCACCAGCGTGTTCCACAGGCCGCCGGTTATCACCGTCTCGATATCGATTTCCTCGCCCAGCGCCCGGCGCAGTATGTCCTCCATGTTCAGGATGAGCCGGCCGATGTTGATGACCTTGGGCGCCAGCGCCTGGCGGCGGCCGTAGGCCAGCAGTTGCGAGGCGAGCTTCGCGCCCCGCGCCACGCCTGCCAGCGCGCTGGCCACGCGCCGCTGCGCCCGCTCGTTGCCGGCGATGTCCTTGGCGAGCAGCTGGAGGTTGCCCGAGATCACCTGCAGCAGGTTGTTGAAGTCGTGGGCGATGCCGCCGGTCAGCTTGCCCAGCGCCTCGATCTTCTGGGCATGGCGCAGGGCGGCCTCGGCGGCGGCCCGCTCCTCCGATTCCCGTTGCAGCCGCTCCAGTGCCACGCTCAGTTCGTCGGTGCGCTGGGCCACCCGCTGTTCCAGCGTCTCGTTCAGCCGCTGCAGCGCCTCCTCGGCGAGCTTCTGCTCGGTGACATCGTAGCCTTCCACGAAGATGCGCGAAATCGAGCCGTCCGGCTCCCTGACCGGCTGATAGATTACGTTGATGAACCGTTCTTCCAGCGGCCCGCCCGGCGTGCGCTGTAGCCTGAAGGGCATGCTCCGGCCCACGAATGGCTCGCCGGTCTGGTAGACGTGGTCGAGAATGTCGAAATAGCCCTGGGTCGTCGCTTCGGGCAGCGCCTGCCGGAGCGGCAGGCCGATGACATTGCGGCCCACCAGCTTCAGGTAGGTCTGGTTGGCCAGTTCGAACACCAGGTCCTTGCCGCTCAGCAGGCACATGAAGCTGGGGGCCTGGTCGAACAGCTGGCGCAGCCGGTCCCGCTCCTGGGTGCGCTGCTTGACTTCCGAGGTCAGCTGTTCGTTGGCCCGGCGCAGGGCCTCGGCCGCCTTCTGGCGCAGGCGCACCGCCTCGGCCAGGGTCATGGCGCGCTGGCGCTCGGCCTCGTAGGCCTCGGCGCTGGCGAGGCTTGAGGTGATCTGGCCGGCCAGCAGCTTCAGGAAGTCGAGATAGCCGTCGTCCAGCGGGCGCACGGGGTTGAGACCTACGATGATCGCGCCGACGGGGTGGTCCGTGCCCTGTCCGGCAAGCGGCACGATGGCGGCCTTGCTCGGGGGTATGCTCCATGGCCCGGCGGGCCGGTCCGGCAGGCTGGAGATGTCCACGATGTCCACGGCGCCGGCCTGCCGGGGGCGCCCGAGAGCCCACGGGCCGGTGGCGTCCGGGGCCAGGGTTTCCGGCGCGAGCGGATGCTCCCGCTCGAACCCCGTGGCGCAGGCGCGGGTGGCCGATCCGTCCTCGTTGAACAGGTAAACCAGGCTGAAGATCAGATCCTGGGCGTTGGCGGGCAGCCTGTCCTCGATCGCCCGCAGGACGCCTGCGCGGCTGTCGGTCAGGGAAAGGCTGGCGGACAACTCGCGCAGGGTTGCCAGGCGGCGCTCGTTGATGACGCGCTCCGTCTCGTCCACCGCGACGATCAGAAAGCCTTCCACCGCGTTGCTGTCGCCCAGAAGCGGGCTGTAGGAATAGGTGTAGTAGGTTTCCTCCTGAAACCCGTGGCGCTCCATCATCAGCTGGGCGGCCCGCTGGAAGATGGCGGTGCCCTGCTCGTAAACCGCCCGCACCTGGGGGCCGATGTGCGGCCAGATTTCGCTCCACACCTCGCGCATCGGCTTGCCCAGCGCCTCGGGATGCTTGGCTCCCAGCGCGGAGCAGTAGGCGTCGTTGTAGAGAAAGGTTACGTCCGGCCCCCAGCCCATGCCGATAAGGAACCGGGACTCCAGGATGAGCTGTACGGCCGCCTTCAGGGCTTCGGGCCACTGCGCCGGAGGGCCGAGCGGCGTTGACGCCCAGTCGTAGGCGCGCATCAGGCGCGCCATCTCGCTGCTGCCGACGAAAATCTCGTCTCCGGCGTCGGTCGAAGGGGAAGCGCTCAAGCAATCGCTCCGCTAATCACAACTTGGCTGTCGATAAATGCTCATAGCCTTGAACTTTCAACGCTTCCATCGGGAATTGCCGTCGCCGGATTTTTTGCAAGGTCCATGGAACCAATTTAGTTTTTGCGAGTTTTAATTGGTTTATTCTTTGGTTTTTCGGCCGGGTTTGCCGGTGGCAGCCCGTCCGTTCGCTCCTGCCGGCACGGCGCAACGGCGCCGGCAAAAAAATGACCCGGCGCAGCGCCGGGTCACCGAGGTTGATAAGCAATTTTCGGGCGGCTCAGAAGCCAAGGCCGGAGAAGCGGAAGCCGACACCGAGCAGAATCTGGTGGCGGTCAACGCCTGCCTCGTAGTTGCTGTAGGCGTATTCCAGCTTGGCGTAGAGGTTGGGGCCGAGGGCCTGCTCTGCGCCGCCGCCCACCACGAAGCCGTCGCCGTTCTGCGTGTCGCCCGTCGTCGTGCCGCCTTGCGTGAACTCGCCGCGAACGCGGCCGTTGGCGTAGCCGCCCTTGGCGTAGACCAGCGTGTTCTCCAGCACCTTGTAGCCGGCGCGCACGGCCACGCTGATGTCGCGCTTAGTGTCGAAGCAGGCGAGAACGCCGCCGGCGCGGGTGGCGCAGCCGTCAACATCGATCCAGTCGAAATTGGCCTCGGCGCCCACCACGATGGATTGGCCGAAGGTGTAGTCGTAGCCAATGCCCACGCCGTAGGTCAGGCCGTCGTCGTCCACCTCGTCGGTTGAAACATCGGTCCAGCCGAGGCGGCCTTCGGCGCGCGGCCCGGTAAAATCCGCCGCCGCCGCAGGGGTGGCGGCGCTGGCGAGTGCGAAAACAGCCGCAGCAAATTGGACGCGGTTCATACAAAACCTCCAGATTTTGAAAAATTGCGAAATGGAAAAAATGCGCCTTACGGAAAAAGAACAAGGCTCGGGCCTTCTAGCGGTCTGCGCCCGCAGGGCAATTGGACCCTGGGCGCAATCCGTCCCATTTGCGGGCTGTGTTGCGAGGCTGCATCAGTGTGACCGCATGGGCGCGAATTTGGCACGCCTTGCCGCCGCCGTGCGGGCGGCGAGGCGCGGAAAACCGCGGGTTTTGGCGGCGCGATGCTTCGGCTTTGGCGGCCAGGGCGCTCAAGGAGCCCTGGTTTCTCACGAGACTCGGCGCGGGGTGGGAGAGGGGGGGTGCCGGCGCGGCCGTTAGTGCCTTGACGGAGATTCCCTGAAAATGTGGCCTTGCCGGTATTTCAAAGGATTGGTCCCATACCATTTATGGAAGGCGCGGGTGAGCGTGGAGTGGGTGCCATAGCCGAGATGGTCGGCGATTTCTTTGATCGGCATGTCGCCTTTGATGATGAGCTCGGCCGCGTATTTCATTTTTTCATCGAGCAGGTACTTGGCCGACGTCGTGCCATAGATCAGGCGGAAGCTCTTGTCGAAGTAGCTGCGGCTCATGCCCAGCTGCCGTGCGATCTCCGCGATGTTGAATTGGCTGGATTTCGCGGCAATCCTCAGCATCTCCGCGCCTTCGACGATCTTTTTATAGTCGGCGCTGGGCGGCCCGTGCGGGTTTTCGTTATCCCAATCGCTGCCAAGGGCAACATAAAGCAGAGACAGGATTTGGCTTCTCAGGAATTTCACGCGCAGCTTGCCGGTCAATGGCGCGTCAAAAAGCGAGAGAAGAATTTTCATCCCGGCCGAGGAGATCGGCGATCTGCGGAGCAAGAGCAGGGAATTTTCCCGGTAGATGTAGTGGTCCAGATCGCAGGGAATGGTTGAGTCCATTTCGCCGAGGGCGCGCTGTAGCGCCCGGCGGCTCAAGGCAATGGACACCCACATCATTGGCCCGTTGGCTTGAAGGCGCTCAACCTTAACGTAGCTGTCCGGCTGTAATTCGAAGTCCACATAGCCCGGCCGTATCGTCAGCGTGGAGGGCGTTACCCAGGATGGCACGCGCACCGTTCCATTGGGTATCAGGTCCTGGGCCACGCCGCCCCGGATCATCCAACAGGCCCTGAACCAGTCCTCGCCCACAAACGCCCAAGGCTTGTCGTTCTTTAGGGAGACGGTGTTGATGGTGGCATAGAACTCCTCATCAACTTGAACGATTTCGTTCTTCCCGAAGATGACGTCCTTGTCGCTGCCGTCCTCGACCCTTGTCAAAATGCCGTATTCATCGAGACTGAGGGAGGGGTTGGCCGCGAGGCGCGCCCGGAACTGCTCTTCCAGAAATGTTGTCAGGTTCGAAAAACTCTCGCTGACGCTTAAAATCGGCAAATTGCCGTAATGTGGTGCGGTATGGGTTCTCATGGCTGTTCCGTTGAACGGCTGCTCAAGGCAAGAACGGGTGGAACACCACGCAATAACGACAGCTTGATGAGCAGGGACGATCCTATAGAATATTTGATGCAGCAGGAAGAATATACGCCCTGTGTTTTCGTCCATTGCTGCCCGTCTGCGATCGTTTTCATCTCTTTTTGACAGGGTGCCGCGGGTCCAGGGTGTTGTTCCCGCGCCCGGTTGACTCCTGCTAACATGCTAGCATACTAGTGTTCATGGCCAATGAAGACGTCAAACAGTTCAATGTGTACCTGCCGGCCAGCCTGATCAGGCGGGTCAAGCATCACGCGATCGAAGCCGAGCTGTCTCTCTCGGCGCTGGTTGCGGATGCCTTGCGCGAATACCTCGATGCGCGCCAGCCTGAGCGGCGGTCGTCAGGGAAGGGGAAGTGACATGAAAACCGAAGGCATAGAGGCCGTGTTCCTGACGACCCACAACTGGGGCAAGGCGGCCAAGTTCTTCCAGTCGCTGGGTTTTGTGCTCGAGTTCGAGACCGATCACAACTCGGGTCAGCTCCGCAACGGCGATGGGCCCTACCTCTTCATCGCGGAGGTTCCGGCAAGCCAGAAGCCCGAGGCGCATCTGGTGCTCAAGGTGGCCGATGCGGAAGCGTTCCAGCCCGAGGCCATCGTCGATGTGGTGACGCCTTTTGAGGATACCCACTGGGGAACGCGGGAGATGACCGTCCGTGATCCTGACGGGCGTCTCTGGCGGCTGCAGGCGCCGGCAAAGGCGAGCAAGTGAGCGGGGCCATGGACGACGGGCAGGATGCGGCGCCGGACAGCACGGCAGCGCGGGTTGCCTTGTGGCGCGCCCTGCATGTTCAGGCGGACGCGCCTCCCCATGTGCTGGAGGATGAAATCGGCCTTCGGCTGCTGGCGCCGGGCGAGGACTGGCGCCAGCGCGGGGACATGGACCCGCAGTTCACCCGGCCCTTCCGCGCCTCCATCGTGGCGCGTGCGCGCTTCATCGAGGATCTGGTGGTGGAGCAGGCCGGTCGCGGCCTGAGCCAATATGTCATTCTTGGCGCTGGCCTCGACAGCTTCGCGCAGCGGAGGGGCGAGATTGCCTCCTGTCTCACGGTGTTCGAGGTGGATCAGCCCGGCCCCCAGGCCTGGAAGCGCCGCCGTCTGAATGAGCTTGGCTTCGGCGCGCCGGATTGGCTGCGCTTCGTGCCGGTCGATTTCGAGGCGGGCGGATCCTGGCGGGAAGAGCTTGTGGCGGCCGGCTTCGATGCCAGTAAGCCGGCAATCGTGGTCTCCACGGGCGTCAGCATGTACCTCAGCCGGGAGGCGAACGCGGCCACCTTGCGTCAGGTCGCCTCGCTCGCCCCAGGGTCCATGCTCGCCGTGACATTCCTGGTCCCGCTGGAGTTGGCCGATCCCGACGTGCGCCCCGGCCTGGAAATGGCGGAGAAGGGCGCGCGCGCAAGCGGGACGCCTTTTCTCAGCTTCTTCACGCCGCTCGAGATCCTGGCCCTCGCCCAGGAAGCCGGCTTCGGGCAGGCGCGGCACATCTCGGCGGATGATCTTGCCCGGCGTTATTTCGCGGACAGGCCGGATGGTCTTCGCCCGCCGCGCAATGCGGAGGAGCTTCTGGTGGCGACACTCTAGCGGCTGGCGGGAAACCCCGTCGGCCGTGGCCGGAAGCCCTGGGATGCCTTGAAGTTCTGGAACCGTGGGATGGAATGGCGGAGAGGGCGGGATTCGAACCCGCGATACGGTTTTGCCGTATACTCACTTTCCAGGCGAGCGCCTTCGACCACTCGGCCACCTCTCCGCAAGCTGTTGCCAGCAAGTGCCTGGAAGCGGCGCGCACTATACTCAACTCAGCGCCCCAGGCAAGGGAAACCGAAGCCGTCTGTTTGCATCAGGCGAATTTTTCCTGGCGGTCCCCGGCCGCGCCGGCAGGAAAAATCGGCCGCGAAAATGCTTCGCCCGCAATAACATGTGGCATCACCAAAGACATATCTGCCCGCCAAGGGTTGATTTTCAGGTAGAGGAAATGTTAATCCTCCGGCCGTGGGGCGGTGAGACCTGTATTGTCTGGGCCCAACGCAAGCGCGTCGGCTCATGATCTCTCATCGGAAAATAAATTAATATTAACCGCAGAATCCTTCCGGCACATTGAGGATTGTGCGTATCGGCTCGTATTGCGCGGGTTGATTATTGGTATTTTTATTGCTCGGGCCGGGATGACTTTGCGGGTGGTTTCCTGCCCCTGTCCGGCGGGCCGTATCCCTTGGCGGATCGGCCGGCGCTTTGCCCGGTTTCCGGCCCGGTTTTCAAGGAAAGAGGAGAAGGGGCGCGGTGCGTATCGCTCTGGCAACGGATCTGGACGGAACTTTTCTTGGCGGTAGCGACGCGGATCGCGCCGCCCTTTACGGCTGGCTGGCCGAGCGACGGCGCGACGTGGCGCTGGTGTTCGTCACCGGGCGCGGCCTCTCCTTCATCCGCCAGCTGTGCGAGGAGCGGCTGGGCTTCTGGCCGGATCACGTCATCGCCAACGTGGGCACCACGGCGGTCAGCGGCACCGGGTTCGCGCCCATCGCGCCGGTGGAGAACTGGATCGACGGGCGCTGGAGCCATGACGCGCCGGGCCGCATCGCGCGGCTGCTGGCGGATCATGATGGTCTTGAACCCCAGCCGGATGTGGAGGGCCGCCGCGTCTCCTACTTTTACAGGGAAGGCGACAAGGCCGAAGCCGCCCGCCGCACGGTGGAGCGCCACGGCTTCGACGGGCTGATTTCCGACAACCGCTTTTTCGACGTGCTGCCGCAAGGCGTGCAGAAGGGGCCGACGCTCCTGCGCACCATCGAGGCGCTCGGCTGGTCCCCAAGCCGCGTGCTGGTGGCGGGGGATACGCTGAATGACCTCTCCATGTTCGAGACCGGCCTTCGCGGTGTCGCCGTTTCCAACAGCGAGCCCCGGCTCGCCGCGGCCGTGCGCGACATGGCCCATGTTCACAAGGCCGCAAGGCCTGGGGCCGCCGGTGTCCTTGAGGCGCTGGCCCAATTCTGGACTGAAAGGAGTGAATGAATGAGTTCACTGGTGATCGTCTACCATCGCCAACCCTATGAGGAAGAGGTGGTCGAGGGCCGCGTCGTCTACCGCGAGAACAAGAGCCCCAACGGCATCGTCCCCACGCTCAAGGGTTTCTTCGGGCAGGTCCGCAAGGGCACGTGGGTTGCGTGGAAAAGCGCGCCGCAGCCGGGCGAGGCGGACTTCGAGCGCCGCATCACCATCGAGGACAGCTACGGCACCTATGATGTGGCGCGTCTGCCGCTCAGCCGCGAGCAGATCAGCCAGTTCTACCACATCACCTCCAAGGAGGCGCTGTGGCCGATCCTTCACTCCTTCCCCACCATGTTCAACACGGAGCGGTGCGACTGGCAGGTGTTCCGCGAGGTCAACCGGCTGTTCGCCGAGGCCGCGTGCGAGGAGGCGGACGACGACGCCATCATCTGGGTGCACGATTACAACCTGTGGCTGGTGCCGCATTTCGTGCGGCAGATGCGCCCCAACGCGCGGGTTGCCTTTTTCCACCACACGCCGTTCCCCTCGCCGGACATCTTCGCCATCCTGCCGTGGCGGGATGAAATTCTCGACAGCCTGCTGGCCTGCGATCTCGTCGGCTTCCACGTGCCGCGCTATGCTCGCAACTTCGCGGCGACCGTCGAGGCGCTGCGCCCCGGCGCCGAGGTGGCGAACGCGCCCGCGCCGTCCGTGCCGGGCGATAAGGGCACCGCGCTCACCGAGCCGACGACGCCAACCCACGTGCGGGTGGGGGAGCGGCGGGTGATGATCGATGCCTTCCCCATCGGCACCAATCCGCAGCTTATCCACAGCCACCTCGCCACCGCCAAGGCGAAGGACACGGTGGCGAAGATCCGCGAGGAATTCTCGGGCCAGAAGCTCATCCTCTCCGTCGGCCGGGTGGATTACACCAAGGGCACGTTCGAGATGCTTGCCACCTTCGAGCGGCTGCTGGAGCGCCGGCCGGAGCTGATCGGCAAGGTCAAGCTCATGGTCACCTCCGTTGCGGCGGCGCGCGGCATGCAGGTTTACCAGGAAGCGCAGGACAAGATCGAGCAGGCCGTCGGGCGCATCAACGGGCGCTTCGGCAGGCTGGGGTGGACGCCCATCGTGCTCTCCACCCGCGGCATGCCGTTCGAGGAGGTGGTGTGCTACTACCGCGCCGCCGACATCTGCTGGGTGACGCCGCTGCGCGACGGCCTCAACCTTGTCGCCAAGGAATATGTGGCGGCACATGAAGGCAAGGACGGCGTGCTTGTCCTCTCGGAGTTCACCGGCGTCGCCGCCGAGCTGCACGAGGCAGTGCTCACCAACCCCTACAGCCTCAACATCATGGATCGGGCCATCGACGACGCGCTGGCCATGCCGCCCGAGGAACAGCGCCAGCGGATGCGGGCGCTCTACGAGCGGGTTATCTCCTGCGATATCGGCCACTGGACCCGCCACGTGATGGGCAGCTTCCGCGCGCTGGACGAGGCGCAGGACCAGGCCGAGCCGGTCCGCGGCGCGGCCTAGGCTGGCGCCACAGGGCGTATGGCAGGGGAAAGGGGCGGTTTCATCCGCCCCTTTTCGTTATTTCGCCTGCCCGGCCTGCCGCTTCGCCATGGCCGCTTCATAGGCGGCCCGCAGCGTCTCCCGAACGGAGGGGGTTTTCTCACCCCCTTGCTTCATCGGCATGCCCAGATGCTCGGCGCGCAGCTCGTCCATGAACCGGTCCCACAAGGGCGGGCCGCCTTCCTCCAGCACCCGCACGCGGATGCCCCGCTCCGGGCTCGTCGGCAGGTTGCGCGTGCCCCACGCGGCCAGATGCACGAGCACCGGCAGCAGCGTGATCGCCTTCTCCGTCAGGCTGTAGATGGCCTTCTGCTTGTGGCCGGGGTCGTCCGCCTTGGTAATGAGGCCCTGTTCCGCCAGCATCTTCAGCCGGTCGGCCAGGATGTTGGAGGAAATTCCTTCCTCTGATTTCGTCAGCAGTTCCCGAAAATGCCGCCGCCCGGCGAACATGATGTCGCGCAGAATAATCAGGCTCCACCGGTCGCCCAGAATCTCCAGCGTCAGGTTGATCGGGCAGTGGGAGCGCGGCTCTGGGGTCACGGATGCATCTCACGAAAAACTGGTTGCAACATCGCACCGGTCTGCCTACGGTTCAACCGGTTGCATTTTACAACTGGTTTGAGCGGGCAGGGTCGTGCGCCTGCGCCGCGCGTCGGCAGGCCGGGTTATCAATCGCTAGGTGATCCCATGTCTCTGATTTTCCATTCCCACCCCTTCGCCCTGTTCGGGCAGAAGGTGCTTATCGCCCTCTACGAGAACGCAACGCCGTTCGAGGCCCGGCTGGTCGATCTGGCGGACGAGCAGTCCCGCGCGGGGTTCCTCGCCATCCGGCCGAACGGCAAGATGCCGGTGCTGGAAGATCGCGCCCGCGGCCATTTCGTGCCGGAGAGCAGCATCATCATCGAATATCTCCAGCGCCATTATCCGGGGCCGGTCCCGCTCATTCCGGAGGATGCGGAGGCCGCGCTGGAGGTCCGGCTGTGGGACCGCACGTTCGACAACTACATTGCCCTGGTGCTCCAGAAGATCGCGTTCGACCGTCGTCTGCCGCCCGAGCAGTCTGACCCCCACGGTGTCGAGCTGGCCCGGCAGAAGCTGCGCGAGGCCTATGCGATCCTCGATCGTCACATGGAAGGGCGCACCTGGGCGGCGGGGGAGGCCTTCAGCCTGGCGGACTGCGCCGCCGCGCCCAGCCTGCGCTATGCCGATCTGCTCGAACCTTTCCGGGCCGGGTTCCCCAACCTCGCGGCCTATGCCGATCGTCTGCTTGCGCGGCCGTCCTTCGCCCGCGCGGTGGAGGAGGCGGCACCCTATCGCAGTCTCTTCCCCCAGCCGCGCCCGTAGCGCAGGCGGCACTGGGGCGCTGTCGGCTTGCCGACAGCGCCCGCCTCTGATAGGCAGCGCGCGAGTTTTTCCCGCTATTGCCGAAGAGAGTTGCCATGATCCCTCGCTATGCGCGTCCTGAAATGACCAAGCTGTGGGAGCCGGAATCGCGGTTCCGCATCTGGTTCGAGATCGAAGCCCACGCCTGCGATGCGCTGGCCGAGCTGGGCGTCATCCCGAAGGAGGCCGCCAAGGCGGTGTGGGAGCGCGGCAACTTCGATATCGAGCGCATCGACGAGATCGAGCGCGAGGTGAAGCACGACGTCATCGCCTTCCTCACCTCGCTGGCCGAATATGTCGGCCCCGAGGCCCGCTTCGTCCACCAGGGCATGACCTCGTCCGACGTGCTGGACACCTGCCTCAACGTCCAGTTGGTCCGCGCCGCCGATATCCTGCTGGCCGATCTCGACGCGCTGCTGGCCGCCATCAAGCGCCGCGCCTTTGAATACAAGATGACGCCCTGCATCGGCCGCTCGCACGGCATCCATGCCGAGCCCGTCACCTTCGGCCTCAAGATGGCCGAGGCCTATGCCGAGTTCTCCCGCTGCAAGGAGCGCCTGCTGGCCGCCCGCAAGGAAGTGGCCACCTGCGCCATTTCCGGCGCCGTCGGCACCTTCGCCAACATCGACCCGCGGGTTGAGGAACACGTCGCCAAGGCGCTGGGCCTGGAGCCGGAGCCCGTCTCCACCCAGGTCATCCCGCGCGACCGCCACGCCATGTTCTTTGCAACGCTCGCCGTCATCGCCTCGTCCATCGAGCGCGTCGCGGTTGAAGTGCGCCACCTCCAGCGCACGGAAGTTCTGGAAGCGGAGGAGTATTTCTCCCCCGGCCAGAAGGGCTCGTCGGCCATGCCGCACAAGCGCAACCCGGTCTTGACCGAGAACCTCACCGGCCTTGCCCGCATGGTGCGCTCCTACGCCTTCCCGGCGATGGAGAACGTCGCCCTGTGGCACGAGCGGGACATCTCCCACTCGTCCGTCGAGCGCTACATTGGCCCGGATGCCACCATTACCCTCGACTTCGCGCTCGCCCGTCTCACCGGCGTCATCGACAAGCTGGTGGTCTACCCTGAGCGGATGCTCAAGAACCTCAACAAGATGGGCGGCCTCGTCCACTCCCAGCGCGTGCTGCTGGCGTTGACGCAAGCGGGCGTCAGCCGGGAGGACGCCTACCGCCTCGTCCAGCGCAACGCCATGAAGGTGTGGGAGTCCGACGGCCAGCTCCAGCTGCTCGACCTTCTGAAGGAAGACGCCACCGTCACCGAAAAGCTCTCCACCGCTCAGCTGGAAGAGCTGTTCGACCTCGGCTACCACCTGAAGCACGTGGACACCATCTTTGCCCGCGTGTTCGGCGAGGCGTAAGGTTGGGGTTTTAAAGGGATGTTTGCAGGGGTCTCGGACCCCTGCACCCCGATCATTTCAAAGGGCCGTGTCCTTCATGGAGGATGCGGCCCTTTCTATATGATCAGGATAGGGCCGCGCCCTTCGCCCCACGCACGTCCCGATGAAAAAATGGGAGGTGCAGGAGGGGCCTCGTGCGCGGAGACGCACAAAAACAAAGAGCCCCTCTGCAAAAAGTCCTGTAATTCGCGCCCCGCCCTGTGTTTCGCCCGCCATACTTGACGGTTGCGGCTCTGGCATGAATAGAGGGTCGATATATTTTACCGGCAAGGGAAGGGCGGAGAAGCGTGTCAGACCCCATCGTTTTGGTGCCGCAGGACATTGTTGATTTCGCCGTTTCGCTGGCGGATGCCGCCCGGCCGGTGCTGCGCCGGTATTTCCGCGCGCCCATTGATATCGACATCAAGGCCGATGCCTCGCCGGTCACCGTGGCGGATCGGGAGGCCGAGGCCGCCATGCGGGCGCTCATCAACCAGCACCGCCCCGAGGATGGCATCATCGGGGAGGAATACGGCAACGAGCGGGAAGGGGCGGACTGGGTGTGGGTGATCGACCCCATCGACGGCACCAAGTCCTTCATGACCGGCCGGCCCATCTTCGGCACGCTGATTGCGCTGCTGTATCAGGGGCTGCCGGTCGTCGGCATCATCGATCAGCCGATCACCGGGGACCGCTGGATCGGCGTGAAGGGCCAGATCACCTGGTTCAACAACGCGCCCACCACCACGCGGTCCTGCGATGGCCTGTCCTCGGCGGTGCTGGCAACGACCGCGCCCGAGCTTCTGAACCCCGATGAGCTGGCCGTGTTCGAGACCTTCCGCAAACAGGCCCGCGCCACCGTCTGGGGCGGGGACTGCTACAACTACGGCCTGCTTGCCTCCGGCTTCATCGACATGGTGATCGAATCCAACCTGAAGCTTTACGACTTTGCCGCGCTGGTGCCGGTGGTCGAGGGCGCGGGCGGCGTGATGCGGGATTGGCAGGGCCATCCGCTCACCGCCAGCAGCGACGGCAAGGTCATCGCCTGCGGCGATCCCCGGATGCTGGAGGCCATCCTCGGCTATGCGGTCAAGTAGCCGCCGGGCTTGATCCCTGCGGGCCGTGGGTTGGTGTGGCGGCCGGGCCGCCTTACATTAGGCCCATGGCCAAAAAGCTCACCCATGTGGCGCTGCATGTCCGCGACCTTGAGGCGAGCCTCGCCTTCTACCGGGACTATTGCGGCCTTCATGTCGCCCACGAGCGCCCGACCGGGAAGAACGGCGCGCGCGTAGTGTGGATGGCGGCCAAGGGACAGGACCACCGCTTCGTGATCGTGCTTCTGCCCGGCGGGCAGGGGCGGGAGCAGCCGCCGCAGGATTTCAGCCATATCGGCATCGCGGTCGACAGCCGCAGGGAGGTGGAGGCCATCGCCGCGCGGGCGGCGCGGGATGGGCGGCTCGCCTGGCCGGTCCGGCAGGAACCTTCTCCCGTCGGCACCTATTGCGGCGTTTATGATCCCGATGGCGCGGTCGTTGAATTCAGCTACGGCCAGCCGCTTGGCGAGGAAGACGGCTGAGCGCGCGGCCCTTCGTCTGGCATGGATCTGATATCAGGGATTTGCCGCTGCGGCCGGGCCGGCGGGCGCGCGGTATTGTCTTGCTAATGCCGCATTTGACAGGCATAGCCAGAGTGCTGGTTGCTTGGCCCAGATTGGTTTCTTCCGTCGCGCCCAGCTTGGTTGGGTGTGGGGTCGCTTTATCTCTTCCTTGATTCTGGCTGACCTTACTGCGTCGCGTTGTTGCGCTCTCAAGCCTCGTTTCTGTTTTCGAGCTTCTTTTGAAAGGACGACTTATGATTATCGGCACCGTTAAGTGGTATAATGGTACCAAAGGTTACGGTTTCATTCAGCCGGAAGAGGGCGGCAACGACGTGTTCGTTCACGCCACCGCTGTCGAGCGGGCCGGCATGAGGAGCCTGGTGGAAGGGCAGAAGCTGTCCTTCGAGGTGCAGACGGACCCGCGCTCGCGCAAGTCGTCCGCTGTGAATTTGCAGGCGGCCGACTAAGAGCGGCTCCCTGGAACATGGTCCCCGGCTGGCCGAGCCTGGCCGGGGGCGCGGAAGGCAGGTATCCGGCCTTCCGAGGTGCAGTTGGCCAGCCCTGTCTGGCCTTCGCGCAAGCGGGTGGTCCCAAGCGAATGGCCTTGGGTCGTCCGCCTTGGCGCATTTTCGGGCAGCCTCCCTGGCCGGCTTCAACGTCGGCTCCAGCGTCGGCTGCGGCCTGAAGAATGCGGCATTCAAGAGCCCGGGAGTTCCGGTCCGCTCAAGGCGGATCGGGGCTCCCGCCGTCGCCGTGCGTTTCCACGGCGGCGAATTTTCGGCTGTGAGGCGTTAGGAGTGAAAGGAGAGTCCGGCCATGGCCAAGGAAGAAATGATCCCCTTCGAGGGCGTTGTGCTGGAGGTTCTGCCGGATGCCCGGTTTCGGGTGCAGCTTGAATCCGGTCACATCATCATTGCCTATACGGCAGGCAAGATGAAGAAGAACCGGATCAAGACCCTCGCCGGAGACCGGGTGACCGTCGAGATGTCCCCCTATGATCTGGAGAAGGGCCGCCTGATCTACCGCCACAAGGATTCCGGCGCGCCCATGGGGCCGCGCCCGCCCATGCGTGGCGGCCAGCGCCGCCGTTAAGGATAAGGTCGGCGGCTTGCGAGAAAAGGCAGCGCCGGGGGCGGCTTGGCCTTGCCATTGCCCGGCCTCGCGTGTATAGCCGCAACCTTCGAGTGGGACCGCCCGGCTCATATGGGCTGCCGTGGCGATCCGTAATGCGAACCTAAGCGGTTTTCGTGGCCGCATAAGGAGGTAGGCAAAATGCCCAAGCTGAAGACAAAGAGCGGCGTCAAGAAGCGCTTCAAGATGACCGCTTCGGGAAAGATCAAGCACGGCCAGGTCGGCAAGCGCCACGGCATGATCAAGCGCACGCCCAAGCAGATCCGTCAGAGATCGCGGCACCGCGATCATTTCGGACGCGAACGCGCGCACGATCAAGAAGTGGGCGCCCTACGGGCTCGCATAAGGCCAGCGAAGGAGATCTGACATGGCACGTGTTAAGAGGGGCGTTACCGCCCGCGCTCGCCACAAGCGGGTTCTGGAACAGGCGAAGGGCTATTACGGCCGTCGCAAGAATACCATCAAGGTCGCTCGTCAGGCCGTCGAAAAGGCTGGCCAGTACGCCTACCGCGACCGCAAGGCCAAGAAGCGCAACTTCCGCGCTCTGTGGATCCAGCGCATCAACGCTGGCTGCCGCGAACTCGGCTTCACCTATGGTCAGTTCATCAACGGCCTGAACAAGGCCGGCATCGAACTGGATCGCAAGGTCCTGGCCGACATCGCCGTCCGCGAGCCGGAGAGCTTCAAGGCTCTGGTTCAGAAGGCCCAGGCCGCTCTGGCCTAAGCCTTTCGGTCATACCGGATACGCAGAAGGGGTCCCTCGCGGGGCCCCTTTTGTGTTTCTGAGGCTTCTTCATGCCCTTCGGGCCGCCTGCGGCGGGCTCTTCGTGGGGTCTCGGAGCAGCTTTCGAGCAGGGCGAATGCCCTGCGGTTAAGAAAGTGCGACCAACCAAAGACTCATCCCCACACCCCTTGGGTTCATAGGGCCGTGCGTGTGATGTGGGGCGCGGCCGTATTCAATCTGAAGGTTAAAGGGTCGCACACGGGTTTGACCGGGTACGCCCCAATACGAACAGGGGGTGCAGGGGGATTATAGATCCCCCTGCGAATGCTAAACATTTACCCCATAGCCTTGCCAGTATGTTTGCGCTCTGGCGGCTTTTTGCCTTATGGAGGGCGCTTCGACGGGCGGCATAGCGCGCTCGGGTTCGAACCCCATCGCTTCGGCAGGAATTCGATGACCGATATTGCAGCATTGGAAGCGGAGTTGACGGCGGCCATTGGCGCGGCCGCGACGCTTCAGGAGATTGAGGATGTGCGGGTCAGGGCGCTCGGCAAGTCGGGCAGCGTCACCGCGCTTTTGAAAACGCTGGGCAAACTCAGCCCGGAAGAGCGGCAGGTGCAGGGCCCGCTATTCAACGGCCTGCGCGAGCGGGTGACGAACCTGCTCAGCGATCGCAAGGCGGCGCTGGAGGAAGCGGCGCTGAACGCGAGGCTTGCCGCCGAGCGCAGCGATGTGACCCTCATGCCGCCAGCAAGCCCCAAGGGCTCCATCCACCCGATCTCGCAGGTGATGGACGAGCTGACCGAGATCTTCGCTGACCTCGGCTTCTCCGTGGCGGAAGGCCCGGAGATCGAGACCGACTGGCACAATTTCACCGCGCTCAACATTCCGCCGGAGCATCCGGCCCGCGCCATGCACGACACCTTCTACTTCCCGGAGGACGAGACGGGCGAGCGGCTGGTGCTCCGCACCCACACCTCGCCGGTGCAGGTCCGCACCATGGTCGATGTGGCCGAGGCGCTGAAATCCGGCAAGCTGAAGGCGGACGGCACGCAGGACATCATCCGCGTCATCGCGCCGGGCCGGGTCTACCGTTCGGATTCGGACGCCACCCACACCCCCCATGTTCCATCAGGTGGAAGGGCTGGTGATCGGCAAGGGCATCCACATGGGCCACCTCAAGTGGACGCTGGAGACCTTCGTGAAGGCCTTCTTCGAGGTCGATAACGTCACCATGCGGCTGCGCCCCAGCTACTTCCCGTTCACCGAGCCTTCGGCCGAGGTGGACGTGCAGTGCCAGTGGGGCAATGGCGAGCTGAAGGTGGGCGAGGGCAGCGACTGGCTGGAAATTTTAGGGTGCGGCATGGTCAACAACCGCGTGCTGGAATACTGCGGCCTCGATCCCGCCGAGTGGCAGGGCTTCGCCTTCGGCTGCGGCATCGACCGCCTGGCCATGCTCAAGTACGGCATGACCGACCTGCGCGCCTTCTTCGACGCAGACCTTCGCTGGCTCAAGCACTACGGCTTCAGTTTCCTTGACGTCCCGACGCTCTCGGGAGGAGTGGGCGCATGAAATTCACCCTTTCGTGGCTGAAAGACCACCTCGACACCACCGCAACGCTGGAAGAGATCACCACCGCCCTCGTGCGGCTGGGGCTGGAAGTGGAAGGCGTCGAGAACCCGGCGGACAAGCTGGCCCCGTTCACCATCGCCCACATTTTGGAAGCCGAAAAGCACCCGAACGCGGACAAGCTGCGTGTCTGCAAGGTGGACATCGGCGCGGGCGAACCCGTGCAGGTCGTCTGCGGTGCGCCCAACGCGCGCGCGGGCATGAAGGCCGTGTTCGGCCCGCCGGGCGCTTATGTGCCGGGGCTGGATGTTACGCTGAAAATCTCCGCCATTCGCGGCGTCGAGAGCCGGGGCATGATGTGCTCGGGGCGCGAGCTGGAACTGTCGGAAGAGAGCGACGGCATTCTCGACCTGCCCCAGGACGCGCCGGTCGGCACGTCTTACGTCGAGTGGCTGGGCCTCAACGACCCGGTTATCGAGATCGCCATCACCCCCAACCGGCAGGACTGCCTTGGCGTTGCCGGCGTCGCCCGCGACCTCGCTGCCGCTGGCCTCGGCACCCTCAAGACGCCCGCCGTCGAACCGGTGGCTGCTACGTTCGAGAACCCGGTGCCCATCCGCGTGGAAGATGCGGAAGGCTGCCCGGTGTTCCTCGGCCGCCTCGTGCGGGGTGTGAAAAACGGCCCGTCGCCCGAATGGCTGGCCCGCCGCCTGAACGCCATCGGCCTGCGCCCCATCTCGGCACTCGTCGACATCACCCAGTACATTATGATCGACCGGGGCCGCCCGCTCCACGTCTATGACCTGGCCAAGCTCACCGGGGGCCTTACCGCCCGCAAGGGCAAGCCGGGCGAGGAACTGCTGGCGCTCAACGGCAAGACCTACACGCTCGATGAGACCATGGTCGTCATCGCCGACGATGCGAAGGCGCACGGCCTTGGCGGTATCATGGGCGGGGAGGAGTCCGGCTGCACCGAGACCACCACGGACGTGGTGATCGAGTGCGCCGCCTTCGATCCGGTCCGCATCGGTGTGACGGGGCGCAAGCTCGGCCTCACCTCCGACGCCCGCGCCCGCTTCGAGCGCGGCATCGACCCCGCCTTCATCGAGCCCGGCATGGAACTGGCGACCGCCATGGTGCTGGACCTGTGCGGCGGCGAAGCCTCCACCGTCACCAAGGCGGGCGAAATCCCGGCCTTCGACAAGACGGTCAGCTATGCTCCTTCCCGCGCCGAGACGCTGGGCGGCGTTGCCGTGGAGGAAAGCCAGCAGGAAGCGGTGCTCACCCGCCTCGGCTTCACCGTCGAAGCCAAACAGGGCAACAACTGGACCATCCGCGTGCCCTCGTGGCGCAAGGATGTGGATGGCGCGGCCGACATTGTGGAGGAAGTCCTCCGCCTCGTCGGCTACGACCAGATCCCGTCCACCCCGCTGCCGCGCGCGGAAGGCGTTGCCCGCCCCACCGCCACCCCCATGCAGCTGCGCCAGCGCCGCGCCCGCCGCGCCGCTGCTGCCCGCGGCTATCAGGAGGCGGTCACGTGGAGCTTCATCGCCCCCGCAGAAAGCGAGCCCTTCGGCGGCGGTGCGTTCACGCTGGATAACCCGATCTCGGCGGACATGGCCGTCATGCGCCCCAGCTTGCTTCCCGGCCTCATCGCCGCGAGCGGCCGCAACAAGGCGCGCGGCGCTACTTCCATCCGCCTGTTCGAGGTGGGCAAGCGCTACCTGAAGGACGGCGAGAAGCCGACCCTCGCGCTCGTCGCCACCGGCGACAAGCAGTCCCGCCACTGGCAGGCGAAGGCTGCTGGCTTCGACGTGTTCGACGCCAAGGCCGAGGCGCTGGCCATTCTGGAAGCCGCAGGCGCACCGGTTGACCGCGTGCAGACGACGGCGGACGCTCCCGCCTGGTTCCACCCCGGCCGCTCCGGCTCGCTGCGGCTCGATCCGCGCCAGCCGCTCGCCCACTTCGGCGAGCTGCACCCCAAGGTCGCCAAGGCGCTCGACATCAAGGGCACGGTGGTCGCCGTCGAGGTCTACCTCGACGCCATTCCGCAGCCCAAATCGGTCAAGCGCGCCCGGCCCAAGTATGCGCCGTCCGACCTCATGCCCGTCTCCCGCGACTTTGCCTTCGTGGTGAAGGCCGACGTGGAAGCCGGCAAGCTGGTGCAGGCCGTGCGCGGCGCGGACAAGCAGGCCATCACCGCCGTCGAGGTGTTCGACGTGTTCGAAGGCCCCGGCGTCGAGGACGGCCACAAGTCCATCGCGCTGGCCGTCACCCTGCAACCGGGCGCAACCTCCTTCACCGACGCGGACCTACTCGCAATTTCCGAGAAAATTTTTGAAGCAGGGAAGAAGATCGGAGCAGTGCCACGCGTGGTCTTGGAAGCTAAGGGGGCTATCTCTATCCCTGTCGCAGGCTCGGCTGCTTTAACCATCGGCAAAGAGAAGTAAGACCCCTACCCGTCCTTTATTCGTTACAAAGGGCCGTGTCCTTCCCCGAGGGCGCGGCCCTTTCTTATCGGGATAATTGGAATGCCCCTTAGGGCCGCTCCACAAGGCCCATGGTGCCCAACCGGTTTTACATATTGGACACAAAATGCAGCACGATGGTTGGAACGGCGACCAGGAAGATTCGCCAGTCTGAACCAGTGCTCCAGACACGCGTGTCCAGAGCCGTATCGTATCGCGTGAACTGCCAGCCGCTCAACTCGCTGTATCGCTGCCAGAGGCAGTAGAGCATAATAATTGGCAGCCCGAGCCCCAGACCGAATATATAAATTTGGAGATTACGGCGGATGACTTGGCTGAGAGTCAACCTATCGCCGTGCGTCGTTAGCAGTTTAAGGCCCGCCAGCGCCTTGCCCGGCGTTGTGCCGAAACAGGCATATACGATCGCGTCGAGGAACAGAGCGATCGGGAGGAACAGGAGATCAGTAATGATCTGCCCGACGAGAGTCGTGAATATTTCATGCTCTAGCCAGGCTTGCGGAGTTTGGGCAACCAGGAAAACACCTGCAACAGTAAACAGATAAATATCGAACGATCGCGCCCAGAAACGCTGCCAGGCGTCAGCGGGCTCTAAGCCGCTTACGGTGCCTTGCTCCTCGGGTGCCCCGTCGGTAATCGCCAATGAATCCGTCGTGTTGTTCTGCATAACAGGCATCTCCCTTCCCCCGGCTCCACCCGTTCGAGAGGCTACGATGGCCGTTTCATATACTCAACGGTTTTGGGGAGGCACGCTCACCCTTAAAACCAAACTGCGGCAGTGGCTTAGAAACATTCGACCATAAGGCGCGCTTTGGGGGCTTCTCACGGCCCGATCATATCGCCTATGTTCGGCGTATGTTCTTGGAATCGACTCTTCTGGCACTCTTTGGGGGTGCCCTTGCGCTGGCGGCCGGTTGGCTGCTGTGGGGCCGTGGTATGTCCGCTCTCCGGGCGGAACTGGCGGCGCTTCGGGCGGAGCGGGATGCACTCCGCGCCGAGAAGGACCGGCTGGCAGGTGAGGCCGCCGATGCCCGCGCCCGTCTGGCCGAGGCGCAGGCGATGGAGCGGGCGGCCAAGGCCCGCGCCGAGGAGATCGCCACGGAGATGGATGACACCCGCGATGCGCTGGAGCACGAGCGGCAGGAGCGCATGGCGCTGCAAACCCGCCTTGCCGCCATCGAGGCGCAGGCGCAGGAGCGGGAGCAGGCCATCAACACCCAGATCGCCCAGCTGACGGAAGTGCGCGGGCAGTTGCAGAAGGATTTCGAGGCGCTGGCCGCGACGGCGCTGCGGCAGAACGAGCAGCAGTTCCTGCGCATGGCCGAGGAGACGATGAAGCGCCACCGCGAGGGCTCGTCGGCGGACCTCGCCAAGACCCGCGCCGAGCTTGAGGCGCTGCTGAACCCGGTGAAGGACACGCTCGCCCGCTACGAGAAGGGCATGGGCGAGGTGGAGAAGGCTCGCGTTGAGGCCTATGGCAGCCTCAAGCAGCAGATCGAGCACATGCTGAACGATCAGGGCCAGCTGCGCGCGGAGACGCAGAAGCTGGTGCATGCGCTCAAGTCCGGCCCCAAGGCGCGGGGCCGCTGGGGCGAGCAGCAGCTTCGCAACGTGCTGGAGATGGCGGGCCTCTCGGCTTACGTCGACTTCCAGACCGAAGTGCATGTGGACACAGGCGAGGACGGCGCGCTGCGCCCCGATGCCATCATCAACCTGCCTGGCGGTCGCCAGCTGATCGTGGATGCCAAGACCTCCCTCGTTGCGTTTCTGGACGCCGCCGAAGCGCCGGACGAAGGCACCCGCCACGCCCACCTGCTGTCCCACGCCAAGGCGCTCAAAACCCACGCGGACCAGCTGGGCCGCAAGGAATACTGGCGGCAGTTCGGCAAGGCGGCGGATTTCGTGGTGATGTTCGTGCCCGGCGAGCATTTCGTCACCGCCGCGCTCGAAGTGGACCCGGACCTGTGGGACTTCGCCTTCGAGCGCCGGGTGCTGCTGGCCACCCCCACCAACCTTATCGCCATCGCCCGCACCGTCAGCCACGTCTGGCAGCAGGAAAAGCTGGCCGAGCAGGCCGAGCTGATCGGCCAGATGGGGAAGGACCTCTACAACCGCCTGCGCGTCATGGGCAACCACGTCTCCGACCTCGGCAAGGCCGTCGATACGGTGGTCAGGAAGTACAACGGTTTCGTCGGCAGCCTTGAGCGCAACGTGCTGCCGCAGGCCCGCAAGTTCGGCGAGCTCCAGTTCGAAAGTCAGGCCGAGCCGCTGGTGGCGTTGGAGCCCTCCGAGCAGGCCGTGCGCCAGCCGGACCGGCGCGGTCGCGACCTCACCTTCGATGGCGATGCGCCCATCACCGCGCCGCCCTCCCTTGCCGCCCTTCCGCGCACCGAAGTGACGGCCGACGCGGAGGAGTAGGGATCATGGTTTGTTATGCAGGGGGATTTGTAATCCCCCTGCGACCCCCTTTTCGTTTCAAAGGGCCGCGTCCTTGGATAGAAGGGCGCGGCCCTTTCCTTATCCCCCGCCAGAATTGCTCGCACCGGAAACGCGGCCCTGAAAAACTCAAGGGAGGTTCAGGAGGGTCCGCGACCCTCCTGAGAAACAAAAAGGCGGCCCCGGGAGGCCGCCTTTTCATTCGTTACAAGCGCAAAGACAGCCCGTCGCCTCACCCCTTGCGGCGACGCGCACCGGCAACGCCCAGCAGGCCCATGCCGAGCAGGCCGATGGTCAGCGGCTCCGGAACTTCGGCCGGGGAACTCTTGCTGATCCGCAGGTCGTCCATGACGAGTTGGGAATTGCTCGTGCGGAAGCTCAGCCGTTGCAGGCCGGTCCAGCTTACGTCGAGAAATTGCGGCGTCAGGGTGTTCAGCGTCAGCGTTACCGAATAATCGGCGACGGCATCGCCGTCCGTAAAGCCTTCGATAAAAAGCGTGTTGTTATTGAACCAGGCGGAGGTGAACCAGGCGCCCTCAAAGCTGAAGGTGTCGGTCGCCGCCGTGATGCTGGCCGGGTTACCCCAGCTATTATAGGCGGAGTAATCGCCGGAGACGGCGCCGGTTTCGTAGCCCGTGCCCGGCTGTGCGTTCCGGTTGATGATTGCAAAATTATCCCAGTTGAGATCGCCATAACCGTCAGGGATAAACTCGCTCCCTTCGGTAACGACGCTCTCAAAGTCGAGAACGGTGGCGGTCGCAGGCGCGGCGCTCAGGAGGGATGCCGCAATGGCGGCGACGCTCAACAGTGTCTTCATGGCTCTCTCTCAGGTCACGGGGAGACCGGATCTCCCTTTGCCGGGACAAGAGCAAGCCGCGTGCCAAGTTTCGTGTTTGGCAGATTTCCGCCGTTGCACCCCGAAACGGGAAAAATACGAATAAAGTTAACGTAATATATTCCGACACATGGCCGAAACAAAACCGGCTTACAGGCGCTCCATGCTCAGCCATCGCGGGTCGCCCATCCAGGCATTGCGGAAAGCCGCTTCGGTCGCCGTCGCGCCTATGGCGTCGCCCTGGGCGCGCTGGGTGGTCATCAGGCCGTAGAGGGCCCAGCCATTGTTGGGGGCCTGGGAGAGGGCTTCAAGGAAAGCCTGCTGCGCTCCTGCGTGGTCGCCCGCCTTGTAGAGCGCGGCGCCCAGCGACTGGCGCACCGGGTAGTACCAGAAGGGCGGCTCCATGTAGCGGATGCCATCTTCAATGCCTGCCGCCTGGCGGTAGAGGGCGACGGCCTGCGGGTAGTTCTCCTGCGCGTAGGCGAGGCGAGCTTCAGCGACGGTCTCCGCCAGCCGCAGCAGGCTTGGTGCCGGAACAAGCTGGTCGGTCATGGGCTTGAAATCCGTGTTTTCGCGGATGCGGCGGATTTCGGCCACTTCCTCCGCCACGCCTTCGCGGTTTTTGGTTTGGGCGTAGGCGACGGCGCGGGCGTAGCGCCACATGGCGGTCACGTAGGGCAGGCGGGCATCGGGCGCGGGGAGGGCCAGGATGTCGTCAGGTTCGGCGAACTGGGCATAGGCGAGATACGGCGCGGCGTTGACCGGCTGTACCCACGGCATGGCGGCGGAGACATCGGTGCTGAGGATGGCCGAGAGCTTGCGGGCCTGCCCGATGGCGGTTGGCATGTCGCCGGCCATCTGCGCCGAGGTGACGAGGAAATGCACGTTGTGGGGGTAGTAGCCGAAGCGGTAGAGGCCGGCCTCGTCCGAGGTTTTGAGGAACGCCTCGTCGGTGGCCGCGGCATTTACATTGACGCGCATGGCGTCCTTCCAGCGGCCCATCCGGTAGTAGAGGTGGCCCGGCATGTGAACGAGGTGTCCGGCGGCGGGCACTAGCGGCCTTGCCAGGATATCGGCATAGCGCTCGGCCTTCGATGCGTGGTCCGAGGCCTCCATCAGGTGGATGTAAAGATGGTCCGCCTGCGGGTGGTCGGGGTCGCGCGCCAGCACGGTTTCCACCAGCATGATGGCGTCCGGAACGCGGCCCTTGGGGGTGCGCTTGTCCGCCTCCCAGTAGTCCCACGGCTGGGTGTCCATCACCGCTTCGGCGGCAAGCACGGCCAGGGTGTCATCCTGCGGGAAGCGTTTCGCGGCGGCCAGCATCCGCGTGGCGAAGGCCTGGTCGAGCGCGGCCCGCTTATCCAGCGGCGTGTCGGGGGCGTAGCGGGCGGCGATCGCCTCGATGAGCGCCTGCTCGGCGGGGCTGGCGCCCGCCTTCAAGGTCTGCGCGTACTTCGCCACGGCCACGGCGCGGGCGTTGACGTTTGGGTCCATCGGCGCGTTGATGTTGGGGCCGTGGGCGAAGGCCTCGCCCCACCAGCACATGGCGCAGCCGGGGTCGAGCTGCTGCGCCGCGCGGAAGTAGCGGATCGCCTCCGCATGATTGAAGCCATAGGTCAGCGCCAGCCCCTGGTTGAAATACCGCTGCGCTTGGCGGTTGTTGGTCGTGATGGCGTAGTGCACCGTGCTGAGGCCCGGCAGCAGAGGGGCAGCAGCGCCTCTGTTTCTGGCACGTCGGTCTGCTGGGCGCCGGCCGTGCGGGCCGCCGCCATCGCCAGCTGCAACCGGCTCCGCAAGGCCTCGCCCTTTTGGCCGGCCGCGCCGCTGCACAGCTGGCGCATCTGCCGGGTGGGGTCGAGCAACCGCAGCGTCTCGGGTGAGAGCTGGGAGGTGAGATCAGGCGCGGCGCTGGTGGTCAGTACTGCCGCAGCGCATATCGACAGGGTGGCGAGCAGCCTTTTTCCGGCCCGGTGCTTTCCAGTCATGGCGCGACCATGCCTTTCCGGAGGCACAGGCCATGCGGCATGCATGGCATGCCCTCTGACCCGCGGGAACGCATGGGCGTGTGGGCGGCTGCGTGCTGCAGGGGAAACAGTTGCCTTTTGCAGGAGGGGCTTCCCCCTCTCGGCACCCTCCCTTTCGTTTATCGGGTCCGCGTTTCCGGTGCGTGCAACTCTGGCGGGGGCAAAGAAAGGGCCGCTTCCCGGATGACAGGTGCGGCCCTTTGAAAACGAATGGGGGTGCAGGGGGGTAGATCCCCTCCCAAACACAGGCGTTCGCCTAAAACTGCTCGGGCAGGTGATCTTCCTCTGCCAGGTCGGCGAACTTGGTGGTTTCCTTGTGGAAATGCACATTGACGATGCCGGTTGCGCCGTGACGCTGCTTGGCGACGATCACCTCGGCGCGGCCGCGGATGCGCTCGCCCTTTTCCATCCACTGGATGAACTTGTCGGTGCCTTCCTCCGGCTTCTTCTGTGCGTGGTAGTATTCGTCGCGGTAGACGAACAGCACGATATCGGCGTCCTGCTCGATCGAGCCGGATTCGCGAAGGTCGGAGAGCTGGGGCCGCTTGTCCTCGCGGTTTTCCACCTGGCGCGACAGCTGGGAGAGCGCGATCACCGGAACGTTCAGTTCCTTGGCGAGGGTCTTCAAGCCTCGGGTGATCTCGGAGAGTTCCTGCACGCGGTTGCCGTCGCCGCCCGCCTTGGCGGAGCCCTGGAGCAGCTGCAGGTAGTCGACCACGATGAGGCCGATGCCCTTCTGGCGCTTCATGCGGCGCGCGCGGGTGCGGAGCGCGGCGATGGTGAGGCCGGGCGTGTCGTCGATATAGAGCGGCAGGTCTTCCAGCTCCTGCGCGGCGCGGGCCAGTCGCAGGAACTGCTGCTCGTTGATCTTGCCCATGCGAAGGAGTTCGCCCGAGATGCCGCTTTCCTCGGCCAGAATACGGGTGGCCAGCTGGTCGGCGGACATTTCGAGGCTGAAGAAGGCAACGGCCGCGCCGGAGGACTTGTCGAGCGGAATGCCCTGCGACACATCCAGCCGCGCCCGCTGGGCGGCGGCGAAGGCGATGTTGGTGGCCAGCGCCGTCTTACCCATGCCTGGGCGTCCGGCGAGGATGATAAGGTCCGAGTGGTGCAGGCCGCCCATCTTCTCGTTGAGCGAGGTGAGGCCCGTGGTGATGCCCGACAGGTGGCCGCCCGACTTGTAGGCCTTCTCGGCGATTTCCACCGCGATGCGGGTGGCGTCGCGGAATTCCTTCATGCCGCCGGAGATTTCGCCCTGCTCCGCCACCTTGTAGAGGGCGACTTCCGCCTCCTGGATCTGGCCCTGCGGGTCGAGGTCGCGGCTCATGTCGATGGCCTGCTCGACCATCGCGCGGCCAACGCGAATCAGCTCGCGCAGCACCGCGAAGTCGTAGATCTGCTGGGCGAAATCCCGCGCGCCGAACAGCGCCGCAGTGTTGGCGGCGAGCGTTGCGAGATAGGCCGGGCCGCCCAGCTCGGCCATGGCCTCGTCCTTCTCGAACAAAGGCTTCAGCGTCACCGGGTTGGCGACGAGGTTGCGGTCCACCGTCCGCAGGATGGCGGCGTAGATGCGCCCGTGCAGCTCCTCGAAGAAGTGCTCGGGGCGCAGCTTGATCTGCACGTCCTCGACGAGGCGGTTGTCGATGAGCATCGCGCCCAACAGGGCCTGCTCAGCCTCCAGGTTGTGGGGAAGGCTGACGCTTGCCAGGGCGTCTTGCGACGACGGAGAGGAGACGGATACCAGTGCCATAAGGACTCAGGAACCTACACGGTTGCGCGCCGAAACCCAAGCGTCTCGCCTCGCCGAATGAGACGAAAGCCGGAAATTAAACGGCAGATGTTCGTCGAATGTTCCATTCATGGCAGGCGCATCGGGGGAAAGGGGCAAGGGGCTTAGCCTTCCTCCGTCTCTGCCTTCGCCTTCCGTGCTGTCTGGAAGCGGTGAAAGAAAACTGCGACGGCTACGCCATTGAAGATGCACAGAACAAAAATGTGCCAGCTAAAGTAGTCGCGAAAAGCGTCCGGCCCTGACGATCCCTTGATATAGCCTTTCAGAAGATAATCTGGACTGTGGGCACCCGTCATCAACGTGGCAAGGAGCCATCCAACTCCCAAGCCGGTGCAGCCGTAAGCAACGGAGTTAAGCGTACCCAGCCGCAACTCTGCGATTGAAAGAGCATATCCGCATATCAGGGTGATGGGAAATGCAACGATCATGGTCACAAGGGTGAAAAGAACAGTAAATTCTATGGCGACTACGGCCGATGAGATCGCTTCGAAAAAGGGGAGGCCGATCATGTATGAGGCTTGCGTGGTGGCACAAACCAGACCACTGCCAATTAAGCATCCCCAGCAAGTGGCATATAGGGCGTCTGCCACAATGCCTCGCTCGTTAAGAGCCAAGCTCAGCTCCCAATACAGTATCTAATCCACACCACATAGTCGTGTCGGGGAATCCGTTTGTAAACCCCGTACTTGCGTGCCCAGGGATGGATGGGCACCAGATCTGGGTAAGGTGGACTCCTAGCGCAACAGCCCAACGAAAAACGCCGCCCGGCGGACCGGACGGCGTTTCTTTCGGACCGTAAGGACAGAAGCGCTTAGGCTTTGGTCTCTTCCGTGTCGGTGGCTTCGGCGGGAGCCTCGGCTTCGGCCTCGGTGGCCTCAACCGGAGCTTCTTCCTCCTCTTCCACTTCCTTGGTCACGTCGACGCCCTTGGCCTGAAGCTCGGCTTCGTCAGCCGAGCGGGCGACGTTGACCGTGATGGTCTCGACCACTTCGGCGTGCAGCGCGATTCGCACCGTGTAGAGGCCGAGGGCCTTGATCGGGCGATCGAGCACAACCTGGCTCTTGGCGATGGCGACGCCGGAGACCTCGGAGAGAGCCTCGGCGATGTCGCGGCTCGACACCGAACCGTAGAGCAGGCCGGTGTTGCCGGCCTGGCGGATGAGGACGACCGACTTGCCGGTGACCTTGGTGGCCTGCTCAGCAGCGGCCTCGCGGCGCTTTTGGTTCTCGGCCTCGATCTGGGCGCGCTGGGCCTCGAAGAGCTTCTTGTTCTCTTCAGTGGCGCGGAGCGCCTTGCGCTTCGGCAGCAGGTAGTTGCGGGCAAAACCCGGCTTCACCGACACGATATCGCCGATGGTGCCGAGCTTTTCGACCCGTTCCAGAAGGATCAGTTCCATGGGGGCGCCTCCTTACTGGACCAGGAACGGCAGCAGGCCGATGTGGCGGGCGCGCTTGATGGCCCGGGCCAGCTCACGCTGCTTCTTGGTCGAAACCGCGGTGATGCGCGAGGGGACGATCTTGCCGCGCTCGGACACGAAGCCGCCCAGCAGACGCACGTCCTTGTAATCGATCTTGGGCGCGTTCTTGCCCGAGAAGGGGCAGCTCTTGCGCCGACGGAAAAACGGTTTTGCCATAGCTCAAGGCCTCCTTAGTGCCGCGGACCACGGCGTTCGCCGCGCTCGCCGCGTTCGCCACGCTCACCACGGTCGCCGCGATCACCACGGTCGCCGCGATCGCCACGGTCACCGCGCTCGCGGTCGTGCTTACGCATCATGGCCGACGGGCCGGCTTCCAGCTCGTCGACGCGGATGGTCATGTACCGAAGCACGTCTTCGTTGAGAGCGACGTTGCGCTCCAGCTCGGCAACGGCGGTCGCCGGAGCCTCGACGTTGAACATGACGTAATGGGCCTTGCGATTCTTGCGAATGCGGTAGGCGATGGTCTTGAGGCCCCAGTATTCGGTCTTGGTGACCTTGCCGCCACCGGCCTCGATAATCTTGGTGAACTGGTCGGCCATCCCATCGACCTGAGCGGTCGCAAGGTCCTGGCGGGCCAGGAAGACATGCTCGTAAAACGGCATGTGCTGCTCTCCTCTGTTGCCGATCGCTGGCGCCGGGCAATCCGGGCGCCCCTCCGGCTGGCTGCGGGAAAAACACATGGCGGGGAACCGGCTAAGGCTCCCCGCCATGAGGTTTGTGTCATGCCGCAGTTGCGGCAGGAACGCAAGCGTAAATCAGGACGACTTCTTGGTCGCGGAGTACAGCGACCACAGCGACGCCACGTCCTCGTAGCCCTTGCCCTTCACCTGGGCGAGGGTGGCCTTGGCGGCCGCGCCCTGGCCGGCGCGCACCTGGGCGATGCCCTTCAGCAGCAGGGCCTCCGGCGTGTTGCCGGCCTTGGCGAAGGTGGCGGCGGCCACATCATACTGGCCCATGCCGTAGTAGGTCTTGCCGGCGGTCAGCAGGTCGGCCGGGGTCTTGGAAGCGGCCAGCTTGGCCACCTGGGCCTGGGCCTGCTTGGCGCGGGCCTCAACGCCCTGAACGGTGCGCTGGGTGCGGGCGTCCTTCGGCAGGGCGCCTTCCTTCACCGCTTCCTGCAGGGCCTGGTGGGCCAGGGTCGACGCGCCGTTGGTGGCGGCCAGCTGCACGAACTCGTTGTATTCGGCTTCCGAATCGAGGTTGCCGGTGGCGTTGATGAGCATGAACAGGCCCAGCTTGGCGCCCGTCGGCATGGCTTCATCGCTCAGGTTGTGCAGCAGGGCCTTCCAGTTGGACGGCGACGGGTCAACGCGGATCAGCTTCTCGACGGTCTGCAGGTAGCCCGCCTTGTCGCCCGCGCGGTACTGGGCGCCCGCCAGGTTCTCCAGATACTGCTTCTTCGCGCCGCCAATGGCGATCAGCTTCTTGTAGGCCGCGGCGGCCTGGGCGTGCTGACCCAGCTTCACGTAGGACTGGGCGACGATCAGCTGCACGTCGGCGCTGTTCGACTTGGAAGCGGCCTGAATGGCCTTCTGGTACTGGCCGGCCTGATAGTAGAGCGGGGCGAGCTGGTTCGGCGTGCCGCCGATGGCCTCAAGCTCCTGCGCGGCTTTGGCGTACTGGCCGGTGGCGGTGTAGACGTAGGCCGCAGTCTTGGCGACCGTGGTCTTCTCGAAGTCGGTCTTGGCGGCCTTGCGCGCCTCGTTGATCTTGGCGACAGCCACCGAGGCCTGCCGCTTCTTGGCCGCGGCCTGGGCTTCCTTCAGCGGGTTGCCGACCGCCGGGCTCAGCGCATCAGCGGCCATGGCCGGGGTGGTAACGGCAACCATGGTGACCGGAGCGGCAGTCGCCAGCGCCAGGGCCAATCCTAGGGTCGAAACTCGGAACATTGCAGCCTCACGTAATTTTATTACCAGTTGGTTGGCCGGGGTGGCTTGAAACCACCAGCCTTGGCCAAGCTGAAGCGTGAACATACCATTCGACACACGCAGGCAAAGTAAAAAGTTCGCCAAGCCGTGGCGACAATAGGGTCAACCAACCGCAATGAACGCAATGCGGCCTGTTTCGGTTTCCACGCTTCCAGCCTTGCCCGGTCGTTGCTCCTTCGTATAAGCCCGATGACAACTTAAAGACACAACGGACACCATTGCAGGGAGTGCAGGACTTGGTGCGGGCATTCGTATTTCCGGGACAGGGCAGTCAGGCCGTGGGCATGGGCAAGGCGTTGCGCGAGGCGAGCCAGACCGCGCGGGACGTCTTCGGCGAGGTGGACGAGGCGCTGAATCAGAATCTCAGCCGCCTGATGCTGGAAGGGCCGGCCGACGCGCTGACCCTCACCGAGAACGCCCAGCCGGCGATCATGGCCGTCTCGCTCGCCGTCGTGCGGGTGCTGGAGAAGGACGCCGGCGTCAGCCTGGCCGACAAGGCCGCCTATGTGGCCGGCCACAGCCTGGGTGAGTATTCGGCGCTGGCGGCCGCGGGCGCGTTCGAGATTGCTGAGACGGCGAGGCTCCTGAAGCTGCGCGGCCAGGCCATGCAGGCCGCCGTGCCGGTGGGCGAGGGCGCGATGGCGGCGCTCCTCGGCCTTGATCTGGCCGACGCGCAGGCGGTGGCGGCAGAGGCGGCGGGAGAGCAGGTCTGCACCGCCGCCAACGACAACGCGCCGGGCCAGGTGGTGGTCTCCGGTCACAAGGCCGCCGTCGAGCGGGCCATCGAGATCGCCAAGGCCAGGGGCGCCAAGCGCGCGCTGCTGCTGCCGGTCTCCGCGCCGTTCCATTGCCCGCTGATGCAGCCGGCCGCCGACAAGATGGCCGAAGCCTTGGCCCAGGCCGCCATCAAGGCCCCGTTCGTGCCGGTGGTCGCCAACGTCACCGCCGCGCCTGTCTCCGCGCCGGAGGATATCCGCCGCCTGCTGGTCGAGCAGGTGACGGGCGCGGTGCGCTGGCGCGAGAGCGTCGAGGAGATGGTGCGGCTCGGCGTCGATACCTTCGTCGAGTGCGGCGCGGGCAAGGTGCTGTCCGGTCTCGTCAAGCGGATCAACCGCGACGTGACCGCCCTTTCCATCGAGACGCCGGAGGATGTCGAGGCGTTCCTCAAGACCCTCTGATCTCGGCGGTATATTGCAGCAGATATAAGGAGGCCGGCCCGCGCTTTCCGGGACAGGACGGTGCGGGCGGCCATTCTCAGGGAGAGAATCAATGTCGTTGTTCAATCTGGACGGGCTGCGGGCCCTGGTGACGGGCGCTTCGGGCGGCCTTGGCAGCGCGATCGCGGAAAGCCTGGCGGCGCAGGGCGCGCGCGTGGCCCTTTCCGGCACCCGCAAGGAAGCGCTGGAGGCCGTTGCGGCCCGGCTGCCGAACGATCCGGTCATCCTGCCGTGCAACCTGTCCGACGCCGAGGCGGTTGAGCGTCTGGTGCCGTCCGCCGTCGAGGCGCTGGGCGGGCTCGACATCGTCATCAACAACGCCGGCATCACCCGCGATACCCTCATCCTCCGCATGAAGGACGAGGATTTCGAGCAGGTGCTGAAGGTCAATCTGGAAGCCGCCTTCCGCATCAGCCGCGCGGCGGTGAAGCCGATGATGAAGGCCCGGTTCGGGCGCATCATCAACATCACCTCGATCGTCGGCGTCACCGGCAATCCGGGCCAGGTGAACTACGCCGCCTCCAAGGCGGGCCTCATCGGCATGTCCAAGTCGCTGGCGCAGGAAGTGGCGAGCCGCGGCATCACCGTGAACTGCGTCGCGCCGGGCTTCATCGCCTCGCCGATGACCGATGCCCTCAATGACGACCAGAAGGGCAATCTTCTGGGCAAAATTCCGGCCGGTCGCCTGGGCGAAGGCGCGGATGTGGCGGCGGCGGTGGTCTATCTTGCCTCCCGCGAGGCGGGGTACGTCACCGGCCAGACCTTGCATGTTAACGGCGGTATGGCCATGATCTGAGGCGGGTGCAAACTACCTAAGGCCTTTTGGCAGTTAAAAGCGTTATACACTCAAATCGGTATGGGGATGACGCTTTTTGGGCTTGTCACAAGCCCTTCGTCGGATTAGTGCCAGCCCGAATGGCGGGTACGGAGTTTGTGCCTGCCGCCGGAACAACCTCGTTAAGAATAAGGGACGAGAGATGAGCGATATCGCCGAACGCGTGAAGAAGATCGTTGTCGAGCACCTGGGCGTTGATGCCGCCAAGGTGACCGAGACCGCCAGCTTCATCGACGATCTGGGCGCGGACAGCCTCGATACGGTCGAGCTGGTCATGGCGTTTGAGGAGGAATTCGGGGTTGAAATTCCGGACGACGCCGCCGAGAAGATCCTGACCGTCAAGGACGCGATCGACTACATCCAGGCGAACGCGCAGTAAGCGTCCTCTTGGGTATTCTTTTGCCCGTGACGGAGTGAGATTCACGGCCCTCCATGCATGGGGGGCCGTTCTCGTATGTTAAAGGTCCGGCTGCGCGCTCTGCCGGCAGGACTTGTAAGTGAAGGAGGCCGAGACATGCGTCGTGTCGTCGTGACCGGATTGGGCATGGTGACCCCCCTGGGGGGCAGTGTCGAAACCACCTGGTCCAATCTGCTGGCGTCCAAGTCGGGTGCCGGTCCGATCACCATTTTCGATCCCACCAACTATGCCTGCCGCATCGCCTGCGAAGTGAAGCGCGGCGATGGCTCGGGGCTGACCTTTGATGCCGGCAAGCGGGTGGATCACAAGATCCAACGTCAGGTCGATCCTTTCATCGTTTACGGCATCGATGCTGCTGGTCAGGCCATCGAGGATGCCGGCCTCACCGACATGGACGAGGCCATGAGCCTCAGGGCCGGCACGCTCATCGGCTCGGGCATCGGCGGTCTGCCGGGCATCGAGAAGGAATCGGTGAACCTGTTCCAGAACGGCCCGCGTCGCGTGTCGCCGCACTTCGTGCATGGCCGTCTCATCAACCTGGTCTCGGGCCAGGTGTCGATCAAGTACGGCCTGCGCGGCCCGAACCACGCGGTCGTCACCGCCTGCTCCACCGGCGCTCACGCCATCGGCGATGCCGCTCGCCTCATCATGTGGGACGATGCGGACATCATGGTCGCGGGCGGCGCGGAATCGGCCATCTGCCCGCTGGGCATCGCCGGTTTCTCGCAGGCGCGCGCCCTGTCCACCGCCTTCAACGAGGAGCCGGAGCGGGCGTCCCGTCCCTACGACAAGGACCGCGACGGCTTCGTGATGGGCGAAGGCGCGGGCTGCCTCGTGCTGGAAGAGTATGAGCACGCCAAGAAGCGCGGCGCGAAGATCTACGCCGAGGTGGTCGGCTACGGCCTGACGGGCGATGCCTACCACGTCACGGCTCCGGCCGAGGACGGCTCGGGCGGCTACCGCTCGATGGAAATGGCGCTGCGCCGCGCGGGCATGAGCCCGGACGACATCGATTACATCAACGCCCACGGCACCTCGACGCCGCTGGGCGATGAGATCGAGCTGGGCGCCGTGCGCCGCCTGTTCGGCAACGCTATCGGCAACGTATCCATGTCGTCCACCAAGTCGGCCATCGGCCACCTCTTGGGCGCGGCGGGCGCGGTGGAGGCGATCTTCTCCATCCTCGCCATGCGCGACCAGATCGTGCCGCCCACCCTCAATCTCGACAATCCGTCGGAAGGGTGCATGGGCGTCGATCTGGTGCCGCACAAGGCCAAGGAGCGGAAGGTGAAGGCCGTCCTCTCCAACAGCTTCGGCTTCGGCGGCACCAACGCCACGGTCATCATGAAGGCGGTCTAGGCCGCCACACCACCGGGAATGGAGGCGGGGTCAGTACGGGGTACTGGCCCCGTTTCGTTTGTGGTAAGGGGGTCGCATGGCGCTCACACGTAAACAAAAGTGGATCACGGGGATCGTCGGGCTGTTTCTCAGCCTCGCGCTCGTGGTGGTGTTGTGGTTCGGCTCCCAGGCCTATCGCTGGAAAGCGCCGGGGCCATCGACCAGGGACACGGTGGTTCTCGTCGAGGAGGGCTCATCGCTCACCCGCGCGGCCCAAAGCCTTGAGAAAGCCGGCGTTGTTGCCGATGCCCATGCCTTTCTCAAGATGGCGCGGTGGTTCGGCAGCGATCAGCCCATCAAGGCGGGCGAGTATGCCATGCCCGCCGGGGTCAGCCCGTCGCAGGTGCTGCGGCTCCTGCAGGAAGGGGCGGTGCTGCTGCGGCGCATCACCGTGGTCGAGGGCATGAGCGCCATCCAGATCTACGAGCGGCTGATGGGCGAGGAGATGCTCACCGGTCCCGTCGCTGTGCCGGAGGAAGGCTCGGTCCTGCCTGAAACCTACAGCTTCGTGCGCGGCGAAACGCGCCAGTCGGTGCTCGACCGGATGCAGGCCTCCATGCGCCAGACGCTCGATGAGCTGTGGGCGGCGCGGGACCCCGACCTCCCGCTCAAGACCCCGCAGGAGGCGGTTATCCTGGCGTCCATCGTCGAGAAGGAAACCTCCCTCAAGCGGGAGATGCCCGAGGTCGCCGGGGTCTACATCAACCGGCTCAAGATCGGCATGAAGCTTCAGGCCGACCCCACGGTCATCTATCCCATCACGCAGGGCAAGCCGCTCGGCCGGCGCATCCGCCTTTCGGATCTCAGGGCCGAGAACGCCTACAACACCTACGTCATCGAGGGCCTGCCCGCCGGTCCCATCGCCAATCCCAGCCGCGCGGCGCTGAAGGCGGTGCTCAAGCCCGCCAAGACCAAGAACCTTTACTTCGTGGCGGATGGCACGGGCGGCCACCGGTTTGCCGCCACCCACGCGGAGCATCTGCGAAATGTCGCCCATTGGCGGCAGTTCCGGGTGCAGAACGGCATCTAGGCGGGAACAGGGCGCCTGGCCCGGCCATGCTGAAGCGATCCGTCACCATCGCCGGGCACCGCACCAGCCTCAGCCTGGAGCCGGAGTTCTGGGCGCTGCTCCAGGCCGCCGCCAGCGAGGAAGGCCTGCCGCTGGCCCAGCTCGTTGCGCGCATCGATGAAGAGCGCACCACCAACCTCTCCAGCGCCATCCGCGTGTGGCTGCTGAACCGCCTGCTGGCACGGCTGGATGGGAAGGGGTGAGGGTTTTATTTCCGCAAAGGGGGACTTGTCCCCCTTTGCAATCCCCCATTCGTTTTGAACGGCGCACCCGGTCGAACCGGCGTGCGAGCTAAGAAGTCCGGCAGGCGCTGCGGCTTATGCAGGGCACGTCCCGATAAAATGAACGGGAGTGCAGAGGGTCCGAGACCCTCTGCAAAAACCAAATTCCGGAGAACTCAGCTTAGGCGCGGGTGACGCGGGTGGTGTGGCCCATCTTGCGGCCTGGGCGGGCTTCGCGCTTGCCGTAGAGGTGGACGTGCAGGTTCGGGTCGGCCAGCAGCTCTTGCCACTGGTTGGCATCGTCGCCGATCAGGTTCCGCATTTCCACGTGGCCCAGCGGGTCGGTTGCGCCCAGCGGCAGGCCGCAGATGGCGCGCACGTGGTTTTCGAACTGGGAGGTGACGGCGCCTTCCGTCGTCCAGTGACCGGAGTTGTGGACGCGCGGGGCCATTTCATTGAACAGCACGTCCTCGCCCACCACGAACAGCTCGACGCCGAGCACGCCCACGTAGTCGAGGGCGCTGGCGATCTTCTCGGCGGTGGCGACGGCGTTGGCGGCAAGCTGCTCGCTGAACGGCGCGGGCACGCGCGAGATATCGAGGATGCCGTTCTTGTGGATGTTGTGCACCGGCCCATAGTGGACCATGCGCCCATCCCAGCCGCGGGCGACCAGCACGGAAACCTCGCCGTCGAACGGCACCATGGCTTCCAGAATGGCGGGGTTGCCGCCGATGGCATCCCAGGCGCCGACCATGTCCTCCGGCGTCATCAGCCGGGCCTGGCCCTTGCCGTCGTAGCCGAAGCGGCGGGTCTTGAGGATGGCGGGCGTGCCGATCTCGGCAACGGCTGCTTCCAGGTCCTCCAGCGAGGAGACGGCGCGGAAGGCCGGCACGCCGCAGCCCAGGTCCTTGACGAAGCTCTTCTCGACAATGCGGTCCTGCGCCACTTCCAGCGCGCGGGCGCTGGGGGCGACGGGCACGATCTCCGCCAGCAGCCGCGCCGTTGCGGCGGGCACGTTCTCGAACTCGTAGGTGACGATATCGACGCCCTGCGCGAACGCCCGCAGCGCGGCTTCGTCGTCGAAGTCGCCGTTGATGGTCCGCGCCGCCACATGGGAGGCCGGGCCATCCGTCTCGGGGCAGAAGATGTGACAGCGGTAGCCCAGCTGCGCGGCCGCAAGCGCGATCATGCGGCCAAGCTGGCCACCGCCAAGAATGCCGATGGTAGAGCCGGGGGAAGAAGGGTCATTGCGGTTGCTCGGCGACCCCGTTGGTTTGCTTCTCACGCCAAGCGGTCAATCGGGCGTCGAGTTCCGGATTATTCAGCGCGAGGATGGATGCGGCCAGCAGCGCTGCGTTGATGGAGCCAGCCTTGCCGATGGCGAGCGTCCCCACCGGTACGCCACCCGGCATCTGAACGATGGAAAGGAGGCTGTCCATGCCCTTCAGCGCATGGGATTCCACCGGCACGCCGAGGACCGGCAGGGTGGTCATGGAGGCTGCCATGCCCGGCAGGTGGGCCGCGCCGCCGGCGCCGGCGATAATCACCTTCAGCCCGCGCTCCTTGGCGGTCTTGGCGTAGGTGAACAGACGATCGGGCGTGCGATGGGCCGAGACAATGCGCTTCTCGAAGGGAATCCCAAGCGCCTCGAGCACGTGGGCGCCATGCTCCATCGTCGCCCAGTCTGACTGGCTACCCATGATGATACCGACAAGCGGTGGAGACGCGTTCATTGCAACTTCCGAACTCAGCGCATCGAAAGCGGGCACTATAGCGATGAGCGCGCCTGAGGCAATCATTGGTGCGGCTTTTTGCCGGAGATTGAATGAATCTGTGCTATCAGCGCTGTTTGGAATGGTTAACATCTTGGCAATAGCAAGATTTTGCTGTTTTCTATGGCCAGAATTACAGAGGCAAAACAACTGCCATGAAGATCGTGAACCTTGGGCAAGGCGGGCCGTCCGGCTCCAGACCCACAGCCCGGCCAACGGCGGCCGGCGCTGCTGCTGCGGTATCGGCGAGCGTGCCTGTTGCACCAGACCGCATCACGCAGGTTATCACGGCCATTCCCCCGCACGAGATCACCGAGAAGGTGCGGGAGACCATCTCGGCGCTGATTCATGAGGTGGACAGCCTGCGCCGGCAGCTGGAGCAGAAGGACGCCCGCATTCAGGAGCTGGAGAAGCTGGCGGATACCGACCCGCTGCTGCCGGTGGCGAATCGGCGCGCCTTCGTGCGGGAGCTGGATCGGGCGATGAGCTACACGGAACGCTACAGCGTGCCCGCTTCCCTCCTGTTCTTCGACATGGACCGGCTGAAGCAGATCAACGACACCTACGGGCACGCGGCGGGCGACAAGGCCCTCCTGCACATGGCCGAGCTGCTGAAGCGCAACGTGCGCGTCTCTGACGTGGTGGGCCGGCTGGGCGGCGATGAGCTGGCCATCATCCTGACCCATGCCGACGAGGCGCAGGCGCGCATCAAGGCCGATGGCCTGGCCCGCACTCTTCGCGAGACGCCGCTGGTGCTGGACGACGAGACGATCATGCTCAGCGCATCGGTGGGCGTTTACACCTTCCGGCCCGGCCAGACGCCCGAGGAGATGCTCCAGCGGGCGGACGAGGCCATGTACCAGCAGAAGACCGTCACCCGCGCCGGGGAGGTGGTCTAAGGAGACGGAAAAAGGCAGGGCAGGGGGAAGCCTGCCTGCCTGCCTGCCTGCCTGTCTGTCTGTCTGACCCGAGACCCGCTGAAACGAGAAAGGCCGCCCTGAGGGGCGGCCTTTTCGTTGCGTCCGATAGACTGGATTTGAGCCCGCTTAGTGCAGGCGGCGATCCAGGTCGCCGATCGAGGCGTCAACGATCTCCTTGCGCTTCTCGTCGGACAGCTTCTCGGAGATGAGACGCTGGGCTGCCGCCGAGCCGGCGCGAATCGCAGCGTCGCGGATTTCATCGATGGCCGCGCGCTCGGCGACGGCGATCTTGTTCTCCGCGGCCGTGCGGCGACGGTCGGTGAGGGCTTCCAGGTCCTGACGGGCCGTGGCCAGCATGGCGTCCGATTCCGACTTGGCGTGGGCGATGATCTCGCCCGCGGTGCGCTCGGCTTCGGCCAGCTTGGCCTGGTATTCCGCCTTCAGCGCCTCGGCCTCGGCCCGCAGCTTCTCGGCCTGGTCGAGCTGGGCCTTGATGCCGCTGATGCGGGAGTCCAGCGCCTTGGAGATCGCCGCCGGCACCTTCATGTAGAGAAGGATGCCGATGAAGATCAGGGTGCCGACCGCAACCCAGTCGTGGGAATCGAGGCCAAGGAAGGCCGGGTGGGCCTCATGGCCGGCGGCTTCCGTGCCGGCGGTGTGGATCGCTTCGGTCACCGGCGCGGCGGCGTCGGTTGCCGCAGCGACGCCATCGGCGGCAGCGCTGAGGAGGTAAAGCGTGGTGGACATCCGTTCCTCCTTATGCCTTCACCGAAGCGACGGCCTGAACCGCCTCTTCCGCGCCGACGGTAACGCCGGTCAGCTTCTCGACGATCGTGGCGGCGGCGTCCGCAGCAACGGCGTCGATCTGGGCCAGGCTCTGGGCCTGCGCTTCCCGGATGCGCGTTTCGGCGGCCGAGAGGCGGGTGGTCAGCTCCACGTCAAGGGCGGCCAGCTTCGCCGAGGTTTCGGCGGTGATGGCGTCCTTGGCGGCCGAAATGACCTTCTGCGCTTCGGCCCGGGCCTTGGCCAGGGCTTCTTCGCGGGTCGCCTCGGCGGTGGAGGCCGCTTCACGAGCAGCTTCCGCAGCGGCGAGCTGGGCCGTGATGTGCGCCTCGCGGCTTTCGATGACTTGCGCCACCTTCGGCAAGGAGGACCGTGCCACCACGAAATACAGCACGCCAAACACCAGCGCGAGCCAGATGATTTGCGATGCGAAGGTGGAAATATCTAATTGAGGCATGGCGGTCCCGTCAGTGTCCCGACGATACAAAGCGTCCCGACCTGAAGCCGGGACGCGCATTCAAACTGGTGGCTGTGGCCGATTAGACGGCGAACAGGAGCAGCAGCGCAACCAGGAAGGCGAAGATGCCCAGAGCTTCCGTCACGGCGAAGCCGAAGAACAGACGCGGAGCGAGCTTGGCTTCAGCAGACGGGTTCCGCAGAGCCGCGCTCAGGAAGCTGCTGAAGATGTTGCCGACGCCCATGGCAGCAAGGCCAACGCCGATCGCCGCAATGCCGGCGCCAATGTACTTGGCAGCTACAGGATCCATTTGGATTATCCTTTCTCTCGTATGGCAGGTGAGTTTGTAGGAATTAAAGCTTAGTGCAGATTGACGGCGTCGTTGAGGTAGATCGACGTCAACAGCGCGAAGACGTAAGCCTGGATGACGGCCACCAGCAGTTCAAGGGCCGTCAGGGCAACGTTCATTGCCAGCGGCAGGATCGACATGGCGCTGAGCGCGCCGCCGGCCAAGCCGAGGCTGATGATGAAGCCGGCGAACACCTTCAGGAGAACGTGGCCAGCGGTCATGTTGGCGAAAAGACGAACGGACAGGGTCAGCGGGCGCGAGAGGAACGAGATGACCTCGATCGGCACCAGCAGGAAAATGTTCATCAGCGCCGGGCTGCCCTTCAGCCAGAACAGCGAGAAGAAGTGCAGGCCATGCTTGGCGATGCCGATGGCGACCACCATCAGGAACACCAGCGCAGCCAGCGCACCGGTGACGGCGATGTGGCTGGTGGTGGTGAAGGCGTAGGGCAGGATGCCCAGAACATTGGCGGCCAGCACGAACATGAACAGGGAGAACAGGAAGGGGATGTACTTCTTGCCCTTCGACCCGATGTTCGTCTGCGCCAGATCGGCGACGAATAGATAGATGCTCTCGACGGCGGCCTGCCAGCGGCCCGGCACCATCGCCGCGCGGCGCATCCCGCCGATCATGAAGATCCAGATGATCGCGAGCGCCACCAACATCCACAGCGAGGAGTTGGTGAAGGACACGTCGAAACCACCCAGGGTCAACGGTTTGATCGGTACGATTTCAAATTGCTGCAGCGGACTAGCCACCTGACGTGCCCCATCATTTCGTATCTGTGCTGTTCTCGTCTGTTCGGCTCATTTCCATCGAGGCTCGCTGCACATTGCGAAACCCCGCTGCGACCCCTAACAGGAAGAACAGGATTAACAACCACGGGCTGGTACCGAACCAGCGGTCGAGCAGCCAGCCCATACCCGCGCCGACCAAAACGGCAGCCACCAGCTCGACCCCCATGCGGAGGCCATAGCTCATGGCTTTATTGCCTTGGGATTCTTCCGCGCGGTCGTCCTTCTGACCGGTCCTCGCTTCTTTCAAGCGTGCCGATAAGGAGTCCAGCCGTGCCTTGTCCGGGTCTTCACCCATACATGCCTCATGCGTCCGAGCTGTTTTTGGGATTAGCCGAATTTCACCGGTCCATATCACAAAAAACACCTCATCGGCACCGCAGAAGCGCCGCCAAAGCGCGGCGGACCTTAGTGGCGGCGCCTTCCAGTGTCAAGGCGAGTCTAAGAATTAAGCTTTGTGTCGAAGCTTAAGTATTACAATAACTTAGCCGGAGAAGTGACGATGGGGCAGCTGGCCTGAATGTCGCAGTGCAGCGTGGCGGTTCTGGGTACGGCCAACCACGTCACTGAAAATGAAAGACTTTTTCAACGTCATGCCGGAGCGCCCCACCCATCGAAGCGCGCCGGCGATGCTGAAATTCCTGAAATAAGCGCCCGCAGCCTGGCTTACTCGGCGGCCAGCAGCATCTCGGCGCGCTTGAGGTCGACCGAGACCAGCTGGCTGACGCCGCGCTCGGCCATGGTGACGCCGTAGAGCCGGTCCATCCGGCTCATGGTGACCGCGTTGTGGGTGACGACGAGGAAGCGGGTGTCCGTCTTCTTCGTCATCTCGATGAGGAGGTCGCAGAACCGCTCCACGTTGGCGTCGTCGAGCGGGGCGTCCACCTCGTCCAGCACGCAGATGGGGGCCGGGTTGGTGAGGAACACCGCGAAGATGAGGGCGCAGGCGGTCAGCGCCTGCTCGCCGCCCGACAGCAGGCTGAGCGTTTGCAGCCGTTTGCCTGGGGGCGAGGCCATGATCTCGAGGCCCGCTTCCAGCGGATCGTCGGATTCCACCAACGCCAGGTGGGCCTGGCCGCCGCCGAACAGGCTGGTGAACAGCTGGGAGAAGTGGCCGTTGACCATCTCGAACGCTTCCAGCAGCCGCTGGCGGCCTTCGCGGTTGAGCGTGCCGATGGAGGCGCGCAGCTTGCCGATGGCGGTCTCCAGCTCGGTGCGCTCGGCCATCATGGTGTTGCGCTGGGTCTCCAGCTCCTCCAACTCGATCTCGGCGCGCAGGTTGACCGCGCCCAGCCGCTCGCGCTCCATCCGCAGCCGCTCGACGTCCACCTCCAACTGCTTCATCGGGGGCAGCGGCTCGTCCTCCGCCACTTCGATGGTCTTGAGCAGCAGCGGGGGCGGGCACTGGAACTGCTCGCCGATGCTGAGCGCCAGTTCCTGGCGGCGGGCGTCGTAGTTCTCAACCGCCGTCTCAAGCCGTGCGCGCTGTTCGCGGGCCTGGGCCAGCAGCTCGTTGGCCTGCCGCAGATCGTTGTCCTTGGTCCGCAGCCGGGTTTCGGCTTCGGCCAGCGTGTCGGCGGCCACCTTGCGGCGCGCCTCGGCCTGCGTGATCTCGTCCGCCAGCGCGAGGCGCTGGGCTTCGATCTCGGCGGGGCGCGCCTCGATGGTGGCCAGTTCGGTTTCGGCGGCGGCCTTGCGGTCCGCCAGCACCAGCAGTTGCTCGCGCCCGCCGGTCAGGCGACCGGCCCAGGCCTCGCGCTCGATGGCGATGGTCTCCAGCCGCTTGCGGTCGGCCTGCAACTGGCGCAGCAGGGTGTCGAGCCCGGCGCGGGCGGCAGCCAGGTCCGCCCGCAGCTTCTCCACCAGTTTGCGCTGCTCGTTCACCTGCTGGCCGAGCGCCTCGGTATCGGGCAGGGCGGCGATGTCCTCAAGCGCGGCGGCACGCTCCGCTTCGCGCAGGGCGACTTCCTCGCCCAGCCGCTTCTCGGTATCGGCAAGGCCTTGCAGGCGGTTATCGCGCTTGGCGGCTTCCTGTTGCAGATGGGTGAGGCGGCGGCGGGCCTGATCCAGTGCCTGTTCCAGCTGCGTGCGCTGGCTACGGGCTTCGCGCTCGGCTGCGATCGCCTCGTCCAGCCTGGTTTGCGCGGCGCTGATGGCCTCCTGCGCGCGCCGGTCGGCCTCCTGAATGGCGGCCTCCACCCGCGCCTGCACGGCGGCGACCGTCTCCCGAGCCTTGGCGTCGGCCGCCTGGATCTCGGCCTCGACGCGCGCCTGCACGGCGTTGATCGCCTCCTGCGCGCGGGCGTTGGCAGCGGCAATCTCGGCCTCCACGCGCGTCTGGACGGCGGCGACCGTTTCCCGCGCCTTGGCGTCGGCCGCCTGAATCTCGGCCTCGACGCGCGCCTGGACGCCCGCAACTGCTTCCTGAGCGCGGGCGTCGGCTGCGGCCAGTTCCGTCTCGATGCGCGATTGCAGCGCCGCCAGCGTTTCCTGCGCCTTGCGGTCAGCCGCGGAGACGGCTGCTTCCAGCCGCGCCTGCAGGGCAGCGAGGGTTTCCTGCGCCTTTTGGTCGGCCGCCTGCACTGCGGCGGCGCCGTTGGTCTGCGCGGCGTCCATCCGCTCCTGCGCGGCATTCAGCGCAGCGGTGGTGTCGGCGATCACGGTCTTGAGGCGGGCTTCCGCCGCTTCCAGCTCGGCAACGACAGCGGTGCGGCGGTTGCGCTGCGACAGGCGCTCCTGCTCCGACCCGCTCTGCGGCGCGGCGGCATAGAAGCCATCCCAGCGCCACAGTTGGCCATCGCGGCTCACGAGGCGCTGGCCGGCGGCAAGCTGGCCAGCCAGGCGCGCGGCCTCCTCGGGCGAATCCACGACGCCGATCTGGCGCAGGCGGCGGTTGAGGCCCGCCGGGGCCTTCACCACCTCGGCCAGCGGGCGGGCGCCCGCGGGCAGGGGGCTGTCCGCTGCGTCGATGCCCGCTTCCGGCCAGCGGCGCTTGGCGCTGCCGCCTGCCGGGGCGTTCAGGTCCTCGGCCAAGGCCGCGCCCAGGGCAGCCTCGAAACCCGGCTCGACGGAAAGTTGGTCGATCACCGGCGTGCCGCCGGCCTGCTCCTGCCGGGCGGCCAGCAGGCGGTCGAGGGTCTGCAATTCGGTCCGCAGCGAGGCGACTGTCGCTTCCGCTTCGCGCCGCTCACGGGTGGCTGATTCGCGGGTGGCTTCCAGCGCCTGTAGCGCGGCCTGACGCTCCGCTTCGGCATCGGCGCGCACGGATTCCCGCTCGGCTTCCACTTCCGCGCGGATGCGGGCGCGTTCTTCCTCGGCGCCGGCGCGCACGGCGTCGCGCTCGGTCTCGGCTTCAAGGCGAACCCGCTCGCGCTCGGCCTCAAGGCGGGCGCGAACGGCCTGGCGCTCAGCCTCCGCCTCCGCGCGAATGCGGTCGCGTTCGGCTTCGGCCTGCTGGCGCACGCGCTGGCGCTCGGCTTCCGCCTCCGCGCGGGTGTTCTCGCGCTCAGCCTCAAGGCGGCTGCGCGCTGCATCGCGTTCGGCTTCCGCTTCCTGGCGAACGCGCTGGCGCTCGGCCTCCGCCTTCGCGCGCACGGCTTCCCGCTCGGCTTCCGCTTCCTGGCGCACGCGCTGGCGCTCGGCTTCCTGCTGGCGGCGCGCCTCCTCGCGTTCGGCTTCCGCCTCAAGGCGGGTGCGCTGGCGGTGGGTTTCCGCCTCCACGCGCACACGCTCGGCAGCGCTGATGACCTCGGCCTGCGCCTTCAGCGCCTCCTCGGTCTCGCGCACGGTCGCTTCCGTCTCGGCGAGCCCGACGCCGTCGCTCGCTGCCTCGGCCTGCAGCTTGGCGCGCTCCTCGGCAATGCGGGCAAGGTCGTCCTGCAGGCGGGCGATGCGCTGGCGCGCCGCTTCCACCTGCGCCTCGAACGCGCCCTTGCGGGCCAGAACCTGCGCGTTCTGCTGGGTGAGATCATCGAACACCCGCTCGCCTTCCGAGGCCTCGGTCTCGGCGGCCGAAACGGCGGCGCGGGCGGCGGCTTCCCGGTCGGCGTCCTCGGCGAGGCGGGCCTCGATCTCGGCTTTCTCGCTCGCCAGCCGCTCGAGGGCGGCAGCGCCGTCCGCCTCCAGCGAGGCCTCGCGCGTCATGTCGCGGTTGATGTCTTCGAGCTGGCGGGTCAGCTGCTCGCGCCGCTCGGTAATGCGTTTTTCCTCCGCCGCCAACTCCTCGCGGGCGAGGGTGAGCCGTTGCAGCGCGGCTGCCGCGTGGGCTTCCTCCTGCCGCAGGTTCGGCATCAGGGCGGCAACGTCCGCCTGCTCGGTGGAGAGGCGGGCGGTGGCGCTGGTCCATTCGGCGACGGCGGCATCCACCGCCTTCAGTTGCTCCTGGCTCTCGGCCAGGCGCTGCGCCGCTTCCTGCCAGCGCTGGAACAGCAGGATGGCCTCGCCCTTGCGGATATCCGCCGACAGGGTGCGATACTTCTCCGCCTGCCGGGCCTGCCGCTTCAGCGCGCCGACCTGGCCTTCCATCTGGCCGAGCACGTCGTCGAGGCGGGTGAGGTTGGTCTCGGCGGCGCGCAGGCGCTGCTCGGCCTCCTTGCGCCGGGTGTGGAGGCCCGAGATGCCCGCCGCCTCTTCCAGGATGGCGCGGCGCTCGGTCGGCTTGGAGGTGACGATCGCGCCGATGCGCCCTTGGCTGACGAGCGCGGGCGAGTGCGCGCCGGTCGCAGCATCGGCGAACAATAGCTGCACGTCCTTCTGGCGGACGTCCTTGCCGTTGATACGATAGGCCGAGCCCAGGTCCCGCTCGATGCGGCGGGTGACCTCGATCTCGTCGGCGTCGTTGAACTGGGCGGGCGCGCGGCGCTGGCTGTTGTCGAGCAGCAGCGCCACGTCGGCAAAGTTGCGGGCCGGGCGGTTGCTCGTGCCCGCGAAGATCACGTCCTCCATTTCCGTGCCGCGCATGGACTTGGCGCTTGATTCGCCCATCACCCAGCGCAACGCTTCCAGAAGGTTCGACTTGCCGCAGCCGTTGGGGCCGACAACGCCTGTCAGACCCTCCTCGATCCGCATTTCGGTGGGATCGACAAAGGACTTGAAGCCGGAGAGCCTGAGACGCTTAAATTGCACGGCCGGTTGTCTTTCGTGTCAGTGCCGATGAAACAGCAGCTGGCTTATTTCAGGGCCGCATCCAGCCGGGCGCGCACGTCGGGCCAAGTGTTCGCGCCTTCCAGCTTCTTGCCGTTGAGCGCGAAGCTGGGCGTGCCGGTGATCTGGAAGGTCTCGATGGCGCTCTTGCGCATGTCGGCCAGCTTCTTGATGCCGGCCTGGTCGGTCAGGCACTGGTCGAACTTGGCCTTGGGGATGCCGAGGCGGCGCACATACTGGTCAAGCTTGCCCATTTCGGCCAGCGCCTTGATCTGCTGCTGCTGCGGCACGGCGGCCAGCTGCTTCTGCTGCTCCTCGGTTACCTGCATGAACGGCTTCACCCACTCTTCCTGGCGGGAGAAGAAGGCGTCGAGCAGCGGGAAGAAGCGCTTCGTTCCCTGGCAGCGCGCGAGCATGGAGGCCGCGTAGTCCGGGCCGGTCAGGATGAAGTTGCGGAACTCGTACCGCACCTTGCCCGACTTGATGTACTGGTTCTTCAGGATCTCCATCCCTTCCTCATGGAAGTGACGGCAGTGGGGGCAGGTCAGCGAAGCGAACTCGATCAGCGTCACGGACGCCTTGGGATTGCCCATGATGAACCCGCCCTCGGGCGTTTGCTGGACAACCGTGGTCCAGTCCGTGGTTTTCTGGGCGCCGGCCTTGGCCGCGCTGGCCTGAGCCATGGCCATGGGAGCCGCCGAAACCGCCAGACCAAAGGCGGCCACCGCCGCGAAGCTGACAGTGAGAACCTGCTTCTTCAACATCTCGTAGCCTTTCGAGATTTAGTGCCTACCCCTTGTGGCGGGGTGAGTATGGTCTGGGACAGACCGTTCTGCCAAGACCCAATGTCGTGGTTATCCACAAGCTTTTGGACGCGAAAGGACCAACCGGCCCAGCCGTTCGAGAGCGTCGGCAAGCGAGCGGTCCTTGACGTTCCTGACCGCCTCTTCAAGCACTTTTGCCTCCTGTGGGGCAAGGGGGGCGGCCTCGGTTTCGGCGAGGGCGGCGGCATCGGGCACCGGGCCCTGCCGCAGGGCGAGCCGCTCCACGGCGGCATAGCCGAAGAAGCGGTTCACCCGCTCGATCACCTGCGCCTGCACGTGGGCGAGGTGAAGAGCGAAGGGGCCGTCCACCTGCACGGTGAGGGTGCCGCCCCGGCGCTGGCCGGCGGGAAAGCTGAGCTTGACCGGCAGGCAGTAGCGGGCAAACTCCGGCCCCACGATCTCCTTCCAGCGCGAGACCACGGCGGCCTGCGCGAAGCCCTGGCGGCGGATGGCACGATCGGCCACGAGCGAGGTCAGGTCCGAGACGCGGGTGACCGACCGGCGACGGTTGCCGCCGGGCTTCCTGGCCGTATCAGCCTGTTCTTTGCCCGGCTTGTCGGGCGTACGGGGAGAGGATGACTTGTTCACGGGCCACCTTATGCCATAGGTGAGGGGATGTCCGTCCAGATCCTTGATGCTGTTCCCGACGCAGCCCTGTCACTGCTCGACTGGTATGATGCCCACGCCCGCGTGCTGCCGTGGCGTGCGCCGCCCGATGCCCAGTCGTCTGGGGCCTTGCCGCCCGACCCCTATGGCGTGTGGCTGTCCGAGATCATGTTGCAGCAGACGACCGTCGCTGCCGTCATTCCCTATTACGAGCGGTTCCTCAGCCGCTGGCCCACCGTGCGCCATCTGGCCGAGGCGCCGCTCGATGACGTGCTGCACGCCTGGGCGGGGCTCGGCTACTACGCCCGCGCCCGTAATCTGCACGCCTGCGCGCAAACGCTGGTGCGGGAGCACGGCGGCCGCTTCCCCGAGACGGAGGCGGAGCTGCTCAAGCTTCCCGGCATCGGGGCCTATACGGCGGCGGCCATCGCCAGCATTGCCTTTGGCCAGCGCGCGGTGGTGGTCGACGGCAATGTGGAGCGCGTCGTCTCCCGCCTGTTCGCGGTGGAAGAAGCCTTGCCCGCCGCCAAGCCCCGGCTGCGGGACTTGGCGGACAGGCTGACGCCCTCGCTCCGGCCCGGCGACTATGCCCAGGCGATGATGGATCTGGGCGCGACCGTCTGCACGCCGCGCTCGCCCTCCTGCGGGGCCTGCCCGCTGGCGCAAGGATGCGCGGCGCGCGCCTCCGGCACGCCTGAGCGCTGGCCGCTGAAAGCCCCTAAGGCGGAAAAGCCCACTCGCCACGGCCTTGTCTTCTGGCTGGAGGCGGAGGGGCATGTGTTGCTGCGCCGTCGCCCTCCCAGGGGCCTGCTCGGCGGCCTGCCGGAAATCCCCTCGTCCGAGTGGACCGGAACTCCGGTCGGCGGTGGCTGGCACCTTATGGATCAGGCGCCCATCGAGGTGGATTGGCAGCTTCTCCCCGGCGGAGTGCGCCACACCTTCACCCATTTTCATCTGGAGTTGACCATTGCACGGGGGCTGCTGCCCCGCCGCATCAACCCGGTCGAGGGGTTCTGGCACCCGGTCGAGGCCATCGAGACGGCGGGCCTGCCAACGGTGATGGCCAAGGCGGCTCGGCACGCGCTGACGCCCCGGCTTGTCTAGATGGCAGTCTTTCGGATTGCGGATGCGAACATGCTGACAATCCTCATCTTGCGGCAAACGGCGGCCAGGCTATTCATCAACTGGCAAGCAGGGGATCGTCATATGAACGATCCTGCAACGAACGATGTGAGGATGGAGTGCTGGGCATGAGGAAGTTTGTAGTGGCCGCCGTGCTGGCGTGCGTGGCGTTGGGCGCTGCCGGCTGCAACACCGTGAAGGGGCTGGGCCGGGATCTCGAATCCGTCGGCCAGACCGGCGAGGATGTAATCAACGGCCGGTGATCCGATCTGGCGGATAAGCGATTTTGCCGCCACCCTCATGGAACTTTATGACGGGTGCGGACTTAACCTTACTGACGCTTCATCGCAGGAGTAAGGGAAACATGACCGTACTCATCCGGCTTATGGTGCTGTCCGCTCTGTCTCTCGGAGCGGTTGCGTGCAACACGGTTCAGGGCGCGGGCGAGGACATCGAGTCCGTCGGCAAAGAGGGCGAGGACGTCATCAACAACGACAAGTAACGCCATTGCGCCGTGAATAGAAAAGCGCCGGTCGGGCTGTCCTGACCGGCGCTTTTTGTTCGGGGTGAACCGTCCTCAGGCGGCGGCCATGTTGGCCCGCAGCTTCTGGCGGAACATGTCGATGGGCACCAGCTTGCCGCGCTGCTCCACGTGCCAGAAGGTCCAGCCGTTGCAGGCGGGCGCGCCCTGCACCTTGGCGCCGATCTGGTGGATCGAGCCGGTGGCGTCCTTGATGGCGAGCGAGCCATCGGCGCGCACCTTGGCCGCATAGCGGCGCTGCGGGTCGGTGAGCACGCAGCCCGGCTGCAACAGGCCGGTCTCGATGAGCTTGCCGAAGGGAATGCGCGGCTCCGCCCGCTTGGAGGTCATGGTGCTGAGCGCCTCGTCCTCCAGCCGTTCCACCTTGGCGATGCGGTCGGCCGCGATCTTCACGTAGCGGCGCTCCCGCTCGATGCCCACGTAGTTGCGTCCCAGTCGCTTGGCGACCGCGCCGGTGGTGCCGGAGCCGAAGAACGGGTCGAGCACCACGTCGCCCTGCCGGGTAGACGAAAGGATCACCCGGTGCAGCAGCGCCTCCGGCTTCTGGGTGGAGTGGGCCTTCTCGCCATCGACCCGCACCCGCTCCGCGCCCGAGCAGATGGGCAGGTGCCAGTCGGAGCGCATCTGAAGGTCCTCGTTCAGCGCCTTCATCGCCTCGTAGTTGAAGGTGTACTTGGCGTTCTGCGACTTGGAGACCCACAGCAGCGTCTCGTGCGCGTTGGTGAACCGCGTGCCCTTGAAGTTGGGCATGGGGTTGGCCTTGCGCCACACGATGTCGTTCAAAATCCAATAGCCCAGGTCCTGCAGGATCGCGCCCACACGGTAGATGTTGTGGTAGCTGCCGATCACCCAGAGGGTGCCGTTGTCCTTCAGCACCCGGCGGGCGGCCTCAAGCCACGCGCGGGTAAAGCGGTCATAATCGGCAAAGCTGGAGAACTTGTCCCAGTCGTCCGTCACAGCATCCACCTTGCTGTTGTCCGGACGCAGCAGTTCGCCGCCAAGCTGGAGATTGTAGGGGGGTCAGCAAAGATCATATCCACCGACCCTTCGGGCAGGCGGTTCATCATGTCGATGCAGTCGCCCTCAATGATCTGATTGAGCGGCAGCGAGTCCATTCGTTTTACCCTTGATCTTTGGCTGAACAAATCATCCGACCAAACTGATTCGGTGATTCGCAAAGGTCAACGGGTCGATTCGCGAGCGGAATCAAAGCGATTCTGCCGAGTCGTGTTGATGCGACTCGACGTTGCGACTCGGATACAAATTGTAGAGTCGCGATTCGCTTGGAGACTCAAGATGATGCGGTGTTGCTGAAAAGACTCACCCGGCAACTTCTTGCTCGAAGAGTTCCCGAACAGGGGCAAAGGAGCGCCGGTGATGGGGCGTCGGGCCGATTTGCCGCAGTGCGGCGAGGTGTTCGGCGGTGCCGTAACCGGCGTTGCGTTCCCACCCGAAGCCTGGGTGCTCGAGCGCCAGCCGGTCCATAATCCGGTCGCGCGTCACCTTGGCGACGATGCTGGCGGCAGCGATGGAGAGGCAGGTGGCATCGCCCTTCACCACCGTCTGGCAGGGGATGGGCAGCTTGGGGGCGCGGTTGCCGTCCACCAGCGCGACGGCCGGGCGCACCGGCAGGGCTTCCACGGCCCGGCGCATGGCGAGCAGGGTGGCTTGCAGAATGTTGATCTGGTCGATCTCGTCCGCGCTGGCCTCGCCGATGCCCACGTGCGCTGCCAGCAGCAGCTCCTCCAGCAGCGCCTCGCGCTTTGCCCGGGCGAGGGCCTTGGAATCCGCAATGCCTACAGGGATGCGATTGGGGTCGAGCACCACCGCCGCCGCGATCACCGGGCCGGCCAGCGGGCCGCGCCCGGCCTCGTCGATGCCTGCCACGAGGCCGCCGCAGGTGGCGGCGTGAGCCAGTTCCAGTTCCAGCGTGGGCAAGATCTTCGCCATGGCCGCTTCTTGGCAAGCCGCGGCGGCGGGCGCAATCGGTCTTGCTTAAAAAATTGCGGGAGAGCTGGGGTAAGCTCTCCCGCAGGCAGGGCTACGATGGTCCGGGGCCGGTGAGTCATGCCCCGGTGGTATCCGGCCCACGAGGGACTGTGGGCCGGATCTCGGTTCAGGGCTGTTTCGGCGTTGCCTCTGCAAAGGCGGTTGCCGGAACTTCCTGAAAGGCTTCGACCAGTTCGGCTTCCTTGCTTGGCGAGGCGGCAATGCCGAAACCGACCTGGAGAACGATGTTGCGAGGAGCCGTCGCGCCCGGCACCGGCGGCAGCGGGTCCATCTTCTCGATCGCCCGCAGCGCGGCGTGATCGAGCGAGCGGATGCCCGCCGAACGGGCGACGGAGACGTCCTGGAGCGTGCCGTTCGGCATGACGGTGGCCGAGAGGCGAACGATGCCCTGCTCACCCTTGCGGAGGGCGAACTGGGGATAGTGGATGGCCTTGTTCAGCTGCGCCTGGGTGTGCTGAACCCACTCATGGGCGGTTTGCGGCGTTTCGGCGTGCGCCGGGGTCGCGGTGGTTACCAGCATGGTGCCCGTCGTCAGGGCCAGAGCGGAAAGAGCGCAGGCAAAGGTCTGCAGGGTGTGGGACGAAACGAGGGACATGGCTCATACCTCCGAATTGAGGGAAGGGGGCTTGGGGCTCGACGCAAACCGTACCGTTGTGTTGGTGTATTAGTAATCTACTACACCACGCCAATAACACAATCTCAATTACGCTCAGGAGCGGTAAGCTGTGCAAAAGTAGCGATGAAGCGATGAAAAGGCGGGTTTAGAGTATATCAGGCGGGTGTTTGGGGGTGTGTTGGTCGACCCATTCAGGACTCAGAGAGCAGGCAACAGCATTGAGTGTCAGTCGCGCAGAAGGTGAATCCTCAGCCAGCCAGTGATAGGCTTCGTTTAACGGGGGAGATAAAGCATGCATGTGCCACAGGGGTTTGGCGTGGTGACGCCTTACATATTCGTTGACGATGCAGACCGTTACGTTGCTTTTCTCGTGTCCGCGCTTGGTGGCATTGAGGTCGGGCGCAGCACGATGCCGGATGGGCGCATCGCCAACTGCCAGGTACGGTTCGGCTCGACCACTGTGATGGTGAGCGAGGCGTCGGAGCAGTTTCCGGCCAGCAAGGCGGCCTTCTACCTCTATGTGGAGAATGCCGATGCCGCCATGGCCCGGGCTGTGACCGGCGGGGCGGAGGCGATCATGGATGTGGCCGACATGCCCTACGATGACCGCCAGGGCGGCGTGCGCGACCCGGCCGGCAACATCTGGTGGATTTCGCAGCGCCTGACCGACCGGCCCTATTTCTGACGCGCCCGGTCCGGGTGCGGCGCCGGATTGCCTTAGAACAGGGAGAGTTGCGGCCCCTCGGGTGGCCGGAAGTGGGTCACTGACAGGGCGTAGCGGTCCCGGTTGAGACCATGACGCTTGCAGGCGGCATGGAAGCGGGCGCGCAGCATTTGGGCGTAGGGACCATCGCCGATCATCCGCATGCCGAAGCGCGGGTCGTTGGCCTTGCCGTCCCGGCTCTGGCGCAGCAGCGACATGACGCGACCCGCCCGGTCCGGCACGTTTGCCTCCAGCCATTCCTCGAACAGCCCGGCCACTTCCCATGGCAGACGCAGGAGGATGGAGGAGGCGCCCCGCGCCCCGGCCTCAGCGCCTGCCTCCACGATGCGCTCGATCTCGTGGTCGGTGAGGCCCGGAATGAGCGGGGAGAGGAACAGGTTCACCGGCACGTCCGCTTGGGCAAGCAGGCGAATGGCTTCCAGCCGCCGCTTCGGGGTTGAGGCGCGTGGCTCCATGGCGCGGGCGAGGCGGTGGTCGAGCGTGGTGACGGAGATGTTGACGACCACCAGCTCACGCGCCGCCAGCCTCGCCAGGAGATCGATGTCCCGCGTGACGCCGAAGTTCTTGGTGGTGATGGTGACCGGGTGCCCGGTGCGCTCCATTACTTCCAGGAGACTTCGGGTGATGGCGAACCGCTTCTCGATGGGCTGGTAGGGGTCGGTGTTGGTGCCCATGGCGATGGGAGAGGGCACATAGCCCCGCTTGCCCAGTTCCTTTTCGAGGAGTGCTGCAGCATCCGGCTTGGCAAACAGTTTCGTCTCAAAATCCAGCCCCGGCGAGAGGTCCATGTACGCATGGGTGGGCCGGGCGTAGCAGTAGATGCACCCGTGCTCGCAGCCTCTGTAGGCGTTCACCGAGCGGTCGAACGGCAGGTCCGGGCTCTGGTTGCGGGTAAGAATGGTGCGGGGCGTCTCGATGGTAATGGTTGTTGCCAGTGGTGGCAGCTCATCGCCCCAGCGGTCGATTTCGGCTCCTTCCGCATCCAGCCAGTCGCCATCAAGCTCCCGGTCGGGCAGGCCAAAGCGCTGGCTTGCCCGGTTGTTCGTCGCCGCCCGTCCACGAGTCACCGTCATGGGTGAAATAGAACATATAGAGAACAAATTTACAAGCGCGTCTCTTTTTCTAGTCAGGCCCTCTTGATCCATCCCCACATCTGCACCAATTTCCGGGGTGTGCGGGCCGGGCCCCTCTGGCGATTGCCGCAATGGCATCGTGATGTCGGACCGCATCGAGTGCGCTCGATGCCAGGGTCCGGTTGATCGCCCGAAATCCAGACCCGGTCCGACTTTCAACCATCGTGCGCCTCGAATCCGAACTCGAACAGGAGAGGCATATGCACGAGTTGCTTTCCGGCGCGCTTGGCCAGCTCTGGCTCGGCACGCCCATCTGGATGTGGCTTGCGTTTCTGGGAATTGTCATCGCGCTTCTTGCGCTCGATCTCGGCGTTGTGCACCGGGAACAGCGGGAGATCGGCGTTCGGGAGAGCCTGATGCTCTCCGGCGTCTATATCGCCCTTGGCCTTGCCTTCGGCGGCGGCGTCTGGTGGCTGTTGGGGCCGGAGGCGGGCGCGGCCTACGTTACCGGCTTCGTGGTGGAGAAAAGCCTGGCGATGGACAACGTGTTCGTCATCGCCATGATCTTCAGCTACTTCGCCATTCCGCGCCTTTATCAGCACCGGGTGCTGTTCTGGGGCATCCTCGGCGTCATCGTGCTGCGCGGCATCATGATCGGCGCGGGCGCGACGCTGGTGGCCGAGTTCAGTTGGCTGCTCTACGTGTTCGCGGCCTTCCTTGTCTTCACCGGTATCAAGATGTGGCTGTCGGCGGAGGAGGACTATTCGGTGGGGGACTCGCGCGTGCTGCGCTTCGTCCGCCGCCATGTGCGCGTTACGGAAACCCTGCACGGCGACCACTTCTGGGTACGGCAGGTTGATCCTAAAACCGGCAGGCGCGCGCTCTACATGACGCCGCTGATGCTGACGCTGCTGATGGTCGAGTTCGCAGACGTAATCTTTGCGGTCGATTCCGTGCCGGCGATCTTCGCCATCACCACCGACCCGTTCATCGTCTACACCTCGAACATCTTCGCCATCCTTGGCCTGCGCGCGCTTTACTTTGCGTTGGCCGCCATGGTGCACCGCTTCCATTACCTGAAGTATGCGCTGAGCGTGCTCCTGGTGTTCATCGGCTCGAAGATTTTCATAGCCGATCTGGTCGACATGCCCGGCGGCAAGTTCCCGCCCGCCTGGTCGCTGGGCATCAGCTTTGCGATTCTGGGCGCGGGTGTCGCCTACTCGTTGTGGAAAACGCGGAACGAGACGCACGCCGTACCCTGACGGCGGCTCTCAGGCGGCAGGGCGGGCGGCGGGCTGCCAGGCCTGTCGCCCCCGCTTCCTGGCCGAAGCAGACGGAACGTGGCCCGTGCGGGGCAGGCCGTACTGCTATTTCGGACGACGGAGCTATAAGCTTAGCGGAGTGGTTATAAGGGTTGGACGCTGGTATTCTGACCAACGCGTAAATGAGTGGGTAACCAATGTTAAAGCCGATTGAACAGCAGCGTGTCGATTCTCTTCCCAGCCAGCTGAAGACGTTTCGGCTGATCGCCCATCGCATCGGGCCTGAGGATTTCGAGAATCTGCGCCTGCTGCACCGCAATCCGGTGGTTATGCGGACCCTGTCTCCCACGGGCGAGCCGTGGTCGGAGGAGGAAACCTCCGCCATGATCGCGCGGGCCATGGAGAACTGGGAGATCCACGGCTACGGCCTCTGGCTGTTCGAGCTGGACTACACCCATACCTTCATCGGCTACTGCGGGCTGAAGCCGGAGGTGTTCGACGGCGAGGAGTGCGCCGAGCTGCGCTATGCCGTGCGCGCTTCTCAATGGGGGCAGGGCTACGGCACCGAGATGGCGCGGGCCGTGCTCTATCCGCGCAACATCGCCGCTGTGCGGGTGCCCATCGTCAGCACGATTTCAGTCGGGGATGAGCCCGGCCGCAAGGTGCTGGAGAAGCTGGGCTTCAAGTACGACAGGAACATTATCCGCTCGGGCCGTCCGCACGAGCTGTTCCGCCTGTCGCGCTGAGCGGGAAGGGCTTGTTCAAGGTCATATTGCAGGGGCCTGGGGACCCCTGCAGAATAAATCCCTAAGAAATAAGAACGCGCTCAGGCCGTCACGATAATCGGCGCGCCGCGGGTGACGACGATGGTGTGCTCGAACTGGGCCATGGGGGCGAGGTCGGCAGGATAAAGCGACCAGCCGTCGTCCGCTTCCACGATCTTGGCGTTGCCGGGGGTGAGGAACGGCTCGACCGTGATGACCAGCCCTTCGGTCAGCCTTTGACGCGCGCTGCGGACATAGTGGTTCCACACCGTGGGCTCTTCATGGATGTGGCGGCCGACGCCATGGCCGGTCAGCGTGCTGCACACTTTGAAGCCGGCGGCCTTGGCCTCAGCCTCGACGCGCTTGCCGATCTCGTTGATCGGCTGACCAGCCTTGGCGGCATAGATGCCCTTGGTCATGGCCCGCTTGGTGGCGTCCAGCAGCTTGGCCTGATCCTTGGTGGGTTGGTTGCCAACCACCATGGAAGCGCCGCTGTCGGTCCAGTAGCCGTCCAGCTCCAGCGACACGTCGATGTTGATGAGGTCGCCTTCACGCAAAGGGCGGGCATCGGGAATGCCATGGGCGGCTACGCCCTCGATGGAGATGCAGGTTGCGCCGGGAAAGTTGTAGGCCGCGCGCGGGGCGGAGCGGGCCCCGGCGCGGTCCATCATGTCCTGTGCCATTCGGTCGAGTTCCAGGCCAGTAACGCCGGGCTTCGCTTCGTTCAGCATGGCGCGGAGGATATCGCGCACCAGGGCGCCTGAGCGCCTCAGGCCAGCGAGCTGGCGTTCGTCTTCAACCGTCACGGCACGACTCCGTTTGTTGTCCGAGGATCAGGCGCGATGGCGCAAACCCTCGCTCGGGTCAACCGCCTGCTTGGTGCGCTTGACCATCAGCTTGTTGAGCGCATTCACATAGGCCCGCGCGCTGGCGACCAGCGTATCGGCATCAGCGCCCTGGCCCTGGGTTGTACGCCCGTTTTCATCCAAACGCACGGTCACTTCGGCCTGCGCGTCGGTTCCCTGCGTGACCGCATGCACCTGATAGAGCTGCAGGGTTGCTTCCTCGTGCGGCACCAGCTTGCGGATGGCGGCGAACAGAGCATCGACCGGGCCGTTGCCCTTGGAGACGGCGGTGTGCTCCTCCCCATCGATGCGGAGGCTCACGATGGCGCGCTGGCCGTTGGAGCCGCAATAGATCTCGACCTCGGCCAGCTGGATGCGATCATGGGCGCGCAGGGTCTCGTCATCGACGAGGGTGACGATGTCCTCGTCGTAGACGTGCTTCTTGGCATCGGCCAGCGCCTTGAAGCGCTTGAAGGCATCCTGGAACTCGTTGTCGGAGAGGCGGTAGCCCAGCTGCTCCAGCTTCTCGCGGAAGGCGGCGCGGCCGGAGTGCTTGCCCATGACGAGGTTGTTGGTGGTGAGGCCCACCGACTCCGGCGTCATGATCTCGTAGGTTTCCTTGTTCTTCAGCACGCCATCCTGGTGGATGCCGCTTTCGTGCGCGAAGGCGTTTGCGCCCACCACGGCCTTGTTGGGCTGCACGGTAAAGCCCGTGATGGCCGAGACCATGCGCGAGGCACGGGTAATCTCCTGCGTCACGATGTTCGTCGAGTAGGGCAGCACATCGTGGCGGGTCCGCAGCGCCATCACGATTTCCTCGAGCGCAGCATTGCCTGCCCGCTCGCCAATGCCGTTGATGGTGCACTCCACCTGACGCGCGCCGCCCTGAATGCCGGCAATGGAATTGGCGACCGCCAGGCCCAGATCGTTGTGGCAATGGGTGGAGAAGATCGCCTTGTCGCTGTTCGGCACGCGCTCGATGATCTCGCGGAACATGCGGGCATAGGTTTCCGGTGTGGCATAGCCCACCGTGTCCGGCAGGTTGATGGTGGTCGCGCCGGCGTTGATGGCAATTTCAACCGCGCGGGCGAGGAAATCCATGTCCGAGCGGGTGGCGTCCTCGGCGGACCACTCCACATCAGCGCACAGGTTGCGCGCGTGGCTGACGGAGGCGCGGATGGCCTCCAGCACGTCTTCGGGTTCCATGCGGAGCTTCACCGCCATGTGCAGCGGCGAGGTGGCGATGAAGGTGTGAATGCGCGGGAACTTCGCGCCTTTGACGGCGGCCCAGGCCCGGTCGATGTCGCCGAGCGCGGCGCGGGAGAGGGAGGCGACCGTTGCCTTCTGGCATTGGCGGGCCACTTCCGTCACCGCTTCGAAATCACCTTCAGAGGCGATGGCGAAGCCCGCCTCGATCACGTCGACGCCAAGGGCTTCCAGCTGGGCAGCGAGGCGCAGCTTTTCCTCCAGGTTCATGGAGCAGCCGGGGGACTGCTCGCCATCGCGCAGGGTGGTATCGAAAATCTTGACGGTATTGCCGGTCATGTTAGAGCCCATCTTCGGTCGGAAATTACTGGTTTGCGCTGCGCCTTGAAAACCCCTTAGGCGCCGCCACGACCAAGACAGGCCGGCAGACTGGCGCCTAAGGGCGCGTAAGTCGAAGCAGCAGAGCGCGACCCAGGACAAGGCGACCGGCGTCGAATGCCGGGCTCGTCGAGGCAGAGAGGGTCATCACATGGGTCATGCTGCGTTCCTGTTAAGACCCGCCATAAAGAATCAACGCCCTGTTGTAAACAGGGCGTTGAACTTTTTGAACAAGAGACCCACCCTCTCGGGTGAGATCATTTCACGAAAGGCTCAACCAAAAGAACGCTTGGCCAGCCACTGACGGCGCGCCTCGAAGCTGGCTTCGATGGCGGCGATGTCCTCCGCGCTCAGGTCCGGGTGATAGACCTGGGTCGTTAGCACCAGGCATGGGGCCTCGGTGCGGTTGACCAGCCGGTGCTCGAACGTGTCGTCGAATACCAGCGGCGTGCCCGCAACCCATGGATGAAGGGTGCCGTCAACTTCGATGCCCGCCTCTCCCTCGCTGACGACAAGCGGCAGATGCACGGTCAGGTGCGCGTTGGACTGGCCGGAGACCAGCGGGCGCTCGGCCCCTGCGGCCAGGATGACCAGGCGCGCATCGGCCGGGCCATCGCCCACGCGGCCGAGCGGCAGGGCGCTGAGTGCCTTCTCCGCCGCGGGCAGGCTGTCCAGCGCGTCCTGGCGCTCGCCGTTGCGGTAGAGGAAAATGGAGCGGATCTCGCTCGAGGCGATCTGGGGCGGCAGGCCGGGGGCGCCGGGCTCGCCATCCGCCTCAAGATCGAAGGTGCGGGTGGCCTCGGCGATGATCGCCTCGGCCGCATCCTTCAGCCCGGCAACGCCGGGGATGCCGGAGGCGTCGTGGAGCAGCTCGGCCTTCAGGTCCGGCACATAGAACAGCCACGGCCGCTGGCCTTCCTGTTTGTACTCGACTGGCTTGGTCGCCGCCTGCGGCCACACGGCGTTCATGATGCGCTCGGAACCCTTGGCGCTGTCCCTGTGCTGGGCGGACAGATAGCCGCGCAGCAGCTGGTCGGCATCGCGCACGCGCCGGGAGGCGGCGGGGAAGACCTCGGGCCGGTAGCCGTATTCGATGAAGCCGGGGGCCGCCTGGAAGGTGAGGGAGACGATCTGCATCGCCTGATCCATGCGGTTGTGCCGCGCCAGCAGGATGGCGAGATAGATGGCCGCCATGTAGTTGGCGGGGTCTGCCACCAGCGCGTCGCGGTACAGCTTCTCGGCGGCGTCCGGCTGGCCCTTCATCTCCAGCGCCTCGCCCAGCATGCGGCGGGCGTTGCTGTCGCCCGGCTCCAGCTTGATGAGGTCCGTCAGGAGGTTGATGGCGGCGTCGAACTGGCCCGACTGAAGGGTGTAGTGCGACAGGAAGTTGAGCGCCCCACGGTGCTTCGGGTCGAGCCGCAGCACGTTCTGGAACAGGGCGACGGCTTTGGCGGGATCACCTCCGTTGAAGGCGTCCGCGGCTTGGCTAGCGAGTTTATCAGACTGTCTCATGGGATCGTACAAAAGCAGGAACGCCCGCGGTTTGCAACCGCGGGCGTCGACCTTGCATCATGCCTGGAAGGCAGGAATTTTAACGCGAGTAGAACTCGACCACGAGGTTCGGTTCCATGCGGACCGGGTAGGGGATCTCATCCAGCGTCGGAATGCGGACGAGGGTCACCTTGGTCGGGCCGTCGTTCTGCAGATAGTCGGGCACGTCACGCTCGGCGGAGCCCAGCGATTCCAGCACCACGGCCATTTCCTTGGCGCGCTGGCGCAGCTCGATCACGTCGCCGACCTTGATGCGGGCCGAAGCGATGTTCAGGCGGCGGCCGTTCACCAGAATGTGGCCATGGTTGACCAGCTGGCGGGCGGCAAACGGCGTCGGGGCGAACTTGGCGCGGTAGACGATCGCGTCCAGGCGGCGCTCCAGGAGGCCGACGAGGTTCTGACCGGTGTCGCCCTGCACGCGCACGGCTTCAGCGTAAACCTTGCGGAACTGCTTCTCGGTGATGTTGCCGTAGTAGCCCTTCAGCTTCTGCTTGGCGCGCAGCTGAATGCCGAAGTCCGACGGCTTGCCCTTGCGGCGCTGGCCGTGCTGGCCCGGACCGTAGGAACGCTTGTTGACCGGGCTCTTCGGACGGCCCCAGATGTTCTCGCCAAGGCGGCGATCAAGCTTGAATTTCGAAGTCAGACGCTTGGTCATGACAATCCTTCCAACCGTTCATTGTTTTCATTTGGTCCCCAGACCACGCCACTGGCCCATAGTTTGGCCAGCGTGGACACCGCTTCACTGGGGTTGCGGGTCCATCGGAGCGAAGGGGCCTTATACGGTGCTGCGCGGGAAAGTCAAATTCGCCGATACGCAGCCTCTGGCGCGGCGCACGGGAAGGGAATATGGGAGCGCCATCATCAAGCATTGTTGCGGTTGCGGGCGTATAACATGGACACGCGTAAGGAAATCGACGGGCGGGCCGGCGGGCTGATGGTCCTGCTCTGTGCCACGTGGGGGTTGCAACAGGTGGCCATCAAGGCGGCCGCGCCGGATATCGCGCCGATTCTTCAGGTTGCGATCCGCTCCGGCATCGCGGCGCTGCTGGTAGGGCTGGTCATGCTGGCGCGGGGGAGCGCCTGACGATAACCGGCGGCCTATGGCGGCCGGGTCTTGTGGTCGGCACCCTGTTCGCGCTGGAATATCTCTTCGTCGGCGAGGGGCTGCGCTTCACCAATGCCTCGCGCATGGCGATCTTCCTCTATACCGCGCCCATCTTCGCGGCGCTCGGCCTGCACTGGAAGCTGCCAACCGAGCGGCTGAAGCCCCTCCAGTGGGGCGGGATCCTTCTGGCGTTCCTTGGCATCATCGTCACCTTCGCGGGCAAGAGTGGCGCGGCGGACAGCCATGCCGCCAACCGCTGGATCGGCGATCTGCTCGGCCTTGCCGCCGGCATGTCGCTGGGCGCGACCACAGTGGCGATTCGCTTTTCCCGGCTTTCCAACGCATCAGCGACCGTTACCCTGCAATATCAGCTGATCGGCGCGTTCGTGATCCTGCTCGTCTCGGCGTTTGCGCTGGGGCAGACCCAGGTTCGCTTCACGGCCATTTCGCTTGGCAGCCTTGCCTTCCAGTCGATCATCGTCTCGTTCCTCAGCTTCATCGTCTGGTTCGCGCTGCTGCGGGTCTATCTCGCCTCGCGGCTTGGCGTGCTGTCGTTCATGACGCCGCTGTTCGGCATTGGTTTTGGCGTGTGGCTGCTGCACGAACCGCTGGAGTTCAGCTTTGCCATCGGCTCGGCCATGGTGCTGGCGGGCATCCTCATGGTCAGCGGCCACAAGTGGCTCCGGCAATCCCGCAAGCCGGTTTCGGCTTGATGCACCTTCAAAAAGAGCCCCCGCGAGACCGGTGAGGGTCGCGCGGGGGCCAGTCGGTAGGAACTTTACAGCCTATTCCGCCGGTTCGGCCTGCAGTACGGCGGCCTTGCGCGCCGGGCGCAGGCGCTTCTGCGCCAGCTGGCGGATCAGCACGTAGAAGACCGGCGTGAACAAGAGGCCGAACAGGGTCACGCCCAGCATTCCGAAGAACACCGCCGTGCCCAGCGCCTGCCGCATTTCGGCGGCCGCGCCCTCGGCCAGCGCCAGAGGCACCACGCCGAGGATGAAGGCCATCGACGTCATGATGATCGGACGCAGGCGCAGCCGCGCCGCTTCCACCGCCGCCTCGGTGATCGAGCGGCCGCGCGCCTCCAGGTCACGGGCGAACTCGACGATGAGGATGGCGTTCTTGGCCGCCAGCGCGATCAGCACGATGAAGCCGATCTGGGTGAGGATGTTGTTGTCCATCCCCCCTCAGCATGATGCCGCCGATCGCCGAGAGCAGGCACATGGGCACGATCAGGATGATCGCCAGTGGCAGGGCCCAGCTCTCGTAGTTGGCCGCCAGCACGAGGAAGACGAACAGCACGCTCAAGGGGAAGATGAAAGCGGCGGTGTTGCCGGTCGTCTTCTCCTGATAGCTCATGTCCGTCCACTCGTAGGCGATGCCTGGCGGCAGCGTCTTGGCCGCGATCGCCTCCAGCTCCGCCAGCGCTTCGCCGGTGGAGACGCCCGGTGCGGCGGCGCCCATCAGCTCGGCGGCGGGGTAGAGGTTGTAGCGCGGGTAGCGGTCCGGCCCGGTTTCGGGACGCACGGTGATGAGCGAGCCCAGCGGCACCATGGCCCCGGTTTCCGAGCGGGTGCGGATGCGCGCGATGTCGTCTTCCGTCAGCCGGTGCGGAGCATCGGCCTGCGCCCGCACGCGGAAGGTGCGGCCCATGATGGTGAAGTCGTTCACATAGGCCGAGCCCAGGTAGACTTCCAGCGCACGGAAGACGTTCTCCACCGGCACGCGCAGCATCTCCGCCTTGGTCCGGTCCACATCCACATGCAGCTGGGGCGTGCTGATGTCGAACGGCGTCAGCGCAAAGGCGATCTTGGGCGACTGGTTGGCGGCCATCATCATGGCCGTGGCCGCCTGGGCCAGCGCCTTCTCGCCGACGCCGCCCCGGTCCTCGAGACGCATGGCAAAGCCACTGCTCGTGCCGAGGCTGGGCACCGCCGGCGGATTGAGCACCGAGACCGCCGCGTCGTCGATGACCGACAGCTTCTGCTGCAGCTCACCGAGGATCTCGAAGGACGTGCGTCCCCCGCGCTCCTCGAACGGCAACAGCGGCACGAAGGTCACGCCCGCGTTGCTGGAGATGGTGCGGGTAAGACCCGAGAAGCCGGGGAAGGAGACGAGCGCCCGCACGCCCTCGACCTTGCCGGCGATCTCCTCCACCTGCTTGGCAACGGCATCGGTGCGCTCCAGCGAAGCCCCTGGGGGCAGCTGGTAGGCAACGATGACATAGCCCTGATCCTGCTCGGGGATGAAGCCGCCGGGCACCCGGACGAACGCCACCACGGTAAGAGCAATCAGCACCGCATAGACGCCGAGCCACAGCTTGGGCCGCTTCACCATCCGGCCGGACAGGCGGCCGTAGCGGTCGCTCAGCCGGTCGAAGCCGTTATTGAACCAGTCGGAGAAGCGCTGGACCAGCGCGGCCCCGCGGCCTTTGCCCTTGCCGTGGCCGTGGTCCCCCGGCTTGTGCGCCTTCAGCAGCAGGGCCGAGAGCGCGGGCGACAGGGTGAACGAATTGAAGGCCGAGATCACCGTCGCCACGGCGATGGTGAGGGCGAACTGCCGATAGAACGCGCCGCTCACGCCCGACAGGAACGCCGCCGGGATGAACACCGCGCACAGCACGAGCGCAATGGAGATGAGCGCGCCGCCCACCTCGTCCATGGTCTTGCGGGCTGCCTCGCGTGGGCTGAGGCCGTTTCGCAGGTTGCGCTCCACATTCTCCACCACCACGATGGCGTCATCGACCACGATGCCCACCGCCAGCACGAGGCCGAGCAGCGTCAGGTTGTTGAGGCTCTGTCCCAGCGCCTGCATGGCGATGAAGGTGCCGATGAGCGAGACCGGGATGGTGAGAATGGGGATGATCGAGGCCCGCCAGGTCTGGAGGAACAGCACCACGACGACGATCACGAGAATAATGGCCTCGTAGATGGTCTCGAACACGCTGTCGACCGACTGACGGATGAACTCTGTCGGGTTGTAGATGATGCGGTACTCGATGCCCGGCGGGAAGGACTTGGACAGCTCCTCCATGGTGGCGATGGTCTTCTCGGCCGTCTCCAGCGCATTGGCGCCGGGGCGCTGCGACAGCACCATGGCGACGGCGGACTTGCCATCGAGGTAGCTGTTGCTGGAGTAGTCGGCCGCGCCCAGTTCCACCCGCGCCACGTCCTTGAGGCGGGTGAAGCGCCCATCCTCGCCGGTGCGGACGATCACGTTGGCGAACTGCTCGGGGCTGGAGAAGCGGCCCTGCAGCGACAGGTTCACGCGGAAGGCGGCATTGGTGTTGACCGGCGGTGCGCCGAGCGCGCCGCCCGCCACCTGCACGTTCTGGGCGCGCAGGGCCGCGACCACCTCATCCGGCGTCATGCCGACGGCGGCGATGCGCTCCGGGTCGAGCCAGATCCGCATGGAGTATTCGCGCGCGCCGAACAGGCGCACGTTGCCGACGCCATCCACGCGGCGCAGGGCATCCTGCACCTGAAGGATGGCGTAGTTGCTGATGTAGACCGGATCGCGCGAGCCATCCGGCGACAGCATGTGAATGACCATCATGATGTCGGGCGCGTTCTTTTGCGTCACGACGCCCATGCGGCGCACCTCTTCCGGCAGGCGCGGCTCGGCGATGGCGACGCGGTTCTGCACCAGCACCTGCGCCGTATCGAGGTCCGTTCCCGGCGCGAAGCTGACGGTCAGGGTCATCTGGCCGTCGCTGGTCGCCTGCGAGTACATGTAGAGCATGTTCTCGACGCCGTTGACCTCCTGCTCGATGGGCGCGGCCACCGTCTCGGCGATGGTCTCAGGCGTCGCGCCCGGATAGCTGGCGGTCACCGTGATGGTCGGCGGCGCGATGTCCGGATACTGGGCAATGGGCAGGCCGATATAGGCGACGAAGCCGATGATGACGATCATCAGCGACAGCACCGCGGCAAAGATCGGCCGGTCGATGAAGAATTTGCCGAAGTTGTTCATTGGGCGGCTCCGGGGGCAGAGGCCGTTGCCAGCGTTGTCGCCTCGGGCTGAGGCTTGGGGGTAATCGTGGCCAGTTTCGGTTTGACGCTTGCGCCGGGGCGCACGCGCATCAGGCCGTCGATCACCACGCGGTCGGCAGGCGTCAGGCCTTCGCGGATCACCCGCAGGCCGTCAATCACCGGACCCAGCGTCACTGTGCGCGGCGCAACCTTCCCGTCCTTGTCCACCACATAGACGATCCGGTTGGCCTGATCGGTGCTGAGCGCCTCGTCGGGGATCATGAGGGCCACGTGGGTGTCTGTCCGCAGCAGGCGCATCTTGGCGAACATGCCGGGCACGAACACGTTGTTCGGGTTGGGGACGACCGCGCGGCCGCGAATGGTGCCGGTCTGCGGGTCGATCTGGTTGTCGACGAAGTCCATCTCGCCCTTGTGGGGGAAGCCGGTCTCGCCCAGCAGTTGCAGCTCGACCTGATGGGCCTGGCCCTTGCCCTTCCGGGCATGGCGCAGGTAGTCGAGATAGGCGGCCTCGTCGCCATCGAACACGAAGTGAATGGGATCGAGCGAGGCGATGGAGGTGAGCAGCGTGCTGTCGCCGCTGCCGCCCGTCACCAGGTTGCCGATGCTGACCACGCGGGCGCTGATGCGCCCGCCGATGGGGGCGGTAATGCGGGTGTAGGACAGGTTCAGCTGGGCCTCGTGCACCGCGGCTTGCGCCCGGTCCACGGCGGCCCTGGCCTGGTCGCGATCCTGCACGCGCTGGTCATAGAGCTGTTCGGAGACGGTCTGCTTCTCCAGCAGCTTGCGCGCCCGTTCCACATTGGAGGAGGCGAAGCGAAGCTGCGCCTCGGCGTCCTTCAGTTCGGCGCGGGCCCGTTCCAGTTCGACCTGGAAGGGGCGGGGGTCGATGACGAACAGCAGATCGCCTTTGCGAACAATCTGACCGTCCGTGAAGTGGATGGACTGGAGATAGCCGGAGACGCGCGAGCGCACCTCCACGTAGTTGATCGCCTCGAAACGTCCGCTGAACTCATCCCATTCCTGAATGGACTTGGCCAGCGGATGGGCCACGCTTACTTCCGGCAGGGCCGGAGCTTGGGTGGGCTCCTGACTGCAGGCGGCAAGAAACGGAAGAAGGAACGCGGCAGCCAGGGCGAGTGGCCGCAGTCGCCAGATAGTCATAAAAACTCCCAAGAATGCCAGGGGTCAGAAGGGGAACCCGCACGTAGGGAGCCGTGACTAGTCCAACAAGGTTACAGAACGAGAACAATCCGTTCCAATTTTTTGCCTAATTCGGAGTGGAGTCGTCTTTATTCCGAATCAGGACTGGCGATTTCGCTCGCCCGAGAGACAGCGGATCACCCCGCGCAGGGTGCGGACTTCCTGACCGGTGAAGCCCGGCCGCTCGAAAATATTCCGCAGCGTGCGCTTCATGCTCTCCGTCCGGTGGTCCGGGTGGAAGTAGCCGCGCGGTTTCAAAAGCTCGTTCAGGTGGCTGATGAGGCCATCCAGCGCCTCGCGGGTGGCGGGGCCTTCATAGTCGCCCTCCAGCCGCACCGGGGGCGTCTTGTCCTGCTGCTTGTGCCACTCGTAGGCGATGACGATGACCGCCTGCGCCAGATTGAGCGAGCCGAACTCCGGGTTGGTGGGAATGGAGATGAGCACGTCCCCCATCGCCACTTCCTCGGTCGTCAGCCCCGTGCGCTCCGGCCCGAACACGATGGCCGCGCGCCCGCCTTGGCTGGCGAGCAGGTTCATCTGCTCGATCGCGCCCGCCGGGGTGGTGGTCTCCTTAATCATGCGCCGCAGCGTCATGGCGGTGGCGTAGACCCGGTTGCAGTCCGCCACCGCCGCCTCCAGGCTGTCGTATAGTTCCGCCTTGTCGAGCACGATGTCCGCGCCGGAGGCGGCGGGCCCGGCGGCCGGATTGGGCCAGCCGTCGCGCGGCTCAACGAGCCGCAGGTCGCAGAGGCCGAAATTCCACATGGCGCGCGCGACCATGCCGATGTTCTCGCCCAGCTGCGGGCGCACGAGCACAATAACAGGTTGGTTCATTGGATGACTGACAGACTCACTGAGGAACGCAGAGGCGTTCAAGGGCGGCCTCGCGGCCGATGCGGACGAGAAGGGGGCCCATTTCCGGGCCATGGGCTTCGCCGGTTAACGCCAGGCGCAGCGGCAGGAACAGCTCCTTGCCCTTGCGCCCGGTGCGCTCCTTCAGAACGCCGGTCCAGCGCTTCCAGATGTCATCGGCCCAGGGCAGGGCATCCAACACCGCCCGGGCGGTTTCGATGAACGCCACATCCTCGATCACCGGCGCGATCGGCCCGGTGACGATCTTCCACACCGCGGCAATCTCATCCAGCCGGTTGACGTTGCCGCGCAGCAGCAGCCAGTCCTCCGCCGTCATGCCTTCGGGCAGGCGGTCCTGAACGTCCGCGAAATCAAGGTGATGGAGAATTTTGGTGTTGAGAGTGGTGAGGTCCGCCTCATCGAACAGGGCGTTGGCCTTGTTGAAGCGGGACCAGTCGAATGTCTCGACCAGCGCCTGCCGGTCCGTCACCGGCTCGATGGGAAGCGACGTCCCGAGGCGGGCCAGGTACGCAATCAAGGCCAGCGGTTCGACGCCCAGCGCCTTGTAGTGCTCAACGCCTGCCGAGCCCAGCCGCTTGGAGAGCTCCCCGCTCTTCGTGGACAGCAGGGCGAGGTGGGCGAAGGCCGGGGGTTTTGCGCCCAGCGCCTCGAACATCTGGAGTTGCACGGCAGAGTTGGTGAGGTGGTCTTGGCCCCTCACCACGTGGGTGATGCCCATGTCCACGTCATCGATGACGGAGGGCAGCATATAAAGCCACGAGCCGTCCTCCCGTCGCACCACCGGGTCGGAGAGCGAGGCCGGATCCATGCTCACATGCCCCTGCACCAGATCGTCAAAGGCGATGCGGCTGTCCGTCTCCAGCTTGAAGCGCCAGTGCGGGCGGCGGCCCTCGGCCTCCAGCTTGGCGCGCTCGTCGTCCGTCAGTTTGAGGCCTGCGCGGTCATAAACCGGAGGTAGGCCACGGGAGAGCTGGATCTTGCGGCGGATATCCAGTTCCTCGGCTGTCTCATAGCAGGGGTAAACTCTGCCAGCCGTCTTCAGCCGCTCGAACGCCGCCTCGTAAGCGGCGGTCCGCTGGGACTGGCGCTCCTCGCCGTCCACGCGGATGCCGAGCCAGGCAAGGTCGCGGCGGATGCCGTCCACATACTCCTCGCGGCTTCGGGCCTGATCGGTGTCGTCCAGCCGCAGGAGGAAGCGGCCGCCGGTTTTCTCGGCGAACAGGGCGTTGATGATCGCCGTCCGCAAGTTGCCGACGTGCAGGAAGCCGGTGGGGGACGGCGCGAAGCGAACAACGGTCGGGTTTTCAGTCATCGTGCAGTCCGGAAGGCGTTGGTGATGGGATAGCGGCGGTCGCGCCCGAAGTTGCGCGGCGTGATCTTAACGCCCGGTGGGGCCTGGCGTCGTTTATATTCTGCAACATACAGCAGCCGCTCGACGCGGGCGACCGTCGCCGGGTCGTACCCGCGCGCGGCGATGGCGTCGACCGAAAGCTCCTCCTCCACCAGCCCGGTCAAGATGGCATCGAGCACCGGGTAGGGCGGCAGGCTGTCCTCGTCCTTCTGGTTTTCGCGCAGCTCGGCGGTCGGCGGCTTGGTGATGATTCGCTCCGGAATCACCTCGCCCTCCGGCCCCAGCGCTTCGATCGGCAGATTGGCGTTCCGCCACCGGCACAGGTCGAACACCATGGTCTTGTAGACATCCTTCAGCACCGAATAGCCGCCGCACATGTCGCCATAGAGGGTGGCGTAGCCGGTCGACATTTCCGACTTGTTGCCGGTCGTCAGCACCATGTGGCCGAACTTGTTGGAGAGCGCCATCAGCGTCACGCCGCGAATGCGGGACTGGATGTTCTCCTCCGTAATGTCGCGCCCGCGCCCCTCGAACAGCGGGGCCAGCATCCCGTCGAACGCCTCGACTGCCGGCTCGATGGGCACGGTGTCGAGCCTGACGCCCAGCCGGCGGGCGCAGTCCGCCGCATCATCGAGGCTCTCCTGCGAGGTGAAGCGCGAGGGCATCATCACGCACCACACGTTCTCGGGTCCCAGTGCATCGACCGCGACGGCGGCCGACAGGGCGCTGTCGATGCCGCCCGACATGCCGATCACCACGCCGGGGAAGCGGTTGCGGGTGACGTAATCCTTGAGGCCCAGAAGCATCGCCCGGTAGACGTTTTCCAGGTCCTCGCAGGGGCGGACGATCTCGTTCTTCAGGCATTGCCAGCCGGTATCGGTCCGCACCCAGTCGGTGACCATCAGGTGCTCCTGCCACTCCGGCAGGCGGGCGGCTAGCGAGCAATCCGCGTTCAGGATGAAGCTGCCGCCATCGAACACCAGCTCGTCCTGCCCGCCCATGCGGTTGAGATAGATGAAGGGCAGGCCGGTTTCCGTCACACGGGCGACCGTGGTCTGGAGCCGCTTGTCGTCCTTGCCCAGCTCGAACGGCGACCCGTTGGGGCTGACGATGATCTCAGCGCCCGTCTCGGCCAGGCACTCGCATACGTCTGCCGACCAGATATCCTCGCAGATGGGAATGCCGAGCCGCACCCCCTTGAACGGAACAGGGCCGGGCAGCGGCGCGCTGGCGAACACGCGCTTCTCGTCGAACACGCCGTAGTTGGGCAGGGTGTGCTTGCGGGTGATGGCGGCGATGCGCCCGTTCTCCAGCAGCGCTGCGGCGTTGTAGAGCTTGCCGTCCTCCACCCAGCAGGTGCCCACCAGCATGGCGGGGCCGCCTTCATCGGTGGCGGCGGCCAGCCGTTCCAGCCCAGCCTTCGCCGCCTGTTGGAAGGCGGGCTTCAGCACCAGATCCTCCGGCGGGTAGCCGATCAGGGACAGCTCGGGAAAGACGATAAGGTCAGCGTCGCGCACCCGGTGTCGGGCGTCGAGCATGGCGTTGATGTTGCCGTCGATGTCGCCCGTGATCTGGTTGATCTGGGCCAGGGCAATACGCAAGGTATCAGTCATGGCTGCCTTTTAGGTGTGGCGTTGCGTGCGGGCAAGGCGCTGGTGTGGCGTGCGGCCGTGCGCGGCGAATATTGCCACGGATCGCAAAATGTTCTGAACGCATATAGGCTTTTGACGGGTTCATGCACCCGGAGTAGGGTCGCGCCCGATTTTGGGTTTTCGTCAGCGTGGGAGCGACTGGAGCATGCTCGGCAATCCGTGGGTGTGGGCCTTCATTGGCTATGTTCTGGGCTCGATTCCCTTCGGTCTCCTGCTCACCAAGGCCGCCGGGCTGGGCGACATCCGCGCCATCGGCTCTGGCAATATCGGCGCGACCAACGTTCTGCGTACCGGCAACAAGGTGCTTGCCGCAGCCACCCTGCTGCTGGATGGCGGCAAGGGCGCAGCCGCCGTGCTGCTGGCGGGCATGTACTCGGCCGATGCCGCCATCCTCGCCGGGGCGGGCGCGTTCATCGGCCACCTTTACCCGGTGTGGCTGAAGTTCAAGGGCGGCAAGGGCGTCGCCACCTACATCGGCACGATGCTGGCCCTGTCGTTGTGGCCCGCCTTGGGCTTCGGCGTGGCGTGGCTCGGCACGGCCTTCATCACCCGCTATTCCTCGCTTGCCGCGCTGGTCGCCGTGATCGTCGCGCCCATCGTCGCCTACGTCGCCGACCGGCTGGATGTGGCGGCGCTCGGCGTCGGCATGGCGGCGCTCGTCTTCCTCAAGCACGAGGACAACATCCGTCGCCTGATGCGGGGCGAGGAGTCGAAGATCGGCAAGAAGTCCGCTCCGGCCGCCGACGCGGAATAGGCTGCTTGATCGGGCGGCGCCCGTTATCACCCGCATGGCCCGATAAATGAAATGGGGACGCGGGAGCTTCATTTTCAAGCGCTTAGCGGATCATATTCGACTATAAACTCCGGCATCTACGACCCTAGCGAACCTTGACCGTTCGGCAATCCGCGCGGGACACTTGGCGCTGTCATGGAGATGCCCGTCACACCGCAGAACTTTTCCACCCTCAGCGCGGCGGAGCAGGTCGCCCGTCTGCGCCTGATTCGCTCGGAGAACGTGGGGCCCATCAGCTTTCGCCACCTGTTGGCCCGTTACGGCACGGGCGTGGCGGCGCTCGAGGCGCTGCCCGAGTTGGCCCGGCGTGGCGGCGGGCGCGGAATCCGCATGTGCAGCCGGGCGGCGGCTGAGGGAGAGATGGAGGCCATCCGCGCCGCCGGGGCCGAACTGCTGTTTCTGGGGCAACCGGGCTATCCCTCGCTTCTTGCCCATATCGAGGATGCGCCGCCGGTTCTGGCCGTGAAGGGGTGTCTCGCGCTGGCGGAGGGCCCGAGCGTCGCCATCGTTGGCGCGCGCAACGCTTCGGCCGCCGGGCTGATGCTGGCGCAGCGGCTGGCGCACGATCTGGCGGGGGAGGGGCTGGTCATCGTCTCGGGGCTGGCGCGCGGCATCGATACGGCGGCGCACAAGGGCGCGCTTGCGGGCCAAGCCCGCGGGGGCGCGCTTGCGGGCGCGCACGCCAATGCCCGCAACGAGGGCGGCACCATCGCGGCGGTGGCCGGGGGGCTCAACGTCGTCTACCCGCCGGAGAACGAGCGGCTGCAGCAAGCCATTGGCGAGAAGGGGCTTCTGGTCGCCGAGCAGCCGTGGGGCGCGGTGCCGCAGGCCCGCCACTTCCCCCGGCGCAACCGCATCATTTCCGGCCTGTCGCTGGGTCTGGTGGTGGTGGAGGCGACGGAGAAGTCCGGCTCGCTCATCTCCGCCCGGCTGGCGGGAGAGCAGGGGCGGCTGCTGATGGCGGTGCCGGGCTCGCCGCTGGAGCCGCGCGCCCACGGCCCGAACGGGTTGATCCGCGAGGGCGCGACCCTGGTGCAGTCCTGCGCCGATGTGCTGGAGGCGCTGGAGCCGCTGATGCGGCGCGGGCTGGCGATGTCGGAGTCTTCCTATACGCCGCCGCCACTGGTGCATCATGAGGTGGACGATGAGGCCCGCCGGCAGGTGGCGGAGCTGCTCAGCCCTGCTCCGGTGGCGGTTGATGCGCTCATCCGGACGACGGGTCTGCCGTCTGCCGTGGTTGCCGTGGTGCTGCTGGAAATGGAGCTTGGCGGGCGGATCGTTCGCCATCCGGGACACCGGGTTTCGCTCACCCCATCCGACTATGGGATGTTTTGAGACCGGGTTCGGCTTGCGATGCATTATATAACTGCGGTATGCGTCCCGCCCCGTGAAACCGGAAAGGACGGGCCGCCGTGGATGTTGTGATCGTCGAGTCGCCGGCCAAGGCCAAGACTATCAACAAGTATTTAGGGTCGAACTACAAGGTTCTGGCCTCCTATGGCCATGTGCGCGACCTGCCTGCGAAGGACGGCTCAGTGAAGCCGGCCGAGGACTTCTCCATGCTGTGGGAGGTCTCCGGCGACAAGCAGAAGCAGCTCAAGGCCATTGCCGATGAGGTGAAGAACGCGGATCGCGTGATCCTCGCCACCGACCCTGATCGTGAGGGCGAGGCCATTTCCTGGCACTTGCTCGAAGTGCTGAAGGCCAAGCGTGCCCTGCCCAAGGGCGGCGTGCAGCGCGTGACCTTCAACGAGATCACCAAGTCGGCGGTCACGCAGGCCATGGCCAATCCGCGCGATCTGGACCGGGAGCTGATCGACGCCTACCTCGCCCGCCGCGCGCTCGACTATCTGGTGGGCTTTACGCTCTCGCCGGTGCTGTGGAGGAAGCTCCCCGGCGCTCGCTCGGCCGGGCGCGTGCAATCGGTGGCGCTGCGCCTCATCTGCGACCGGGAAGTCGAGATCGAGCGATTCGTCGCCCGGGAGTACTGGACCGTCGATGGCCTGTTCGCGACTCAGGCGGGTGATTCGTTCTCGGCCCGGCTGGTGCTGCTGGACGGCCAGAAGCTGGACAAGTTCAGCATCACGACCGCCGAGGGCGCGGAAGTGGCCCGCCGTGCGGTCGAGTCAGGGCGGTTCCGCATTGCCTCGGTCGAGCAGAAGCCGGTCAGCCGCAACCCCTATCCGCCGTTCATCACCTCGACGCTGCAGCAGGAAGCGGCCCGCAAGCTGGGCTTCTCCGCGACCCAGACCATGCGTGTCGCCCAGCAGCTGTATGAAGGCATTTCGATCGGCGGCGAGACCACCGGTCTTATCACCTACATGCGTACCGATGGCGTGACGCTGAGCCAGGAGGCGATCTCCGGCGCGCGCGCCGTCATCGCGGAGGACTTCGGCCAGCAGTATCTGCCGCCGTCGCCCCGCGCCTACCAGACTAAGGCCAAGAACGCGCAGGAAGCCCACGAGGCGATCCGCCCGACCGACCTGCACCGTCGCCCCGATCAGGTGTCGCGTTACCTCTCGGCCGAACAGGCCAAGCTCTATGAGCTGATCTGGAAGCGCACCATCGCCTGCCAGATGGCCAGCGCCCGTATGGAGCGCACCACGGCCGAGCTGCTTTCCGAGGATGACCGCACCGGTCTGCGCGCCACCGGCCAGGTGGTGCAGTTCCCCGGCTTCCTCGCGGTCTACGAGGAAGGGCGGGACGAAACCGCCTCCACCAGCGGGGAGGACGACGACAACCGCCGCCTGCCCAAGCTCACCGTCGGCGAGCACCCGCTGCTCAAGGACGTGAAGACCGAGCAGCACTTCACCACGCCGCCGCCGCGCTATTCGGAAGCCTCGCTGGTGAAGAAGCTGGAGGAACTGGGCATCGGCCGCCCGTCCACCTACGCCAGCATCCTCCAGACGCTGCGGGACCGCGCCTATGTGAAGATGGAGCGCAACCGCTTCATGCCGGAGGACAAGGGGCGGCTGCTGACCGCCTTCCTCGAGAAGTTCTTCGAGCGCTATGTGGAATATGACTTCACGGCGGACCTCGAAGGCCAGCTTGACCAGATTTCCTCCGGTCAGATCGACTGGAAGGACGTGCTGCGCGCCTTCTGGGCGGACTTCGAGCCGAAAACCAAGGAAATCCTCGAGCTCAAGCCCAGCGACGTCATCAAGACGCTGGATGAGTTCCTGGAGCCTTACCTGTTCGGCAGCACGGCCGACGACAAGGGGGGCGAGCGCGATCCGCGCGAATGCCCGGTGTGCCATGCGGGCCGCCTGTCGCTGAAGGCGGGCAAGTTCGGCGCGTTCGTCGGCTGCTCCAACTACCCCGAATGCCGCTACACCCGGCCGTTCGGCTCGGAGGAAGCAACGGCGGGGCAGGCGGATGAAGGCCCCAAGGTGCTGGGTCTGGACCCGGCGACCGGGCAGCCGGTCACGCTGCGCTCGGGCCGGTTCGGCCCCTATGTGCAGCTGGGCGAGGAAGGGGAGGACAAGGCCAAGCCGCCGCGCGCTTCCATCCCGAAGGACGTGCCGGTCGATACGCTCACCCTCGTCCAGGCGCTGGCGCTGCTTTCGCTGCCGCGCACGGTTGGCACGCACCCGGAGACAGGCAAGCCGATTCTGGCCAGCATCGGCCGGTTCGGGCCCTATTTGCTGCACGACAGCAAGTACGCTCGCCTCAAGAGCACCGAGGAGGTGCTCACCATGGGCATGAACCAGGCGGTGGCAACACTGGCTGACGCGGCCAATCGCGGGGGGCGCGGGGAACGCAAGGCCGCCGCAGCGCTTAAGGAACTGGGAGAGCATCCCGAGTCTGGTGCGGCGGTTAAGGTTATGGACGGACGTTACGGCCCCTATGTGACGGACGGCAAGGTAAACGCCACCCTGCCCAAGGGCCTGTCGCCCGATGATTTGTCGCTGGACAAGGCGGTGGAGCTGCTGGCGGCCAAGGCCGCCAAGGGCCCAGCGAAGAAGCCGGCTCGCAAGGCGGCTGCGCCCAAGAAGGCGACGGCGACGAAGAAGGCTGCTGCTCCCAAGAAGGCTGCAACCGCAGCGAAGGGGACGGCGAAGAAAACGCCGTCCAAGGCCAAGGCGTGACGCGATTGAACAAACGGCAGACAGCCGGGTTGCCGACCCGGGAAGAGATTGTTGCCTTTATCAAGGATAGCCCGGTTGCCGTCGGCAAGCGGGAGATCGCCCGCGCCTTCGGTCTTTCGGGCGCGGAGAAGATCGGCCTCAAGGCAATCCTCAAGGACCTTGAAGTCGAGGGCGAGATCGAACGGGCGGCGGGCCGCACCTTCCACGTGGGCGGCCAGCTGCCCAAGGTGGCGGCCATCAAGATCACCAAGGTCACGGCGGACGGCGACATCTTCGGCGAGCCCGAAGTGTGGGAGCACCCCGGCAGGCCGCCGACCGTCAAGATCATGGAGCGGGGCCGCCGGGCGAACCTCGGCGTTGGCGATCGCTGCGTCGCCCGCATCGAGACGCGCGGCGACGGGCGCTTCCGCGGCCATATGCTCAAGCGGCTGGAGCGCAAGGTCGAGAACGTGCTCGGCGTCGTCCGCAAGGCCGGGCGCGAGTGGCGGCTGGAAGTGGCGGACAAGCGCCTGCGCGCCGAGTTCATCATCCCGCCCGACATGCTGAACGAGGCGGAGAACGGCGAGCTGGTGCTGGCCGAGCCCATGGGCCGGGGCCGCCCGCTGGGCCTGCAACCGGTCAAGGTGATCGAGCGGCTGGGCGACCCGTTCGCGCCCAAGTCGTTCTCCCTCATCGCCATTCACCAGAAGGGCATCCCGACCGAGTTCTCCGACGCCGCGCTGGCGCAGGCGGAAGCCTCGTCCCGCCAACCGCTGGGTGCGCGGGAGGACCTGCGGCACATCCCGTTCCTCGTCATCGACCCCGTTGATGCGCGGGACCACGACGATGCCATCTGGGCCGAGCCGGATGACGACCCCAAGAACAAGGACGGCTGGCAGCTGGGCGTCGCCATCGCGGACGTGAGTTACTTCGTCCAGCCCGGCTCCGCGCTCGATCATGACGCGCGGGAGCGGGGCAACTCGGTCTACTTCCCCGATCGCGTCGTGCCCATGCTGCCGCATTCGCTGTCGAGCGATGCCTGCTCGCTGACGTCGGACGCCGACAAGGCAGCGCTCGTCTGCCTGATGACGGTGAGCGCGACCGGGCAGATCAAGAGCTGGCGCTTCACCCGCGCGCTCATTCGCTGCGCGGCCAACCTCGCCTACGAGCAGGCCCAGGCCGCCATCGACGGCCATGCGGACGAGCACACGGCCCCGCACACGAAGGGGCTGTGGAACCTGTGGGGAGGCTGGGGCGCGCTGAAGGCGGCGCGGGATATCCGCGAGCCGCTGGACCTCGACCTGCCCGAAAAGCGTGTGATCCTCGACGAGCGGGGGCGCATCGTCGAGATCCGGGTGCGCGAGCGCTTCGACGCCCACCGGGTGATCGAGGACTACATGATTGCGGCCAACGTCGCCGCCGCCAAGGAGCTGGAAGGCCACCACGCCTCGGGCGTGACCGGCGTCTACCGCATCCACGAGCCGCCGACGCAGGAAAAACTGGTCTCGCTGAAGGACTACCTTGAAACGCTCGAGGTCAATCTGGCGCTCGGCCAAGTGGTGCGCCCGGCGGTGTTCAACCGCATTCTGGAAGTCACCAAGGAAGAGCCGTTCGCCGAGCAGATCGCCGAGCAGGTCCTTCGCACCCAGACGCAGGCCTATTACGGCACGGAGAGCGTGGGCCACTTCGGCCTCTCGCTGCAATCCTACGCCCACTTCACCTCGCCCATCCGCCGCTATGCGGACCTGATGGTCCATCGCGGGCTGGTCAGGGCGCTGGGGCTGGGTGAGGGCGGCCTCACCGACGAGCAGGTGAAGCACCTGGCCTCGACCGCCGAGCACATCTCCATGACCGAGCGGCGGGCGATGGAGGCGGAGCGGGATACGGTCGATCGCTACATCGCGGCGTACTTGTCTGAGCGCATCGGTGAGGTGTTCCCCGGCCGGGTGACGGGCGTTGCCAAGTTCGGCCTGTTCGTCACCATCGAGGGGCTGGGGGGCGATGGCCTCATTCCTATCAGCACGCTGGGCGACGAGCGATTCCACTTCGACGAGGCCAGCCGTCGGCTTGAGGGCGGCTGGTCCGGCGCCAGCTTCTTCCTTGGCCAGAAAATGCCGATCCGGCTGGTGGAGGCCAACCCGGTGACCGGCGGCATGCGCTTCGAGCTGGTGGAGATGCCGGAAGGCGAGGCAGGGGCCGGGCCATCCCGCGCACGCCCAAGGTCGCCCGGCGGCAAGGCGCGGCGCGTTGGCGGCGGACGGGTTCGCCGGCGCGTTTAACCGCACCGTTTCGACCGTAGACGGAGTTGAGCCTGAAACGGCGCCGTGCCAAAGAGGGCGCCGGAAGGAGATTTTCGTGAAACACGACAGCGTGCTGGAAAGCGTTGAGGCGGAGGGCGGCGCACAGGATGCCGTTATCTATTCCGTGCTCATTCCCTGCTATAACGAGCAGGGCGCGATCCGCAGCACGATCGAGGCCGTGGTGGCCGCATGCGAAACCGCGCTTCCCGCCGGCAGCTTTGAGGTCCTGGTGATCGACGACGGCTCGACGGACGCCTCGGCCGCCGTCATCGACATGGCGGCGGAGCAGGACCCGCGCGTGCGGCTGATCCGCCACCGCAAGAACAAGGGATATGGCGCGGCGCTCAAGACCGGCCTCGGCGAGGCGCGCGGGGCGTGGGTCGCCATTACGGATGCGGACGGCACCTATCCGAACCAGCGCATGGGCGAGCTGTTTTCCCTGCCGGATGCGGACATGGTGGTGGGCGCGCGCATTGGCGACGGCGTGGTTTATTCCAAGGTTCGCGCTATTCCGAAGATTTTCCTGCGCCGCTTCGCCCAGTGGATCACCGGCACGCACATCCCCGATATCAACTCAGGGTTTCGCGCCTTCCGCGCCGACGTGGCGAAGCGCTACCTGCACCTTTATCCGGATGGTTTCAGTTTCACCACCACCATCACCATTTCCATGCTGATGGACGGGCGGGAGGTGGTCTACGAGCCGATCTCCTATACGCCGCGCATCGGCAAGTCGAAGATCAAGCCGATCCGCGACACGCTGCGGTTCGTCAGCACCATCGCCCGCACCGGCATGTTCTTCGCGCCGCTGAAGGTGCTGAAGCCCTTCATGCTGACCTTCTGGGCGGCGTTCGTCGTGAGCGGCATCTACGACACCTTCTGGCTGCACGACCTCACCGACAAGACGACGACCAGCTTGCTTCTGGCGCTCAACATCACGGTGCTCGGCCTGCTCGCTGACCTCATCGACCGGCGCACGAAGATATGAGCATCCGGGCGCTGGTCGAGAAGCACTTCCGGTCGTTCCGCCTCTACATGGCAACGGGGGTCATTTCCTATGGCCTCAACCTGACGCTGATGTTCACCCTACTGAACGGGGCGCACCTGAATCCCAAGCTCGCCTTCGCCATTACGCTCGCGTGCCTGATCGTGTTCAATTTCTTCGTCGGCCGCCACATCATCTTCAATTCGACCGAGCGCGGCGCGGGCGCGCAGTTTCTGCGCTTCGTTGGGACCAGCGGCACGGCGCGGCTGATCGAATGGGGGCTTTTCTCAATCCTTCTGGACCTGACCGGGCTGCACCCCATGTTTGTGAACGTCGGCGTGCTCGGCAGCTCCTTCTGCGTGAAATACTTTGTTTATCGGCGACTCGTCTTTGCAAAAGCCGCGGCCTGAGGCCGTAGGCACTCCCCAGGCGCAGGGCTGGCTCTGGCTGCCGCTGGCGGCAGCCAGCGTACTCGGCCTCGTCTGGCTGATCCTTGCCTTCGCCGAGCCCTTCTCGGTGCAGGACGACGTGCGCCAGCACGTGGCCTGGCTGGAGGCGCTGCGTGACCCGACCCTGTTCCGGGGCGATTTCGTTGCCGGATACTTCATCAACAGCAACACGCCGGTGTTCAAGGCGCTCTACGCCGTTCCCGCCCTCCTCGGCATTTCGCCGCTGCTGATGGCCAAGCTCTACCCGGTCGTCATCACGTTGCTCACCGCCTGGCTCGCCTACCGTTTCATTCTGACGACCGGTATCGGCGCTTTGGCCGCGGCGCTGGGGGCGCTGCTGTTCGTGCAGGGCATCTGGGCGAGCGACGATATCGCCAGCGCCACGGCGCGGGCCTTTTCGTGGCCGATGCTGCTGGCGGTGCTGGTCGCCTGGCGGGAGAAACGCCCCATGCTGGGCGCGCTGCTGGGCTTTACGCTGTCGCTCACCTATCCCACGGCGGCGGTGTTCGCGGGCGGCTTCATCGGGCTGGCGCATCTGGCGGACCTGCGCGGCGGGCGCAAAAGCTGGGCCGCGCTGAGAAGGCTGTGGATCGGCCCAGCCATCGTTGTTGCGGGCCTGTTCGTCGGCGCGCTGGCGGCGCTGGTCATGGGGGGCGGGCGAGGGCATCGTGAGCGCGGACGAGGCGCGGGGCATGGCCGAGTTTCAGGACGGCGGGCGCACGGCCTATTTCGTCGCCAATCCCGTCACGTTCTGGCTGCTGGCCAAGCGCTCCGGCGCGGTGCCGGAGCCGGTGCTGCGCGATATTCTCCTCATCATTGCCGCCCTTCTGGCGTTGCTGCGCTGGCGGCAGCTGCCGGAGCCGCTGCGGCGGCTGTGCCTTGCCTCGGCGCTGGCGGGGGTCATCCTGTGGGCGGCGGCTCATGTCGTGCTGTTCAAGCTGTACCTGCCGGGGCGCTATTCGCTCATCGGGCTGCGCGTGGCGCTGGGCCTTCTGGCGGGGGCGGGCCTTGCCGCATGGATGCCGAAACTGGGCCGAGGCGGGCGGAGCGTGGTTTTCGCCGCGCTTATCGGCCTGCCGCTGCTGGCGCTGCTGGTGCCGCCGCGCGCGCTCGGCCTTATCGGCGTGGCCGAGGCCCCGGCCGTAGTGGAGGCGGTGCGTGCCGCTCCCAAGAATACGCTCGTGGCGGGCTTTGCTCCCGACCTCGACAATATTCCCGCCCTTGCCCAGCGCCGGGTGCTGACCGCCCGGGAATACCACCTGCCCTATGGCCGGGAGTATGTACGGGAGATGAGGGAACGCCTGGGCGATACGGCATCTGCCGTGTTCGCGGGCGGGCCGGAAGGGGTGCGCCGGCTGGTGTCGCGCTATGGCATCACCCATCTGCTCATCGACCGGCGGGAGGTCACGCCCACAGGCGCGCGGCAAAGCTGGTGGTGGCCGATCCTCGCGCAGGAAAAGCGCCTGCCCGATTGCGGGGAGGAGGCGTGCCGCGTCTGGGCTTTGACGCAGCGGCGCTGCGTGGTGGCGGAAGAGGCGGGGGAGGTGTTGCTGTCGGCCGCGTGCCTGCTCAGGCCACCTGGGGCAGGCGTGCCTCGGCAAGACGCCGGTGGACCCCGGCCAGCAGCAGGGTGAGCACCGCGCCGGCCTCGCGCCCGCACGGTTCCAGCGCCAGGCTGCGGGTCAGGTAGGTGAGAAAGACGGGCAGGCACTCCTCCGGGTGGAGGACGCGCAGGTTTTCTTCAAGCGCTTGCGCCAGCCCCGCGACGATGGCAAAGCCGGCATGGTCCGCATCCTCGCGGAGCTGCCGTATCTGCTGGTCCAGATCGGCATGGTCCCAATGTGGGTGCTGCTCGGCGAGGGCGTACAAGCGATCCCTGATCGCCGCACGAAGGCCCGCTCGGACTCTGGCCTGGTCTTCCTCGTGCATAGGCATGCCTTCCCCCTTCCGGCAACCTTTTCATAATATATCTTAATGATTGATTGATTGCAGTGGAAGCCACCTGAATGGTTGATGAATGTTCGGCGGCCTTGACTTGCCTGCGCGCATGGGGCATAGGCGGCCACCTGTTTTGCAGGGCTGAGCGTGGCGCGCGCTGAGCCCCTGAGTCCTGAGGAACGATGCCATGGCGAAGCCGACGACGATCAAGATCAAGCTGGTGAGCACCGCCGACACCGGCTATTTCTATGTGACCAAGAAGAATCCGCGCACGCAGACCGAGAAGCTGACGTTCCGCAAGTACGACCCGGTCGTGCGTAAGCACGTGGATTTCAAGGAAGCCAAGATTAAGTAAGATGGCTTTCTGAGCGGATTTCGAAGCGCGGTGGGGAAACCTGCCGCGTTTTGTTTTTGCGGGCAGCGCCTTGGCCGCTGCTCGTGGGGGCAGCGTGCGGGACGGCGGCAAAGGCCAATGCCCGCTGTAGTGTCGAGGGGCGGCTCGTGGTTCTCGCGCCGGAAGTCATTGCGTTGCTGTGTGCGGCAGCGTTCGGGGCTGGGTTTATTGATGCCATCGCGGGCGGCGGGGGGCTGATTACGATTCCGGCGCTGATGGCGGCTGGGCTCGATCCCGTCACTGCCATTGCCACCAACAAGGCCCAGGCCTGCGTGGGCGCATCGTCCGCCACCTGGAGCTACTGGCGCGCCGGCAAGGTCGATTTCCGCACTATCAGGCTCTCCATCCTCACCACTCTCATCGGCGCGGCGCTGGGCGCGGTGGCGGTGATGCACGTCAACACCCGCTGGCTGATGGTGCTGCTGCCCATCCTCATGGTGGCCATCGCCTTCTATTTCCTCTTCGGTCCCAAGGCGTCGGATGAGGAATCGCAGGCCCGGCTCACGCCCTTTGCCTATTCGTTCGTGGCGGGGGCCATCGGCTTCTACGATGGCTTCTTCGGACCCGGAACAGGCTCCTTCTTCGCGCTCAGCCTCGTCACGCTGGTGGGCATGGGGCTCACCCGCGCCACCGCTCACACCAAGGCGCTCAATCTCACCAGCAACATCGTCTCGGTCGTGGTGCTGGGAGTGAGCGGCCATATCCTCTGGGCGCTGGGCGCCTGCATGGCGGTGGGCCAGTTCTTCGGCGGGCGGCTTGGCGCACGCTCGGCCATGCGCTTCGGCCCCCGGCTCATCCGCCCGCTGCTCGTCATCATCTGCCTCGCCATGGTGGTCAAGCTGCTCTCCGACCCTGCCAATCCGCTGCGCGAGATGGTGATGGGCTGGATTGGCTGATAAAAAAGAGAGGCATGGGGCGCCGCCCCCCTTTCGATCCCCCATTTGTTTGTCGGGCCGCGCCCTTCATTCGCCCAAAACGCGAAATCAACGCCAAGGCGGTTTAAAGCCCCATAGAGAGGTTTTTACCTATTTCGGCTAGGGTGGTAGCGGACGGGTTCGTTTTGGCGCTGTAAGGGGCCTTCACGGGCCTTTACGGGGCATTCCAATGTGGAGTCTCACCCCGTTCTGCCGTGCGGCGGAAAAAATGGCCCTGGCAACCCGACCAGGCGCATCCCTATTCGAAATCGGGGTGCGGGGGGGTGACCACCCGCAAGAAACACTTCCTCAAACCAAAACGGCCGGGCGTGGTGCCCGGCCGTCTCGTGTCTGCTGCAGAACCGGCGCGCCCTTAGCGGGCCGCGCCGACGGCGGTGTTGCCTATGCGCGGCGCGGCGACCGGGGTTTCCGCTTTCAGCTGGCTGTTCATGTAAACCAGCATCAGGGCGGAGCGGTAGGCGGTCTCCTTCAGGTTGGCGACGCCCGCGTGGCCGCCTTGCGTGTTCTCGTAGTAGAAGTAGGGATAGCCCAGCTCTTCCAGCTTCGCCGCCATCTTGCGGGCATGGCCCGGGTGGACGCGGTCGTCCTTGGTGGAGGTGTAGTAGAAAATCTGCGGATAGGGCTGGCCCGCCTTCAGGTTCTGGTAGGGCGAGTATTTGCTGATGAAGGCCCAGTCGGCGGGGTTGTCCGGGTCGCCATACTCGGCCATCCAGGAAGCGCCGGCCAGCAGCTTGTGGTAGCGCTTCATGTCCGCCAGCGGCACGCCGGAGATGATGGCGCCGAACAGGTCCGGCCGCTGCGTGAGGGCGACGCTGGTGAGCAGGCCGCCGTTGGAGCGGCCATAGAGGCCGAACTGGCGGGTGGTGGTGATGCCGCGGCGGAGCAGGTCCTCGGACACGGCGAACAGGTCCTCATAGGCGCGCTGGCGGTTCTCCCGCAGGGCCGCCTGGTGCCAGGTGGGGCCGTATTCGCCGCCGCCGCGCAGGTTGGCGACCACGTAGGCGCCGCCTTCCTCAAGCCAGAACTGATATTCCGGCACCACGTAGGTCGGCACCAGCGGGATCTCGAAGCCGCCGTAGGCGAACATCCAGGTGGGCAGCGGGCCCTTGGCGTCCTTCGGCTTCACCACGGTATAGGGCACGCGGGTGCCGTCCTTGGAGGTAGCGAACAGCTGCTCGACCGTGAACCGGCTGGGGTCGAACCGAGCGGGCAGGGCATAGGCCACCTTCATCGGGCCGTCGCCGGCGGCGACCAGCTCGGACGGGGTGGTATAGCCCTCGCGCTGGAACAGGATGAGATCGGACTTGGAGCCGGCGCTGACCAGCTTGATCGCCATGTCCTTGCCGGCCTCCATGTCGGTGGCGGCCCATGCGCCATCCTTCGGCCTCAGCGCCAGCAGGCGGCTCCGCACGTTGTCGAGAACGTTGACGTAGAGAGCGTCCTTGGCCCCCTTGATCTCGCTGATCGCCTGGCCTTCCTTGGGCGCGAACACCTGCTCCACCTGCACGGGCTTGCCGTCCAGCAGCGCGTCGATGTCATAGGCGACGAGCGAGCCCTGGGCGTAGGTGACGCCATTGTGGGTCCAGTTGTTCCGCAGCAGCGCGATGGCCTTGCTGCCGAAGACCTGGCGGAAGTCGGCGTCGATCGGCAGCGGCGAGCGCACCAGGCTGCCGTCCTTCTTCATATGGTACAGCTCGGCGGTGAAGAAATCGACGCCGCGCATGATGATGGGGTAGGTGCCCTTCTCGTTGATGGTGACGTCGGGCGCGGCCCACACGTCTTCCACCTTGCCCTCGTAGACGGTGCGGGCGCTTGCCAGCGGCGTGCCGCGTTTCCACAGCTTCAGGATGCGCGGATAGCCCGAGTTGGTGAGGCTGCCCTGGCCGTAGTCCGTGCCGACGATGAGGGTGTCGCGGTCCAGCCAGTCAATCCGCATCTTCGCCTCGGGCAGGCGGAAGCCGTCCGCCACGAACTGGCCGGTCGAGGTGTCGAACTCGCGAACCTCGACCGCGTCCTTGCCGCCGTTGGAGATGGCGACCAGGCAGCGGACATAGTCCGGCTTCAGACAGCCTGCGGTCCTCCACACCCAGTTCTTGCCCTCGGTCTTGGCAAGCTGGTCGACGTCGATCAGGGGTTTTCCACTCCGGATTGCCGGAGAGATAGGACTTGAGGGTGGCCTTGCGCCAGATGCCACGGACGTGGGTGTCATCCTGCCAGAAATTGACCACATGATCGCCCTGGATCTCGGGCGTCGGAATGCGGCGCTTGTCGTTGAGGATCGCCTCGGCGCGGGCGCGGTATTCCGCGAACTTTGGCTGGGATTCCAGAATCTTGAGCGACTGGGCGTTGTGGGCGTTCACCCACTCCAGCGCCTTCTGGCCCTCGACTTCCTCCAGCCAGAGATAGGGGTCTGCGGCATCGGCCTGCGGCGTGGCGGCCGGAGCGGCGGGCGCTTGCGCCGCCGCTGGCGCGGCCAGCAGCATCATTGCGATCGTGCTGAGATATTTCATCCTTTGGCCCTTTATATGTCAGCGCCCGTCCGGATGTTCCTCCCCGCGGCGGGGCGCATTCATTGCTTCCTTAACGTTCAGCCAAGCGAGGCATGAGTTCCACAAAGTTGCAAGGTTTGTGACGGCTGTCCAACTGATCTTTGAGGATCTTATCCCACCCGTCCTTCACCGCGCCCGTGGAGCCGGGCAGGGCGAACAGGTAGGTGCCGCGCGCCACGCCCGCTGTCGCGCGCGATTGAATGGTGGAGGTGCCGATGCTCTGGAAGCTGAGCCAGCGGAACAGCTCGCCAAAGCCGGGGATTTCCTTCTCCCACACGCGCTGGAAGGCCTCGGGCGTCACGTCCCGCCCGGTCACGCCCGTGCCGCCGGTGGTGATGACGGCGTCCACCTGCGGATCGTCGATCCAAGCCTCCAGCTGGCCGCTAATCGTCTCCACGTCGTCCTTCACGATCTTGCGGTCCGCCACCCGGTGCCCGGCGGCTTGGATACGGTCAACGAGCGTCTGGCCCGAGCGGTCGTCCGCCAGCGTGCGGGTGTCGGAGACCGTCAGAACCGCGATGTTGATGGGCTGAAACGGCAGGGAGTCGTCAATCGGCATGGGGGTCGTCTCATTCCGAGGGCGAGGGAGTAAGGGAGGCCACCTCCGGCAGCGCTTCCTCGCCGGCAGGATTGCCCGGCTGCGCCTCGGCGTCAATGTTCGCAGAGGCGATAACCGGGGCCTCCTCGGGCTCCTCGCTCGGCGGCTGTTGCAGGGATTTGGGGAACTTGGGCCAGCGGCCGTTCGCCAACGCGTCGAGGCTGTCGGTCGGCATGTTGAAGCGCAGCTGGTAGAGCCAGTAGTTCTGCAGCACCCGCCGCACATAGCCCCGCGTCTGGGCGTAGGGAATGGATTCAAGGTAGAGCAGGGGGTCGGTCTCGTAGCGGGCGTAGGAGGTCCACCGATTCACCGCCGTCGGGCCGGCGTTGTAGCTGGCGATCACCTTGGGCAGCAGCCCTTCGTTCGACGGCCAGTCGCGCAGGTGCTCGAGGTAGATCTGCCCCGCCTCCAGGTTGAACACCGGGTCGCTGAGCGAGCCCTTGACCCCGTCCAGTATGCCCTGCTTGCGAAGAGCCCGCACCGTGCTGGGCATCAGCTGCATGACCCCGCGCGCTCCGGCGCGGGAGACGGCATCGGTCTGGAACTTGGATTCCTGAAGAGCGAGGGCAAAGACCAAGGCCTTGTCCACGCGCCAGCCGCCGTGAGGCACCCAGTCGGGCGCGGGAAAGCGGATGGACATGGGCGGCGTCTGCCCCTCCGGCGGGCGCAGGCTCAGCCACTTCTGGGTGGAAGGCAAGCTGAGCGCCGAGGCCAGCCGCACCAGCGCATCGTAGTTGGCGTGGTCGGTCTGCCCCCACAGGTGCTTCAGTTCCCGGTCGGCCCGGCCCAGTTCGCCGATGCGGACGAGCGCCACGGCCCGGCGCACGGCGGGAATGTTCTTGATCTGGTTCCAGTCCGCCTGGATGAAGCTGGGCGGCCCCCAGTTGAACGGCGGCTCCAGCCCGAGCGTTCGCGTTGCCAGGAGGCCATAGAGGCTCTCGGGCACCTGCGCCGCCTCTTTCAGCAGCGGGCTGATCCGCTCGGGTCGGCCGCAGGCCATGTGGGCTCTCGCCTCCCAGAAGCGGGCGGCGGCGATCTCCGGCCCGGTGAGGCCGGGCTTGGCGGCCATGCCCGCAAAGTGCGTGGTCGCCCGCTCGCAATCGCCCTGCCGCCAGGCGGCCAGGCCCGCCGCCCAGTGGGCGCGGCCCGCATCGGGCGTATCGGGCGCGCTTGCCAGGGTGCCGACCCGCAGCGCGCCCGCGTCATCGCCCTCGATGTAGTAGCGCCAGGCGATCTGGCGTCCCCACAGGGCGAGCGTATGGGGCGCAAGGCTGTTGCGCTGGATTTCGGCGTTCAGCAGGCGCTCGGCTTCCCTGAGACGCATATTGACGACGAGCGGGCGCAGGCGCTTGGCCAGCCGACGCGCTGCCACGGTTTGCAGCGGCGTCATCTGCGGCGCGGTCCAGTTCCGCGTGATCGGCTCGGGCGGCTCCGCCACCGACTGGACGGGCAGGCGCGGCAGCACGGCCCCGGTGGGCTTGATCTCCTCAATACGCTCAAGGACACGGCGGGCCAGCGGGTGGCGGACATTGGCCTCCAGCCACCGCTTCATCTCTGAGTAGGAAGGGCTGCGTTCGGCCAGCAGGGCCTCGGCGGTGATGTGGCTGCGGAGCAGGGGCGACTTGGCCTTTGCCGCCAGCTGTCGCGCCCTGGCGATGCGGCCGGCGTCGATGGCATCGAACGCCTGGCGGTAGAGTTGGCGATCCTGCTTGCCGAGAATGCTGGGGATGCTGTCGGGAATATTCTCGGCCGCCCCAGTGCTGCGGGCCTGCGCGGCTGTGGGAGCGCCGAGCGCGCCAGCTGCCGCGAACAGGCAGACAGCCGCCCGCAACGTCGCCCGCCGGGCGGCGGCGCGAATCTTTTGTCTTTGCATCACTGCGCGGACTCGACCCTGGCCTTGAACGCCAGCAGATCTTCCCAGGACAGGCGCTTCTGGGCGGGCTGGCGCAAGAGATAGGCGGGGTGGAAGGAGGCGAGCGTCGGCACCGTGACGGTGCCGTAAGCGACGTCCTTCCACTGACCGCGCAGGCGGGTGATGCCGGTGTCCGTATCGAACAGCGACTTGGCGGAGGTGCCGCCCATCGCCAGAATGGCCTTGGGGCGAACCAGCTCGACGTGGCGGCGCACGAACGGCTGGCAGAGGGCGATTTCCTGCGGCGTCGGCGTGCGGTTGCCGGGCGGCCGCCAGAAGAAGACGTTGGTGATGTAGGCGTGGTCGCGGTCGAGGCCAATGGCGGCGAGCATCTGGTCCAAGAGGCGGCCGGCCGCGCCGACGAAGGGCTTGCCCTGCCGGTCCTCCTCCGCGCCGGGGGCCTCGCCGATAATCATGACGCCCGAGTCGGGGTTGCCATCGAAGATGACCGTGCGGTTGGCGGTGGCCTTGACCGGCGAGCCCTCGAACCCCTCGATGGCGGCGATCAGCTCGTCGAGCGTCTTTGCGCCCTCGGCGAGGCGCGCGGCCTCGGCAGCGGCTTCCGATACGCTGATGGATGCAGGGGCCATGGATGTTCGGGCCTCCGTCCGCTGCGGCAGGATCTGCCGTGGCCAGTCCTCCCTCCGGGAAGAAGGCTCCGCTGGGGGGGGCGGCCGTAGGCGGCAGGGTCTCCGTCGTTACGCGCGGCGTATGGATCGGTTCCAGCGCCGGCTCCCGAACCGGTGTCTGCACCAGCCACGAGGCCGGGTTGTCGCTCACCAGCGACGTGCATCCCGCCTCCAGCAGCCAGTCCAGGGCTGCGGCAGCTAGCCGCCCCTCCTCCGTCACGCCTTCCATCATGGGGACATGTGAGAGAGCAAAGGACCTCTGGTCAACCGCTTTTCTGCCCCGTATGTGTTCGTATCAAGAACGGGGATAATGATTGGAAACCCTCTTTCAGGGGAGAGGACACGAAATGACCCAACGCGAAGCCATGCCGTATGACGTGGTGATCATCGGCGGCGGTCCGGCGGGGCTGGCGGCGGCGATTCTGCCTGAAGCAGCTTTCCCAGGAGCATGGCCACGACATCTCCGTCTGCGTGCTGGAGAAGGGTTCGGAAATCGGCGCGCACATCCTCTCGGGCGCTGTCGTTGATCCCATCGCGCTCAACGAGCTTATTCCGGACTGGAAGGAGCGGGGGGCGCCGCTGGGCGCGCCGGTGACGGACAACAAGCACTGGGTGCTCACCAAGAGCGGCAAGTTCGACATTCCCCACGTCCTGCTGCCGCCGCTCATGTCCAACAAGGGCTGCTATACGCTCAGCCTTGGCAACCTGTGCCGCTGGCTGGCGTCTCAGGCCGAGGAACTGGGCGTCGAGATCTTCCCCGGCTTCGCGGGCGCGGAGATCCTCTACAATGAGGACGGCTCGGTGAAGGGCGTCGCCACCGGCGACATGGGCGTGGCGCGCGACGGCAGCCACAAGGACATGTACCAGCCGGGCCTCGAGCTGCACGCCAAGTACACCTTCTTCGCCGAGGGCGTGCGCGGGCACCTCTCCAAGCAGCTGATGGACCGCTATTCCCTGCGCGAGGGCGTGGAGCCGCAAACCTACGCCATCGGCATCAAGGAGCTGTGGGACGTGGATCCGGAGAAGCACAGGCCGGGCACCGTGATCCACACCCAGGGCTGGCCGCTCGACGACACCGTGGGCGGCGGCTTCATCTATCATCAGGAAAACAACCAGGTCGCCATCGGCTTCGTCGTGGCGCTGGATTACCGCAACCCCTACCTCTCGCCGTTCGACGAGATGCAGCGCTTCAAGCTGCACCCGGCCATCCGCCCGCTGCTGGAAGGCGGCCGCCGCGTCGCCTATGGCGCGCGCGCCATTAATGAAGGCGGGCTGCAGTCCATCCCGAAGCTGACCTTCCCCGGCGGCACGCTCATCGGCTGCTCGGCCGGATTCGTCAACGTGCCGCGCATCAAGGGCAGCCACAACGCCATGAAGTCGGGCATGCTGGCGGCCGAGGCGGCGTTTGAGAAGCTGAAGGCGGGCGCTGCTGGCGGAGACGAGCTGACGGCCTATCCGAAAGCGCTGAACGCCTCGTGGGTTTACAAGGACTTGTACAAGGTTCGTAACGCACGGCCTGCGCTGTCCAAGTTCGGCATTCTTCTGGGCTCGGTCTACTCGGGGCTGGACATGTGGCTGAACGATCTCGGCCTTGGCAAGCTGCTGCCCTGGACCTTCGGCCACCACCCGGATCACACCCGGCTGCGCCGCAAGGATCACGCCTGGCCGATCAGCTACCCCAAGCCCGATGGCAAGATCACGTTCGACAAGCTGTCGTCGGTTTTCCTGTCCAACACCAACCACGAAGAAGACCAGCCTGTCCATTTGACGTTGAAGGACAAGGACGTTCCCGTCAAAATCAACCTTGAACTCTACGATGCGCCGGAGCAGCGTTATTGCCCGGCGGGGGTTTATGAAATCGTCGGGTTGGACGTTGGCGAACCGAGGCTGCAGATCAACGCGCAGAACTGCGTGCACTGCAAGACCTGCGACATCAAGGATCCGACCCAGAACATCAACTGGGTTGCACCCGAAGGCGGGGGCGGGCCGAATTACCCCAACATGTGAGGTCTCGTGAGAAGGAAAAAAGCAGCAGTCGCCGCCGCTCTCATCGTAGGCGCCCTGGTTCGGGGCAGTCTGGCCGCGACGCCGGCTGCCGCCGCCCTGTCCGCGGAGGATGAGGCTGCCGCCTACCGGGATTACGTCCTCGGGCGTTACGCCTGGTCCAACGACGAGCTGGGGACCGCCGCTCACTACTTCTCCCGCGCCCTGCGGTATGAGGAGAACGATCCGGTACTGCGCCAGCGCACGTTTGAGCTGGCGCTGGCCTCCGGCGACCGTACCCTGTCGCTGGACATGGCGAGGGACGTTCTCGCCAAGGACCCGCAGAACTCGACGGCCGCGCTGACGCTGATCGCGGAGAACTTCCGCAAGGGCAACTATAAGCGCGCGCAGACACTGGTCTCCACCCTTGCCGTGGGCGGGATCGAGGCGGTGATCGCGCCGGTTCTGACGGCCTGGTCGCAGTATGGCCAGGGCGACGGGGAGGCCGCGCTGGCGACCATCAAGCCCACCGAGGCCGAGGGGGTGCTGCGCCTTTACGAACTCGAACATGCGGGCCACATTGCTTTGGCCATGGGCCGGGCGGACGAGGCGCTTCAGTATTATCATCAGGCCCTGAAGATGGATGCCAGCGGCCGCTGGCGCCTGCGTCTCGCCGCGGCGGCTGCAGCCCAGCGGGTGGGAGACACGGCGCAGGCAAAGGCCCTGCTGGAAATCGAAACCGATCCGGACCGGCGGGTCTTCTTCGCCGAGGCGCGCAAGCGGCTGGAGGAGGGGAAGAAGATTGACCCGCTGGTCTCCTCGCCTGCCGACGGCATGGCGGAGTTAATGATGCAGGCCGCCAACGATCTGATGCAGGGCGAGCCGATCCCGCTGGCGCTGGTGTTCTCGCGGGTGGCTGAGCTTGCCCGGCCGGCCATGGTCGAGGCCCAGCTGCTGTCGGCCCATATTTTGCGGCTGAACAAGGAATATCGCGGCGCGCTGGCAACGGTTGAGCCGCTGGAGCCGGAGGGGCCGTTCGGGGTCGATGTGCTGCTGGAGAAGGCGCGCATCCTGCAGGATATGAACAAGGCGGATGAGGCCCTCTCCCTCTTGCAGACCGCAACGATCCGCTATCCGCAAAGCCGCCGGGCCCAGATCGAGCTGGGCGAGGCGCTCCGCCGCCTGGAGCGGCACCAGGAGGCGATCAACGCCTATTCGGCTGCTCTCGCCCTGCAGCCGACGGTTCGGCCGCAGGACTGGTATCTCTATTTCCTGCGCGGCGTCGGCTACGAGCGGCTGGGGCAATGGACCAAGGCCGAAACGGATCTGCGGAAGGCCCTGTCGCTCAATCCGGATGAGCCGAACGTGCTGAATTACCTCGGCTATTCCTATCTCGAACAGCGGCGGAACCTGGGGGAGGCCAAGCGCCTGATCGCCAAGGCGGTGGAGTTGCGGCCGGATGACGGCTTCATCATCGACTCGCTGGGGTGGGCCTATTTCATGTCCGGCCAGTATAATGACGCGGTGAAGCATCTGGAACAGGCGGTCGCGGCCGAGCCGGGCGATGCCACCATCAACGAGCATCTGGGCGATGCCTACTGGCGCGTGGGGCGTACCATCGAAGCCCGCTTCCGCTGGCGCGCGGCCATGGACAGCGAGCCGGAGAAAGATCAGTCACGCCGGCTGACGGCCAAGCTCGAACTTGGCCTAGACAGCGCCACGGCTGTGGCATCGGCCCGCCCGGTCGCTCCCAAGCGCTGAGTTTCCATGCGTTCTGCGTTAATCGTCGAGCCAGCTCCGGCCAAGCTTAACCTGTTCCTGCATGTGGTGGGGCGGCGGGCCGACGGCTATCACCTGCTGGAGACCCTGTTTGCCTTCACCGAAGCGGGGGACGAGCTGAGCGTTGCCGCCAGCGATGATCTCTCGCTGGTCATCGAAGGGCCCTATTCGCAGCCGCTCGTGGCCGAGGGGGACAATCTGGTGCTGCGCGCGGCGCGGGCGCTGGCCGCAGCGGCCGGGCTGGATGCGCCGCAGGCGCGGATCCTGCTCCGCAAGAACCTGCCCGTGGCGGCAGGATTGGGGGGCGGCTCCGCCGATGCGGGTGCGGCGCTCAGGGCGCTCAACCGTCTGTGGGGGCTGGACTGGCCGTTGGAGCGTCTGGCGGCCATCGGCGCGGAACTGGGGGCAGACATTCCCGCCTGCGTCTACAGCCGGCCCATGATGGGGCGGGATATCGGTACGGACCTTGCCCCCACGCAGCTGGCAGAGCCCTTGCCTGTGGTGCTGGTCAACCCAGGGGTGCCGCTGGTGACGGCCCATGTGTTCCGCGCCCTTGCTGAGATGGGGCAGGCATTCACGCCAAGGCTGGAGGCGCAAGTGCCGGCCGTGCCGACGCTCGCTTGGGTGGCAGGCTTGAAGAATGACCTGGAAGAGGCTGCGAGACGCTGCTGCCCGTTGCTCGATGCTGTGGAAGGCGCGCTTCGGTTGCAGGAGGGCGTGGCGCTGGTGCGGATGGCGGGGTCAGGGCCAACCTGGTTTGCGGTTTTCCGCGACGCAGGTTGCGCGGGCAAGGCCGCCAGCCACCTGCGGCAGCAGCATCCGGGTTGGTGGGTAGCCGAAACGACAGTGCTTTGCGGTTAAAGAGTGTACGTCAATCGGAGCGTTGCTTGACGCCCCGAGGGTCCGCCTCTATCAGCCGTTGCGCTGGCACTTGCTTTAACAAGGGGGAAATATCCATGCATGTGAGGGTCTGCGGAGGTCGCGTTTCGGGCGGTTCCCGGCGCGATAAAACGACGCCAGGGCTCTCTGTGCGTGTTGCGGCGCGCATGGGTGTAGGGGTTGTGCTGTTGGCATCGGTGTTCGGGTTCAGCCCGACTGCGAACGCGCAGCTCTTCGATCCATCCCTGCTGAAGAACTTGCAAGGCCAGTTGACGGGCAAGGGGGGCAATCCATGTCCGTCAGTTCGCCCGTTGACGACTCACGCGGCGCGTCGGGCTCCTCTGATTTTTTGAGCGGCGCTGCTGGATTGTCCGGCATGACCGCGAGCGAGCGCGAGCTGCGCGAACTGCAGGCCCGGCAGCTTTTGCTAGAAAACTACAAGCCGTCGGCCATCGAAGAGGCATATCGCGAGCGAACCGGCAACAAGGACCTGCGCCAGTTCGGCTATGACCTGTTCGAGGCAGCTTTCAGTCAGGCCAGCCAGAATGGATCGTTCACTGGCCGGGTGGGCGGCAACTACATCGTCGGCGTTGGCGATGAGTTCGTCGTCCTGTTTCAGGGGCCGGAGCCTCGCAACATCACAACCCGCGTTGACCGGGAAGGGCGGCTGATCATCGATCAGCTGCCGCCGATTCCAGCCGCTGGCCGCCGCTTCGACGCGGTGATGCAGGACATTCAGGCGGCTACCCGCCAGACCATGCTGGGAACCGAAGCCCATGTTTCGCTGGGGGCCGTGCGGTCGATTTCGGTCGTCGTTGGCGGCGAAGTGGAGCGTCCGGGCCAGTATAACCTGACCTCGCTCAGCGATATCACCCATGCTCTGGCCCAAGCCAACGGCATCAAGCGCACGGGCTCGCTGCGTCAGGTCCGGATCGAGCGTGCCGGCCGCAGCGTCACGGTTGACCTGTATGGTCTGCTGGGCATCGGCACGCCGCCGCTCATTCGCCTGCAGGATGGCGACCGCATCATCGTCCCGACCATCGGCCGCACCATTGCCGTGACTGGGTCTGTGGTCCGGCAGGGTATCTTCGAAATGGCGCCGGGCAATCAGTCCCTGACGCTGAGCCAGGCCGTCGGCTTTGCCGGCGGCGCGCTGCGCCCGACCGGGAATGACTATTCCGTGCTTCGCATCATGCCGAATGGTCGGGAGGAGGTTATCGCCCTGACCGAGCAGTCGGAAACTATCCAGCATGGCGATGTTGTGCAGGTGCTGGGGCGTGAGCGCTTTACCACGGGCAAGGTGACGCTGAGCGGTTATGTCAACAACCCCGGCGTGCGGTCCCTCACCATGGCGCCGACAGTAAAGGCGCTGCTGGGGGGCTCTGCCAACAATATGCAGATGGGCAGCTATCTGCCCTTTGCCGTGTTGCTGCGCCGCGATCCGATTTCCAGCTCCACCGTTTTTTCGGGCGTCAACCTGTATGACGTCTTTTATGAAAATCAGGATGTGAGCCTTCGGAGCGAGGACCAGCTCATCGTTCTCGGTAGCAAGGATATTGTCTTCCTGCAAAGCCCGGAGGTGCGGAGCATCGTTCTCGGGCAGCCCAATCCCAAGCCGGAATGCGTATCGCTCGTAAATCTTGAGAAGCTGGTTCAGGACAGTCAATCGGATCGATTTGCTGCCGTGACCCGCGGCTCGTTCATTATCGATAAGGGCAATAAGCTGGGGGTTGGTACGGCAGGTGGCGCCCAGAACCGTCTGGGTGTCTCTGACGTAGAAAAGATTGCGATGGATCAGTCAGCCTTCGGGATGACGGATCCGCGGATGCAGCAGCTAGGGCGAGTGGGCCAGCAACCGGGAATGGCGGCCGGGGCGACCGCCCAAGGGCAATCCAACCAGGCTTATGGCCAAATTAACCAGGAAGAAGATCCCGAAAAGGCAAAGCAGCTGCACGATGAAATGTGCCCGCCGGTTTTCGAGGATAATCCGGCCATCCTTCCGTTCCTTCTCGAAAACGTGGTGGTTGCAGGCGGCAACCTGCGGCGGCCAGGCATCTATCCGGTCTGGGGAACCCTGCCGATCAATGTCATGGCATCGATTGCCGAAGGTTTGGCATCGCGCAGCGACAACTTCACGGTCGATCTGACCCGGGCCGATCCCTACAACGGGACCACCAACCAGACGGCCATACAGGGGACGATGGATACGTTCGCCGCGATCAAGGTCTCGGCGGGTGATGACTTGCGCTTCAATGTGCTGCAGCCGCAGTATGAGGTTGGCGCGGTTCTGCTGACCGGTGAATTCCTGAGGCCGGGCCTCTATTCGATCCGCAAGGGCGAGACCCTCTCCCAGCTGATCGAGCGCGCAGGGGGGCTGACAGAGCACGCCTATCCCTATGGTGCCGTTTTCACCCGTCGGAGCGTCAAGCTCGCTCAGCAGGAAGGGTTCAAGCGAACGGCACGGGAAATGAATACGGCGCTCTTGTCCATGTCTGCCCGCAAGAATGTGAGCGCTGATGCGCTGGCGGCGGCAACGTCGCTGACCAATGACCTTTCCACCATGGATGCGCCGGGGCGCATGGTGGTTGAGGCGGATCCGACGGTTCTTGCCGCCTACCCAGAGGCAGACACGGTGCTGGAAGCCGGCGATGCCATTTACATGCCCAAGAAGCCGAACTTCGTATTGGCAATGGGTGATGTCCTGAACCCCGGCGCCTTGCAGTTTGCCAAGGGCAAGACAGCGAAGGACTATCTCGAGGAAGCCGGTGGTATTCAGCGTTCGGCCGATGAAGGGCGCGTCTTCATCGTTTATCCCAACGGCGTTGCCCAGCCGCTGAAAACCTCCGGGTGGCTCCGGTCAAGCGCGGCCGTGGTGCCGCCGGGCAGCACAATCGTCGTGCCGAAGGATATCGATCCACTTTATACCCTTGATATTGTGAGAGACGTTGCAACCATTATTGGTCAGTTCGCAACGGCTCTGGCGTCGATCGCTGTGATCTCCAATCAGTAAGTCAGGCTTTGCGTTCATAAATTGAGTTCATAATCAGACAGCCCGCCGGAATTTCCGGCGGGCCGCCAACCAGAAGGAGCTTGTATGACCGCACAGCTGGGGCCAAAGACCAAGGTAGCCGTGATTGGCCTGGGATATGTCGGATTGCCGCTGGCGGTCGTATTAGCGCGCCACTTCGATACCATTGGCTTTGACATCAACCAGACGCGCGTCGATGAGCTGCGGAAGGGGCATGATCGCACCGACGAGGTGGAGGCGGCGGTTCTGCGGGCCTCCAGCCTGCATTTGACCACCAATGTGGAAGAGTGCCGCGGCGCGGACATTTTTATTGTGACCGTGCCTACGCCGGTTGATGAAACCAATACGCCGGATCTCCGGCCGGTCATGTCTGCGACCAGGAGCGTGGCCAGCGTGCTGACGCCGGGCGCTGGCGCCATCGTGGTTTATGAAAGCACGGTTTATCCGGGCGTGACGGAAGACATGTGCGGGCCCGAGCTGGAACGTGTCTCGGGTCTCAAGCGGGGCGTGGACTTTTTCCTCGGCTATTCGCCCGAGCGGATCAATCCCGGCGATCGCGAGCATACGGTTGATCGCATCACCAAGGTGATCTCGGGCGAGAATCCCGAGGTTCTCGAAAAACTGGCGACGCTTTATGGCAGCGTGACGAGCGGCGGCGTCTTCCGGGCCAAGAGCATCAAGGCAGCCGAGGCAGCCAAGGTGATCGAGAACGCCCAGCGGGATATCAACATCGCCTTCATCAACGAAGTGGCGATGATTTTCCAGAAAATCGGCCTGTCAGCCTATGATGTGCTGGAGGCTGCCGGGACCAAGTGGAACTTCCTCAAGTTCTCCCCGGGCCTGGTTGGTGGTCACTGCATTGGCGTTGATCCCTATTATCTTTCCTTCCGCGCGCAGGAGCTGGGACACGACCCGGAGGTCATTCTGGCCGGCCGGCGCATCAATGATGGCATGGGGCGCTATATCGCTGACTGCATCCATCAGCGGATTGGCGCTAATTCCCGTGTTCTGGTGCTTGGGCTGACGTTCAAGGAGAATGTCCCCGATCTCCGCAATTCCAAGGTCATCGACGTCATTCGCGGACTGGAGGCCCATGGCCATAAGGTGCGGGTGCATGATCCGCTTGCCGATGGCGATGAGGCTCACGAGGAATACGGAGTTACGCTGCTCCGCCGCATGGCCGATATTCGGATGGATGATCCGAGCCGCGCTGCCGAGACCGAGCCGTTCGATGCGGTCGTGGCGGCGGTGCCGCATAATGTCTATGCCCAGATGAGCGCGGAACAGGTCGCACGGCTGGTCAAGGCGGACGGGCTCGTGGCGGACATCAAGGGCATGTGGCGGCATATGGAGCTGCCGAATGGAATTCACCGCTGGCAGCTCTAGATACCAGTGCAGCCCCAAGCTGGGCGGAAACCATTGCCGGGCATGTTGGCGCCCTTCCTGCCTCTTGGCGGGAAGGGCGCTTCTCTTCTAGTCGGCTGGCCAGAGACGGAGGGTGCGGCCGGTGACGCGGTAATAGATCAGCCCCAGCCACTCGTGCAGGGCACTGTCCACAAGATAAAGATTGTTGAGCGGATCGAGTGTGAAGCCCGTGTCTTTGCCCTCCAGCGACCAGGTTTGGTAATCCACCGGCACGGGAATGATTTCCGTGTTGATCGCTTCAAAGCAGAGCATGGCGCGTGGCAGGTGGAAGGCGGAAGTGACGAGCAGGGAGCGGCGCAGCTCATCCCGGCTGAGATGGGAAGCGACTCCGCGCGCGTTCTCGCATGTGTTTGCCGTCTTCTCGACGCGTTTGATCCGGTCCTCGGGTAGTCCCAGCGCAAGCGCGGTGCGGCGCATGACGCCCGTATCCGAAGTGCCATCGGGCAAGGTGATGCCGCCGACGAGATATAGATCGGCTTCAGGAAACCGGCGGGCGAGCGTGATGCCGGTCAGAATGCGCTCCGCCCTGCCATTGAATTCGGGCTCGCCGCGCATCGAACTGGCGAACAGATTTTCCCCTCCGGCTAGTACGACGATAGCAGGCGGAGTGGCGGCGGTGAGATCTGGTGTCTTGTATCGGAATTCAAGCGGTCGCATCAGCCAGAAGCCGGTCGGCGCAATGGCTAAGATGAGAAACAGCAACGCGCCGGCGCTTGCAACCCGCAATCCCGCACGGGGACGGCGCAGCAGGCCCAGGATGACGCCGATCAGGCAGAGCCAGATCGGCAATGCGCCTGGGCCAAGGGCGGCCCAAAGGGAATAGTTGAATGTCATCTGGCCGCCTTTGCCTCCGCTGATCAGGCAGGTCTCAGGCGAGCCGGTGATATTGCTTGAACCAATCCACGAAGCGAGGGATGCCCACATCGATCGGCGTCGTGGGCTCGAACCCCAGATCGTTCTGAATGGCTGCAATGTCGGCGTAGGTTTCGCGCACATCGCCCGGTTGCATGGGCAGAAGCTCGCGCTTGGCCTCCTTGCCCAGCGCCTGTTCCAGCACCTCGATCATCCGCAGGAGCGGCTCCGAGCGATGGTTGCCGATGTTGTAGACGCGGTGGGGGGAAACCGAGCCGCCGGCCTTGGGTTTGCCGTCATCCGGTGGCGGATTGTCGAGGCAGGCGACAACACCGGTCACGATGTCATCGACGTAAGTGAAGTCGCGGCGCATGTCGCCGTGATTGAACACCTTGATGGCCTCCCCCTTCAGGATGGCATCGGTGAACAGCCACAGAGCCATGTCCGGCCGGCCCCAGGGGCCGTAAACGGTGAAGAAGCGCAAACCGGTTTGGGGCAGACGGTAGAGGTGGCTGTACACCTCGCTCATCAGCTCATCCGACTTCTTTGTGGCTGCGTAGAGGGATATGGGGAGATCCACGCGGTCCTCCACCGCGAAGGGCAGTTTCTTATTGCTGCCGTAGACGGAGGAGGAGGAGGCATAGACCAGGTGTTTCAGGCCCTCCTTATGCCGGCAATACTCCAGGATGTTCAGATGGCCGAGCAGATTGGACGTGACATAGGCATGGGGGTTGGTGATGGAGTAGCGCACCCCGGCCTGCGCGCCCAAGTGTACCACACGATCGATATCATGGGGCCTTAGAGCCTCGGTCAATGCCGCGTTATCCGCAAAGTCAACGTGCAAGAAACTAAAGCTGTTGTGAGCGCGTTGAAGTTCAGCGAGCCGAGCCCGCTTCAGTTCGACACTGTAATAATCGTTTAAATTATCTACTCCAATGACCTGCTCACCCCGGTCGAGGAGTCTTTTGGCGACGTGGTGGCCGATGAACCCCGCAGCGCCGGTAACAAGTATTGGCATGGTTCAGTCTCAAATTGTGGGTTAATAGCTTGAGGTGGTGCAATAAAGGCGCTAGTCACCCCGGTAACGATGTCTTAGCTGAGGCAGGCTATTGCTGCAATCCCATGTTGTGCGTTCTGGGATGCGGCGGGCGGGCTCGTTCGTTTGTGTCGCCACTCGTTTCCTTTCCTGAGGTTGCAGCCAGATGACTGACGAAATGTTATGTGCCGCTCTGGGGTCGGGTTTGTTTGCGACGCTTATCGGATTGAACGCGCGATACCTCGGGCGGCTGCTCGGGCTGCTCGATTTTCCTGATCCGATTGGAGGGCGCAAGCGTCACGCCCATGTGACCCCGCTGCTCGGCGGCACGGCAGTCCTCATTCCGGTTATCCTGGCTCTATTCGCCATGTCGTTCGGCTTCGGTGGAACCCCGGCGATCAATCAGGTGGAGCTTGCCATCATCGCTTGCCTGGTTGCGGTGTTCTTCATGGTGGGCGTGACCGACGACCGCTGGGAGCTCACGCCGCGATTCAGGCTGATTGTCGGGGTCATGGCTTTCAGCCTGGCCATGATTATGGTGCCGGAGCTTGAAATTCATACGCTTCGTTTTGCGCTTACCAACAGCCCGAACGGCCCTGAGGAAGTGATTCCCCTGGACCATGGCGGCGGCGTGTTTACCCTGCTGTGCATGGTGGGTCTGCTCAATGCCGTCAACATGGCGGACGGCAAGAACGGGCTGGTGATCGGCCTGGCCTTGATGTGGACAGGATGCCTTTCGTTGTATGCGCCCGATCATCTCGATGGCGTTTTGCTGATTGCAGGCGCAGCTCTGGCAACAGCGCTCTATTTCAATCTGCGCGGCCAGTTTTTCCTGGGGGATGGCGGCAGCTATGGCCTCTCAGCCCTGTTCGGCGCCATGGCCATCTATGTCTACAACCAGCCGGACAGCACTTTAACGGCTGGGCCTGTGGCCACCTGGTTCATCATTCCTGTGGTCGATTGCCTGCGTCTGCTCACGACCCGCCTCCTCAAGGGGCGTTCGCCATTCAGCGGCGATCGGGACCATTTTCATCATCATCTTGGCTATCTGCTGAGATGGCCCAACAGCCTGCTCGTGTACTGGGCAATGGTGGGCATTCCATCCGTGGCGGCCTATCTGTTCCCGGAGTTTAATCTCCAGGTCCTGGTGGCTGTCGTGCTGGTCTACGCAATGGTTATCGCCACCGCTTACCGGCGTCAGGCGGTCAACGCGGGATAGATTGCGAAAACATGCGGCCAACGCGCATTTGCCTCTTTTCTCCTGGGGGAAGAACGGTATAGTGCGCGCCGCCTGCTGGGGCGTAGCCAAGCGGTAAGGCAGCGGTTTTTGGTACCGCCATTCCCAGGTTCGAATCCTGGCGCCCCAGCCAAGCTCTTCTTTTTTTCCGGAAAATCTATTTGAGCAGAAGCGGCTTACCAGCCGCTGCGGTTGGTCTATCGGGTCAGCCAGGAAGAGCGCTCATGCGCGGAAGATGATCGATTGGCCGTATGATCGGTGGCTGGCTTGCGCTTTTCCGCCTTGCGGGTGGCAGGCAGCACTGGCTCACCCAGCTCATTACGGGGAACGAAGCCTGGGGCGTAGGACTCTTCCTTCGAGATGAGGAACGGCGACGACGCGCACCCGGAGAGCACGAAGGCCAGTCCGACGATAATTCCAGTTTTCAACTGCATCCTGTCTTCTGTTCAATCTTGCGCTATCACGACATCATTCATTCCCAGCACTAAATGAGACCGAGGGCGATGTCCATGTTCCATCCCCTGCTGACCGCCAAGCAGATGAAACGTTTGGAGCAGGAGCGGTTTGCAGCCGGCCAGTCGAGCCTCGCGGCCATGGAAGCGGCGGGACGGTCGGTTGCAGATGAAGCCCTGCGACGCTGGCCAGGGTCGCGGCAGGCAGTGGTGTTGGCCGGACCTGGGAATAACGGCGGCGACGGCTTTGTGGTGGCGCGCCATCTGGCGGAAGCCGGATGGGCCGTGGTGACGGGCACATGGGGTGACTCCGAGGCTCTACGGGGTGACGCCCAGACCATGTGCCGGCGCTGGAGCGGTGAGACGGTGGCGTTGGAAGAAGCGCTGGATCGCATTGAACCGGAGACAGTGGTGATCGATGCCCTGTTCGGTATCGGATTCAGCCGACCGGTGGAGGAGGGGCGGGCCGCGCGGATCCGGGGCGCCTGCGACCGGGCATTTGGCGTCATCGCCGTTGATGTGCCGAGCGGGGTTGATAGCGATACGGGTCGGCTCGTCACGGACATGGTCTGGGCGGATGCAACCGTTACTTTCGGAGCTAGGAAGCCGGGTCATGTGCTGGAGCCGGGCCGTTCCCGCTGTGGCGAGGTGGTGCTGGCTCCCATCGACCTGTCGCCGCGCGAGAACGAACTGGAGAGCCTCGGAATCGAAACCTGGGCGGTGGGTGAGCCGCGCCTGCCGCGTCCCGGCCCGCAGGATCATAAGTACAGCCGCGGGCACGTGTGGGTGGCCTCGGGCGGGCCATCCGCCACCGGCGCGGCGCGGCTGGCGGCGCGAGCGGCGCTGCGCGTCGGGGCAGGGGTAGTAACGATCGCCAGCCCGCCGAGCGCCGTTGCGGTCAATGCGGCGCATGTGACGGCGATCATGGTGCGCCGGGCGGAAACGCCGAGGGACTTGGTGGCCTGCCTTGCGGACGAGCGGTCGAGCGGCATGCTGATCGGCCCCGGCTTCGGCATTGGCGAGCGCTGCCGGGAAGCGGTGCTGGCGCTGCTGGCCAGGGCCAAGCCGCTGGTGCTGGATGCCGATGCGCTCACCAGCTTCGAGGATGACCCTGAGGCCCTGTTCCGCGCCATTACGGGCCCGGTGGTGATGACGCCTCATGAAGGCGAGTTCCGCCGCCTGTTCCCGATGCTGGATGATGGCGCGCCCAGGCTGGAGCGAGCGCGGGAGGCGGCGAGGTTGTCGGGCGCGGTCGTGCTGCTCAAGGGACCGGATACGGTGATCGCAACGCCTGATGGACAGGCTTTCGTCAACGGCCATTCCTCGCCTGAGCTGGCGACAGCGGGGTCGGGAGATGTGCTCGGCGGCACCATCCTCGGCCTTATCGCCCAGGAGCGTCAGCTTGGGTTTTCCGTGGCCGAGGCGGCTGCGGTCGCGGCCTGGATTCACGGTGAGGCCGGGCGGCGGATAGGGCCAGGATTGATCGCAGAGGATCTTCCCGAGACCTACCCGGATATTCTAAAAGCTATAGCCGTTCCTTTCGGGCGGCGCAGTTGGCGATAAGGGGTCGGCGATAAGGGATTGTTGCGTCATCCCACCCCTGTGCTATAGACGCCGCTTCGATTTCAGGCCTTGGCGGATGTGGCGGAATTGGTAGACGCGCTGGATTTAGGTTCCAGTGTCGAAAGACGTGGGGGTTCGAGTCCCTTCATCCGCACCAAGGCTTCACGGCCGCCTGGCGGCACATGACGAGTTGAGAGAACGCCATGCAGATCAGCGAGACGTTGAACGAAGGTTTGAAGCGCGCCTACACCGTGGTGGTGCCGGCGGCCGACCTGTCCCGGAAACTGGACGAGCAGATTGGCACTGTCGCCAAGACCATCCGTATGCCCGGCTTCCGTCCCGGCAAGGTTCCCACCTCGCTGGTGCGTAAGGTGCATGGCGCTGCGCTGACCGGCCAGGTGCTGGAAGAGGCCGTGCAGGAAGGCTCGCAGAAGGTGCTGGAGGAGAACAAGCTCCGCCCGGCGCTGCAGCCGAAGATCGAGGTGACCAAGTACGAGCCCGAGTCCGATCTCGAGTTCACCATGGACCTGGAGATCCTGCCGAACGTGGCGGTTCCCGACCTGTCGGGCCTGAAGCTGGAAAAGTGGGTCATTCCGGTTGAGGACAAGGAAGTCGACGAGGCCGTCGAGCGCCTGGCCTCCCAGCAGAAGGCCTTCGAGGACGCGCCGAAGAACCACAAGGCCGCCAATGGCGACGCCGTAATCATCGACTTTGTTGGCAAGCTGAACGGCGAGCCGTTCGAGGGCGGCAAGGGCGAGGACACCCAGCTGGAGCTGGGCTCGGGCATGTTCATCCCGGGCTTCGAGGAGCAGCTGGTCGGCGTGAAGGCCGGTGAGGAAAAGACCATCACCGTGACCTTCCCGGCCGAGTACCCGGCCGAGAACCTGGCGGGCAAGGAGACCACCTTCGACGTCACCGTGAAGAAGGTGCAGACCGCCAAGCCGGTTGAGATCAACGACGAACTGGCCAAGAACTTCGGCCTCGAGAGCCTCGAGTCGCTGAAGGAGATCCTGAAGTCGCAGATCGAGCGCGAGCACAACGGCCTGACCCGCACGTATCTCAAGCGCAAGCTGCTGGACGCCCTGGCCGCCACCCACGACTTCCCGGTGCCGGAAGGCATGGTGGAGGCCGAGTTCCAGCAGATCTGGGCTCAGCTGGAGCGCGAGGCCGGCGACAACGAGGAAGAGAAGGCCAAGCTTGAAGCCGAGAAGGAAGAGTACCGCAACATCGCCGTGCGCCGCGTGCGCCTCGGCCTGCTGCTCTCCGAAATCGGCCAGGCCAACAACATCCAGATCACCCAGGCCGAAATGAACCGCCTGATCGCCCAGGAAGCCCAGCGCTACCCGGGCCAGCAGGAGCAGGTGGTGAAGTTCTTCCAGCAGAACCAGATGGCTGCCGCCCAGCTGCGCGCGCCGCTGTATGAAGAGAAGGTGGTGGACTTCATCCTCGGCCAGATCGAGGTGACCGAGAAGTCCGTCACCCGCGAAGAACTGACCCAGGCGTTGGAATCGGACGACGAGACCACTTCGGCCAAGCCGGCCGACGAGGCCCCGAAGAAGAAGGCCTCCAAGCCCAAGGCCAAGAAGACTGAGGCCGAGACCGAGGAAGCGGAGGCTCCGGCCGAAGCCGCTCCGGCCAAGCCGAAGGCCAAGGCCAAGGCGAAGGCGGAACCCGAAGCCGAGGCTGGCGCCGAAGAGGCTCCGGCCAAGCCGAAGAAGAAGGCTCCTGCGAAAGCCTCTTCCAAAAAGGCTGAATAAACCCAATCTTAGCAATCGGGGGCGCGAGCCCCCGATTGTCTTAGGTGAATTGAAAGGCGACGCCCATGATCGACCCGATCAGCCATTACCAGAACAGTCTTGTACCCATGGTCATTGAGCAGTCCACGCGGGGCGAGCGGGCGTTTGACATCTACTCCCGCCTGCTGCGGGAGCGCATCATCTTCGTGACGGGCGGCATCGAGGACCACATGGCGTCCCTCATCGTCGCCCAGCTGCTCTTCCTGGAGGCTGACAACCCCAAGAAGGACATCTTCATGTACATCAACTCGCCGGGCGGCGTGGTGACGGCGGGCCTCGCCATCTACGACACCATGCAGTACATCCGCCCCAAGGTGGCGACGGTGTGCATCGGCCAGGCAGCCTCCATGGGCGCGTTCCTCCTGGCGGCCGGCGAGCCGGGCATGCGCTGGGCCCTTCCCAATGCCCGGATCATGATTCACCAACCCTCGGGCGGCGCCCAGGGTCAGGCGACGGACATCGAGATCCAGGCGCGCGAAATCCTGCGGATCCGCCAGCGACTCAATGAAATTCTCCAGAAAAACACCGGTCGTTCCCTGGAGGAGGTTGAAAAAGCCGTCGAGCGCGACACATTTATGACGGCTGATGAAGCCAAGGCCTGGGGACTGATCGATACCGTTTACGAACGGCGACCCGAGACGCCGGAAGAGGGTGAAAAACGGTAGTCGGCTGTTCTGACGCGCTGGAATCCAGAAACGTCTGCGATTTGTTAAGCCTCTTTTGAGGCGCGGCGCGTTATAGTCCCTGCGTCTGAATGGAGGGGAGAACCCTCTATTTCGGGATTGTGAAGCCCTAGAGGCTCGGTCTAGGATGCCAGCGTCGGCTGCGTATTGGGCCGAACGAGGAAAGGACGCGCATGACCAAGCTCAGCGGCAGCGACTCGAAGAATACGCTCTACTGCTCCTTCTGTGGCAAGAGCCAGCACGAGGTTCGCAAGCTGATCGCCGGCCCGACCGTGTTCATCTGCGATGAATGCGTCGAGCTGTGCAATGATATCATTCGGGAAGAAACCAAGTCGGCTCTGGTGAAGAGCCGGGACGGCGTTCCGACGCCGCGGGAAATCTGCAAGGTTCTGGACGACTACGTGATCGGCCAGAGCCATGCCAAGCGCGTGCTCTCGGTTGCCGTTCACAACCACTACAAGCGCCTGAACCACGGCCAGAAGAACAGCGACGTCGAGCTGGCGAAGTCCAACATCCTGCTGGTCGGCCCGACGGGCTGCGGCAAGACGCTGCTCGCCCAGACGCTGGCCCGCATTCTGGACGTGCCGTTCACCATGGCGGATGCGACCACGCTGACCGAAGCCGGTTACGTGGGCGAGGACGTTGAGAACATCATCCTGAAGCTGCTCCAGGCTGCCGACTACAACGTCGAGCGGGCGCAGCGCGGCATCGTCTACATCGACGAGATCGACAAGATCAGCCGCAAGTCCGACAACCCGTCGATCACGCGGGACGTGTCGGGCGAGGGCGTGCAGCAGGCGCTGCTCAAGATCATGGAAGGCACCACCGCTTCGGTTCCGCCCCAGGGCGGCCGCAAGCACCCGCAGCAGGAGTTCCTCCAGGTCGATACGACCAACATCCTGTTCATCTGCGGCGGCGCCTTCGCCGGTCTCGACCGGATCATCGCCGATCGCCTGCAGGGCAAGTCCATTGGCTTCGGCGCGAACGTGCAGTCGCCGGACGAGCGCCGCACGGGTGAGATCCTGAAGCAGTGCGAGCCGGAAGACCTGCTGAAGTTCGGCCTGATCCCCGAGTTCATCGGCCGTCTGCCGGTGATCGCAACGCTCGAGGACCTGGACGAGGCGGCGCTGGTCAAGATCCTGTCCGAGCCGAAGAACGCGCTCGCCAAGCAGTACCAGCGGCTGTTCGACATGGAAGGCGTGAAGCTGACCTTCAACCCGGATGCGCTGCAGGCGATCTCGCGCAAGGCGATCGAGCGGAAAACCGGCGCGCGCGGCCTGCGTTCCATCATGGAAGCCATCCTGCTCGATACGATGTTCGATCTGCCCGGCATGGATGGGGTCGACGAGGTCGTGATCAACAAGGATGTGGTCGAGGGCCGCAAGGACCCGATCCGGATCTTCTCGCAGACGCGGGAAGACGTGGGGTCTCTGGCCTGACCAGCCGCACGGCCTGCCGATCCGAAGGATAAGGCGTAACTATGGGGAGAGCAGCGTAGCTTGATGGAGCTGGCTGCGCTCCCCATATGCTTAGTGAAGAGCGCGGCACTGCGCGTTGTGCCGGTGCGTGCGCCAAGTGTGTGAGGCTTCAATGCAACAGCTGTACCCTGTTCTGCCCCTTCGCGACATCGTGGTCTTCCCACAGATGATCGTGCCGCTGTTCGTTGGCCGCGAGAAGTCGGTGCGGGCGCTGGAAGAGGTTATGCGCGGCGAAAAGCGCATCTTCCTGCTTTCGCAGAAGAATCCGGCCGATGACGATCCTGGGCAGAAGGAGCTGTATGAGGTTGGCACGCTCGCCAACGTCCTGCAGCTGCTCAAGCTGCCCGATGGCACGGTGAAGGTGCTCGTCGAAGGCAAGGAACGGGCCCGCGTGGACTCGTTCTCCGAGCAGACGGACTATCTGGAAGCCTCGGTCGTTTCGCTGGCCGAGGAAAATGCGGACAGTGACGAAGTGCGCGGGCTGATGCGGTCGGTCATCAGCCAGTTCGAGCAGTATGTCCGCCTGAACAAGAAGATTGCGCCGGAGGTGCTGGTCGGCCTCAACCAGATCAGCGAGCCCTCCAAGCTGGCCGATACGGTGGCGAGCCACCTCGGCCTGAAGATTTCAGACAAGCAACAGCTGCTGGCGACGACCGACGTTGCCAAGCGGCTGGAGATGGTCTTCGGCTTCATGGAAGGCGAGATCGGCGTTCTCCAGGTGGAGAAGAAGATCCGCTCGCGCGTGAAGCGCCAGATGGAGAAGACCCAGCGCGAATACTATCTGAACGAACAGCTCAAGGCGATTCAGCGCGAGCTGGGCGAAACGGATGAAGGCCGGGACGAAACCTCCGAGCTGGAAGAGCGCATCAAGAAGACCAAGCTGTCGAAGGAGGCCCGCGACAAGGCCATGGGCGAGCTGAAGAAGCTGCGCTCGATGAGCCCGATGTCGGCCGAAGCGACGGTGGTGCGGAACTACCTCGACTGGATCCTGGGCCTGCCCTGGGGCAAGAAGTCCAAGGTGAAGAAGGACATCAAGATCGCCGAAGAGGTGCTTGATGCCGACCACTACGGCCTTGAGAAGGTGAAGGAGCGCATTGTCGAGTATCTCGCCGTGCAATCCCGCACCAATAAGCTGAAGGGGCCGATCCTCTGCCTCGTCGGCCCTCCGGGCGTTGGTAAGACCTCGCTGGGCCGCTCGATCGCCAAGGCGACGGGGCGCGAGTTCATCCGCTTCTCGCTCGGCGGCGTGCGGGACGAGGCCGAGATTCTGCGGTCACCGGCGCACCTACATCGGCTCCATGCCGGGCAAGATCATCCAGTCGCTGAAAAAATCAGGCACCAGCAACCCGCTGTTTCTGCTCGATGAGATCGACAAGATGGGCCAGGACTTCCGCGGCGACCCGGCATCGGCGCTGCTGGAAGTGCTCGACCCCGAGCAGAACGCCAAGTTCAACGACCATTACCTCGAGGTCGATTACGACCTGTCGGACGTGATGTTCGTGACGACGGCCAACACGCTCAGGATGCCGCAGCCGCTGCTGGACCGCATGGAGATCATCCAGCTCTCGGGTTACACCGAGGATGAGAAGGTCGAGATCTGCAAGCGGCACCTGATCGGCAAGCAGGTCGAGAACCACGGCCTCAAGAAGGGCGAGTGGTCGGTCTCCGACGAGGCGCTGCGCGACCTGGTGCGCTACTACACCCGCGAGGCGGGCGTGCGTAACCTGGAGCGCGAGCTGGCCAAGCTGGCCCGCAAGTCGCTGAAGTACATCCTCGAAGGCAAAGGGGATTCGGTGCACATCACGCCGGAGAACCTGGAAGAGTTCGCGGGCGTGCGGCGGTATCGCTTCGGCGAATCCGAGCAGGAGGACCAGGTGGGTGCAACCACCGGCCTTGCCTGGACCGAGGTGGGCGGCGAGCTGCTGACCATCGAGGCCGTGACCGTGCCGGGCAAGGGCAACATCAAGACGACCGGCAAGCTCGGCGACGTGATGCAGGAGTCGATCCAGGCGGCCTTCTCCTATGTGAAGGCGCGTTCGGCCCTCTTCGGCATCAAGCCGACGCTGTTCGAGCAGCGGGACATCCACGTGCACGTGCCGGAAGGCGCGACGCCGAAGGATGGCCCTTCCGCTGGTATCGCCATGGTGACGTCCATCGTGTCGGTTCTGACGGGTATTCCGGTTCGCAAGGACATCGCCATGACCGGCGAGGTGACCCTGCGTGGCCGCGTGCTGCCCATCGGTGGCCTCAAGGAGAAGCTGCTGGCGGCCCTGCGCGGCGGCATCAAGACGGTGCTGATTCCCGCCGAGAACGAGAAGGATCTGGCCGAGCTTCCGGAAAACGTGAAGCAGGCGCTGGAGATCATCCCGGTCAAGGTGGCGGATCAGGTGCTCGACCTGGCGCTGACTCAGGCCCTGCAGCCGATCGACTGGAAGGAAGCCGAGGAGATGGCGGCAAGCGCTCCCCGAAACGACCGGCCTGCCGATCGCGAGCCCCCGATGGCACATTAGATTACATCAATAGTAACCATAACCGAAAAAACCATTGGAAAACCGCCCTTACGGGCGGTTTTCCTTTTGACAACATATAAAACAGATTCTTAGATGGCCGCGGCTCAAGGAGCCGGCTTACTTTTTCTATCCTGGGGGTCCAGATCAATGAACAAGCAGGAACTGATCAGCGCCGTTGCCGACAACGCCGGCCTTTCCAAGACGCAGGCGGGCGTTGCCGTTGATGCGCTGTTTGATGCCATCACTTCGGCACTGAAGGCTGGCGATGAAGTGCGCCTGGTCGGCTTTGGTACGTTTGGCGTTGCAACGCGCAAGGCCTCGACCGGCCGTAACCCGCGCACTGGTGAAGAGATCAAGATCAAGGCCAGCAAGACGCCGAAGTTCCGCGCCGGCAAGGCGCTGAAGGACGCCGTCAACTAAGACCGTGCCTTACGGGATGGGCGTCGATGAGCGAGCGGCAGGCCCGCTCCGGCGCCCACCGGAAAAATCGGCAGGGAAACGGAAAAGAGACTGGACAAGCCTCAACCAAACCGCTAATTCCCACGCCGCAGCCGGTGGTGAGGGCGCGTAGCTCAGTGGTAGAGCACTGTGTTCACACCGCAGGGGTCGCAAGTTCAATCCTTGCCGCGCCCACCATCCGCTGAAATCATCTTCCAGATGTTCGATAAGCCCCAGCCACGACGGGGCACATGAAAAGGCCCATCGGGCCTTTTTTGCGTTTGGGCAATGCCTTCCTGAGCCTTCCTGGTTGTCCCTCCCAATGCTCAACGGGCCGCGTGGCCATTGCATCGGCATGGATGAGTTTATCCGCTCAAATTTCGGTTGGAGCATGGCGGGCCGGCTTCGGGACTATTGTGGGACTCTCCTATCAAAAGGTGGCTTTTCGTGCCGTTTTGTTCTGCTTTTACGAAATACCGCTTGACCGCAAACCCGCGCAGAAACTAAGGGACTGCACGCGATGGGCGGTTAGCTCAGTTGGTAGAGCATCTCGTTTACACCGAGAGGGTCGGCGGTTCGAGCCCGTCACCGCCCACCATCGCAGCCCGGCCCGCCGGGCATGAGGGCGGCACAGCGCGCCCATCAGGCCTCAACCTCACCTCCCTATAGACCAGACCTTGCTTGGCGAGGTGCGTCTGCACGCCTGTTGATGGCATGGAACCAGCTAAGTCCTTGAGGGTTCAAGGGCTGGGCATCCGGGCCCGGGCGAGCGCTGGATAGGGGGAATGCCGTTGCCGGATCTGGAAGGAGACATGCGGTTCTTCCGGCGCCTGCTGATTACCGTTGCCGTTGTTCTTCTTCTCGTGGTCCTCTGGCGGCTGCTCCACCTGCTCATGCTGATATTGGGGGCGGTGCTGCTGGCCGTGCTGTTGATCGCGCTCGCCCGGCCGCTCAGCCGCTGGTTGGGAATTTCGGGCAACTGGGCTCTGGCCTTGTCGGTCGCCATCGTGATCGCCCTTATCGCTGGGGGCGTGTGGCTGTTCGGCGCGGAAATCTCTGCTCAGGCCTCGGCGCTGTTCGACGTGCTGCCCCAATCATGGCAGGCGCTGGAGGACCGGCTCATCCAGACGAGCGTCGGACGTCAGATGATGGCGCGGCTGGGCGGCGAGCTTCTTTCCCTGGCCGGCGTCATCGGCGATGTGAGCCGCGTCGTCCTGTCCATCAGCAGCGCCATAACGGACGTATTCATCATTGTGGTGGGCGGCATCTACATGGCGGCCCAGCCTGACCTCTATCGCCGCGGCCTGCTGGCGCTGCTACCGCACGGCCGCCGGGCGCTGGGTGAGGAGACCCTTGCCGAAATGGGCCTTGCCCTCCGGCGCTGGCTGGTGGCCAAGCTGATCGCCATGATTATCATTGGCGTTTTGTCCATCGTGGGCCTGTCGGTCATCGGCGTGCCCTCGGCCATGGCGCTGGGCCTGTTCGCGGGGCTGGCGGAGTTCGTGCCGCTGGTGGGGCCGGTCATCGCCGCCATTCCAGCCTTGCTCGTTGCTGGCGGAGAAAGCTTCGAGATGGCGATGTGGACCCTGGCGCTTTACATCGTCGTCCAGCAGCTGGAGAGCAACATCATCACGCCGCTTGTCCAGCAGCATGCCATTTCCCTGCCGCCGGCGCTCACCCTGTTCGCGGTGATCGCGGCTGGCCTGCTGTTCGGGCCGATCGGTGTGCTTTTCTCCGGTCCGCTGACGGTGCTCGCCTTCGTGGCGGGCAGGCTGCTCTATGTGCGCGAGACGCTGGGCAGCGAGGCCCATGTGCCCGTGCAGGCGGACAAGGACACATCCCCGCTGCCCTGAGAAGGCGCGCACCCCCCATATTCGCGGGGCAACTCGGCGGGGGGCTATGGGCGGCTTCCGTGCGGACCCGTGTTATCGTCCCGCGGACAGGCTGCAGCAGGGGGAGAATGCCATGGCCGAGGTGCGAGGAGTCATCGCTGCAGATAAGGCCGATCCAGGTTCTGCAGGGCAGGGGCAGGCGGGCCGGGATGCCTTCTCGCCAAGCTATCGCGCCTACGCGCTATGGCTGCTGCTGTTCATCTACACCCTGAACTTTCTCGACCGCACCATCATCAATATCCTGGCCGAGCCGATCAAGAACGAGCTTGGATTGCGGGACTGGCAGATCGGCATGATGAGCGGCCTTGCCTTCGCGCTGTTCTATACCGTGCTTGGCATTCCCATCGCCCGCCTGGCGGAGCGGCGGAACCGGCCCCTTATCATTGCCGCCTCGCTCGCGGTCTGGAGCGGGTTCAGCGCCCTGTGCGGGCTGGCGCAGGGTTTTGGCCAGCTGGTGCTGGCCCGCATCGGCGTCGGCATCGGGGAGGCGGGGTGCACGCCTGCCGCCCACTCCCTCATCGCCGAGACCACGCCGAGGGAGAAGCGGGCCTCAAGCCTTGCCTTCTACTCTCTTGGCATCCCGCTGGGGTCGCTGGCGGGCATGGCGTTCGGCGGTTTCGTGGCCGATGCCTTCGGCTGGCGCATGGCTTTCGTGCTGGCGGGCGCGCCGGGGCTTCTGCTGGCGCTCGTTGCGGCGCTCAGCCTGAGGGAGCCGCGCAAATACCAGGCGGCGCTAACGGACGCGCCGGGGCAGGACGCCATCTCCTTTCGGGCCGCCATGGCGGAATTGGCGGGCAAGCGCTCCTTCTGGTGGATGGCGATGGGCGCGGCGCTGACGGCCTTCCTAAGCTACGGAAATGGCGCATTCCTGGGTTCCTTCTTCTTCCGCGTCCATGGTCCGCAGTTGGCGGAACTGGCCGAAGGACTGGCGCGCGCGGCTGGCGTCTCCCTCGGCCCGGCCGGGGTTCTGGGACCGGCGCTCGGCCTGCTGATCGGGGTTGCGGGCGGCCTCGGGACCTACATGGGGGGCGCATCGCCGACCGGGCGGCGCGGCGGGACATTGCCGGCTACATGACACTGTGCGCGGTCACGTCGGTACTGGGCGTGCCGTTCATGGTCCTGGCGCTGGTCAGCCACGAGGCGCTGGCGGCGCTGGGCCTGCTCGTCGTGCCGGTGCTGTGTAACGCGGCCTGGTATGGGCCGGTTTATGCTGCCGCCCAGAGCATCGTGCGGCCGCGCACGCGGGCAACGGCGGCAGCGATTCTCCTGTTCATCATCAATCTCATCGGCCTGGGGTTAGGGCCGCTCTGCGTCGGCGCGCTCAGTGATGTGCTGGCTGCATCGGGCCTGGGATCAACCGAGGGGCTGCGCTGGTCTTTGCTCGGTTGCAGCGTGGTTGCCTTCATCGCGGCGGGCTGCTTCTGGCGGGCTCGCATCCCACTCCGGGGCGAAGTGGTGAGCTGACCGCCGCTCCTTAAGCGGCAAGGCTGCTTTGCCCTCTGGCGGGCCACCCCGGTTCATGGCTATGGTCCGATGGGTGTTCATCTGGTGATGGCAGGGAGAGCCGCGTCCGTGTCCCCGTTCGATTTTGTTGCCCTTCTCGTGCTGGTTGCGTCCTGGCTGTTCTATGAGCGGATGCTGCCCATCCTGGTTGGCAAGCGTGGCGCGCTCAACGCCCGCATGGTGCAGATCAGGCGGCTGTGGATGCTGCAGGTGGCACACCGCTCGGTGCGGATCGCCGACGGCCAGTTCATCGGCCACACTCTCAACTCGGCGGCGTTCTTCGGCTCGGCAAACCTCATCGTCATGGCGGCGGTGATTGGCGTGATGTTCGGCGGGGAGTCTGCCTACACCAGCGTTGCCGGGCTGAAGTTCATGCAGGCAGGCAGCCACTGGCTGTTCGAGATCAAGCTGATGGCGGTTATTGTCATCCTGTCTCGCGGCCTCCTCGATTTCGTGTGGTCGATCCGCCAGCTCAACTACTGCCTGGCGGCCATTGGCGCCATGCCCGACAACCCGCCGGACGATCAGCGCCGGATCTGGGGCGTGGCGATCGGTGATCTCATCAACCCGGCCATGAGCACCTTCAGCCGGGGCGTCAGGGGCTACTATTTCTCGCTGGCGGCGGCCGCATGGATGTTCGGCCCCACGGCGCTGCTGCTGGTGACGATCGGGACGGTCAGCATACTGGTGTGGCGCCAGTCGCGCTCCGGCGCGGCGGAAGGCGTCAGCAAGGTCTTTGCGCTGGTGGAGGAAACCATGAAGATGGACCCGCCAACCGGAGCGGCGCCGCAAATTGAGCCGGCGCAAAGTATCGAGGGCCTAACCCCCCGACGACATAGCCCCCCAACGGCACAGGCGCGGCCGGATTGCCATGGGCACGGGGGAGAGTCTAGGCTTTGCCCGCGTTTAACAGACCAATCCTGATAGGGAAAAGAGGGAGGGAAGCATGGCAATCGATGGCCGCTGGTCCGTGACGGTCAGCTCGCCCATGGGGCCGATGGAATCGGAGCTGGAGGTGACGAGCAACGGTGGCTCGCTCTCCGGTACGCAGAAGGCCGGGGGCGACCAGAAGGAGATTTACGGCGGAACGGCAAATGGCGATGATGTTGCCTGGTCGGTGGATATCAGCCAGCCGATCCCGGCCACTCTTACATTCAAGGGGGCCGTCAGCGGCGATGCGCTGCAGGGCAGCGTGCAGGCCGGGGCTTTCGGCTCCTTTCCGTTCACGGGCAGCCGGATCGGCTAACATCCGCAAGAGCGTGGTTTTCCGCGCTTTCTGCAAGACAAGAGGGCGATGGCCGAGAGGGCTGTCGCCCTTTTTGCATCACTCGCCGCTGTCTGGCCGAAGGCCCCTGGAAGACCGGAACTCCCCCTGAACGGTGGCGTTCCAGCAAGACCCTTGATGCGTCCAAGCACCTCAAGGGTCGGCTGGTTATGCCGGGCCGAGACTCGCTGGCCCAGGCGCGCCGTGAATGTTTTGTTCCGAACCTTCAAGCACAGGGTGACTTTCTATGACGCGCAAATCCCTCTGTATGGCCGCTGCCGCTGTTGCGCTCCTATGCGGTTCCAGTGCGATTGCCCAAACCTCCGGCAGTTCCGGCCAATCCGGCAGCATGGGCGAACAAGGCACATCCTCCCAGCAGCCGGGCGGCAGCTCGTCCGGGTCCATGGGCCAGGGCGGCATGAGCGGCTCGCAGGATCAGGGTTCCATGGGCTCCGGTTCGCAGGGGCAGGGCTCGATGGGCGGCTCCGCCTCCCAGGGCCAGAGCGGCATGGAGCAGGGCTCGCAGGGCATGAGCGGCCAGAGCGCCATGCAGGGCAGCTCGGGCCAGCAGTCCGAGATGTTCGCCGCGTTCGACCAAAACAAGGATGGCTCGCTCGACCGGCTCGAATTCTCCCGCGCCATCCAGGTCCAGGGCTCAACCCCGGCGGCCGGTGGCGGCCAGGGCGGCCTGCCGTCCGGCAGCACGCCGCGCGGTGACCGGGCCATTTCGCCGCTGAACCAGACGAGCGCGGATTTCCAGCGCGCCGACACCAATGGCGACGGCAAGGTCTCGCAGGACGAGTTCTCGAGCTTCTCGCCGCAACAACAGCAACAGCAGCAGTAAGCGGCACCCCGGCGTGCGCCGGCCATAGTGATGCGTGTGCGAACAGAAGGCTCAGGACGCCGCCCGCAGCCTCGCGGGCGGTTGTCCTGCCGGTCTGTTGGCTATGCTGACTTGCTGTTTGCGGCACAGGGGCGCCGCGAACGGCAGCGCCGGATTCGGCCCGGAAAATTCGCCTGGCAAATTCGGTGTTCTTGCCGGCCGGATGTGAGGAAAGGTTGGTGAGCCCAGATGGATTCGAACCATCGACCTACTGATTAAAAGTCAGTTGCTCTACCGACTGAGCTATGGGCTCCCTCGCGGGTCGCGCCGGAACATAGGGAGAGGCCGCCCTCCGGTCAACCATCGGATTGTGTAAAATATCCTTATCCCGAGCAGGGACCGGCAGATGACTTGCCGGCTGCAACTCAGGGAAGCTGAAGGCAGCCGCTCATTTCCCGCTGCACAAAGGGCATGACGCGCCGCACGGCGCGGGCTTTTCGCGCAACGCCCCGCGGCAGATGATCGGGCGACCAGCGACGCGGCGCGGGCAGAATGGAAGCAAGCCTTGCCGCTTCCGTGCGGGTGAGGCGGGCGGCGCCCTTGCCGTAGTAGTAATGGGATGCCGCCTCGGCCCCGTAGACGCCTTTTCCCCATTCCACGATGTTGAGATAGACCTCGAGAATGCGCTGCTTGGGCCAGGCCGCCTCGATGAGGACGGTGAAATAGGCCTCCAGCGCCTTCCGGGCCCAGGAGCGCGCGGGCCACAGGAACGCATTCTTGGCCACCTGCTGCGAGATGGTTGAGCCGCCGCGCAGGCGCCCGCCATCCATGTTGGCCTTCATTGCCTTCGAGATGGCCTCGAAATCAAAGCCGTGATGGTTGCAGAAGTTCTGATCCTCGGCGGTCATGGCGGCATAGGCGAGGCGGGGCGAGATGTTCTCGATCGGCACCCAGTCGCGCCGCACGGTCTCGCCCGCCGCCCAATCGCGGATCATCAGGGAAGTGACGGGCGGATTGATCCAGCGATAGGCCAGAACCCACAGACAGGTGAGGGCAACCCACACGACCGCTGCCCGGATGAGCCACGAGAAAAGCCGCGCTAGAAAAGACTTCAACACACGCCGGAACCCATTCATTTGCTCGCAACGCCGGATGCAACAGACCCGGCCGTGGCAGGGACAGTGCCTCCGGGCGGCATGACTTGCAATGGCTGGGTTAAAGGGCGTTGGGCCAGGGCGCGGCAACGCCTGTTGCGGGCAATCCGCGCGCGGCGTGCCGGGATTCGTTAATTTTCAGAAATCTCTTGTTTTTCGCACATTTAAAACAGCGTAAATCATCCGTTTACTATTAAATTCTAATAAGCCGCAGCACAATAAGGCAACAATCGCTGTGCGGTGTGGGGGCAACAATGCTGACTGGCCATTGGGAGCAGGTACTCCAGACCCTGGACTATGGCTTCCAGCCGATCGTCGACAGCCAGAGCGCGGTTGCCTACGGCTATGAGGCATTGCTGCGGAACGTGCCGGCGGCTGGTTTCAGCCACATCAACGACCTGTTTGATGCGGCCTATGCCGATGGTGTTCTGGTAGAGCTGGAAACCGGGCTGCGACAGCGGGCTGTCGAGAAGTTCAGTCGCCTGCCCTTCGCCCGGCGGGTGAAGCTGTTCCTGAATGTCGATAATCGCATCTTCGAAAACGGCAACGGGCGCATCGACCATACGGTGGATGGGCTGTTGGCGGCAGGGCTGCTGCCGCACATCCTGTGTATCGAGTTGTCCGAGCGGCATGGCGTCGACGAGCCCGAGCGGTTGCAGCGGGGGTTGGGCAGCGGCCAGTGCGAACGGCTGCGGATTGCCGTGGACGATTTCGGCCAGGGCTTCAGCGGCCTCAAGCTGCTCTATGACTGCCAGCCGGACATCATCAAGATCGACCGGTTCTTCATCCACGGCGTAGCGGCAGATCCGCGCCGACGCCTGTTCGTCACCAAGATCGCGGAGTTGGCGCGCTCGCTCGGGGTGCTGGTCGTTGCCGAGGGCGTGGAGCGGGACGAAGACCTGAAGGTCTGCCGCGATATCGGCTGCGACCTGATTCAGGGCTACCTCGTCGCCCGGCCTACGACGGACCTGACCGAATTGCGGTTGAGCTATGAAGACGTAATGGAGCAGGCCGCCAGACGCGCGAGCCGCAGTTCGCTCGCCGAGCAGGTGTCGTGCGCGCTGGCGCCGCTGCGGCCCGTTGAGGACACGGCAATGATTCCGGAGGCTCTGGCCCTGTTCGCGGAGGGGGAGACGGCAGTGCCGGTGATCGATGCGGCCGGAGAGCCTGTGGGGCTGATCCGGGAGCGGGATATCAAGCCCTTCCTCTATGCCCCTTACGGCCGGATCCTGCCGGCCGGCGAGGTGGCGCAGGGCTCCGTGCTGAAGGTGATGTCGCGCTGTCCGGTGGTGGATATCGCCGGGCCGGTTGACGAGATTCTCAACAGCGGCGTGGCGGCGGAGGACCCGGACGGCATCATCGTGGCGCAGGGAGGGCGGTATCTGGGGTTCCTCTCCGCGCGGGCGCTGGCTGGCATCCTGGCGGAGCGCGACGTGGCGATTGCCCGCGACCAGAACCCGCTGACCGGCCTGCCCGGCAACCGGGCGATCCTTGATTTCCTGCGCGACGCCCTGGCGGACGATGAGGGTGCCTATGTGGTCGTCTACCTCGACTTCGACCACTTCAAGCCGTTCAACGACACCTATGGCTTTGCCCAGGGAGACCGGGTCATCCAGCTGTTCGCCAACCTGCTGCAACAGCATTGCGGCGGCGCGCATGCGATGGTGGGCCATCTGGGCGGGGATGACTTCGTGGTCGGGTTCGCTGGCATGGCGACGGCAGCCGTGCAGGGGTACATCCTCTCCCTGCTCGCCCATTTCCAGCTGGAGGCGGAGAGATTCTACCATCCGGCGGACCGCAAGCGCGGCGGCCTGTTGGCGCACGACCGGGATGGAGCCGAGCGTACCTTCCCCCTGTTGCGGGCGTCAGCCGTCATGCTGAGCCTGCCGCCGGGCCGGCCGGCCCTGACCGAGGATGCGGTGATGCAGGCCCTCACGCTGGGCAAGAAGGCGGCCAAGCGCAGCGCCAGCGGCTTTGCGGAGATTACGCCGGACAGCGCTGGAGACAGTATCCGGCTGCACGAGCCGGAACCGGTCTGAGGGGAGGGAAAGCCGGAAGGGGGCGCGCTCTGCCGCCCCCCGGCCTTATTCCAGCCTGGGCCTTATTCCACCGCCAGCTGCTGTTGCTGTGTTTCCACCACCTTCCGCATGGCCTTCTGCACCTTCTCGAAGGCGCGCACCTCGATCTGGCGGATACGCTCGCGGCTGACGTTGTACTCCTTGGAGAGGTCGTCCAGCGTGGCGGGCTCATCCTTCAGGCGGCGTTCGGTGAAGATGTGGCGCTCGCGGTCGTTCAACTCTTCCATCGCCGTCAGGAGCAGCTGGTGGCGCATGTCCGCCTCCTCACGCTCGGCGACGATCTCGTCCTGCTGGGGCGTATCATCCGCCAGCCAGTCCATCCACTCGCCGCCATCGCTGTCCTGACGCAGCGGCACGTTGAGCGAGGTGTCGCCGCCCATGGCCATGCGCCGGTTCATGGAGACCACATCGTCCTCGCTCACCTGGAGGGTGGTGGCGATCTGCTTCACATCGTCCGGGTGCAGGTCGCCTTCCTCCACCGCCTGCAGCTTGCCCTTGAGGCGGCGCAGGTTGAAGAACAGCTTCTTCTGCGAGGCGGTGGTGCCGATCTTCACCAGCGACCACGAGCGTAGGATGAATTCCTGGATGCTGGCCTTGATCCACCACATGGCATAGGTGGCGAGGCGGAAGCCCTTGTCCGGATCGAACTTCTTCACGCCCTGCATCAGGCCGATGTTGCCCTCGGCGATGAGCTCCGACAGCGGCAGTCCGTAGCCCCGGTAGCCCATGGCGATCTTGGCGACAAGGCGCAGATGGCTGGTGACCAGCTTGTGTGCGGCCTTGGAATCCTCGTGCTCGACCCAGCGTTTGGCGAGCATATATTCTTCTTCGGCCGTCAGCAGCGGGAACTGCCGGATCTGCTGAAGATAACGGGAGAGCGATGCTTCACCCGTCAAGGCCGGAACGGTCGCTGGCGTTGTATTGGCGGACATGGTGCCTTCACTCTCTTGTTTCATCATGACTCTACGACCGTTCTGTTCCTTGGAACAAGCAACGAACCGGCGAAAAGACTGTTTCCATATTCAGCGATCATCCCCCAAGGCTGCGATGAGCTGACGCATATCTTCCGGCAACGGACTTTCGAAATGCATCGTCTTGCCCGTGATTGGGTGGACGAACCCCAGCACTCCGGCATGAAGCGCCTGACGGCGGAATTCGAGCCGATCGAGAATGGATTTTATCCGCGACTTGCGGCCGGCCCGGCCATAGGTCGGGTCGCCGAGCAGGGCATGGCCGATGGAAGCCATGTGGACGCGCACCTGGTGGGTGCGCCCGGTCTCCAGCCGGCACTCCACCTGGGCGGCGTCCAGCCCCAGGGGGCGAACCACCCGGTAGTGGGTAATGGCATGGCGACCGCGCCCATCGCTGACAATGGCCATCTTCTTGCGGTCGTGGACCGAGCGGGCCAGCGCCCCCTCGATCCGCCCGGCGCTGGGCTGGGGAATGCCGCCGACGACGGCCGTGTAGACCCGCTCCACCGTGTGGGCGGCGAACTGGCGGGAGAGATGCTCGTGGGCCGGATCGGTCTTGGCAACCACCAGGAGGCCAGAGGTGTCCTTGTCGATACGGTGGACGATGCCGGGGCGCGCCACCCCGCCGATGCCGGACAGGCGGCCGTGGCAGTGGTGCAGCAGGGCATTGACCAGCGTGCCATCCAGATTGCCCGCCGCCGGGTGAACGACCAGCCCGGCGGGCTTGTCCACCACCAGCAGGTGGTCGTCCTCGTAGACGATGGCGAGGGGGATGTCCTGCGCCTCCGCCTCCGCCGGGCGCGGGGCCGGAACGGTGATGGCGTAGTTCTCGCCCGCCTTCACCTTGAGGGAGGGATCGCGTACGGCAACGCCGCCACGGGTGACTTCCCCTGTGCTGATGAGCGCCTTGATGCGTTCCCTGCTCAGCGTGGTCAGGCAGAGGGCAAGGGCCCGGTCCAGCCGGAATCCTGCGTTCTCTGGCGCGATGTCAACGTAATGAATATGCCCCGTGGTCATGATAGGCATAGTTAGGGAGCCCATGGTCAAGATGTAAGAGGTCTTGTCAAACGCTTGTGGACTATCCACTTTTTGGCAGACGGCTGTGTGCAGGAGGCATGAATGAAGAAGCTTCGGCTGGGTGTGGTGCTTGGTGGGGCCCTGTTGCTGGCAGGATGCGGCATCAATGATGTTCCAACCAAGGGCGAGGCGGCCTCCGCTGCCTGGGCCGAGGTGCAGAACCAGTATCAGCGTCGCGCCGACCTGGTGCCCAACCTCGTCGAGACCGTGCGCGGCTATGCCAAGCACGAAGAAGGCACCCTGACGCAGGTGATGGAGGCTCGCGCCAAGGCCACGAGCGTGACCCTCAACGCCGACGACGTGACCGACCCGCAGAAGGTGGCCGCCTTCGAGCAGGCGCAGGCCGAGCTGTCGCGCGGGCTTGGCCGCCTGCTGGCGGTGGCGGAGAACTACCCCGACCTGAAGGCGAACCAGAACTTCCTGGCGCTGCAATCGCAGCTGGAGGGCACGGAGAACCGCATTGCTGTGGCCCGGCGCGATTATATCCAGGCGGTGCAGACCTATAACCTCGAGTTCCGCAAGATCCCCGACAAGTGGGTGACATCCGTCTTCCACGGCGAGGCCGAACCGATGACGCCGTTCCAGGCGAACCAGGAAGCCCAGACCGCGCCGAAGGTGAGCTTCCAGTGAGGACAGGGCCCAAGCCGGTGCGGATGCGCTTCTGGCTGGCGGTTTGCCTTGGCCTGATGGCGAGCCTTGCCGTCGGGACGGGCGCGCCGCTGCCCGCTGCCGCGCAGCAGGCGGAGAGCACGGCGAACCAGAAGCTGAGCTTCCCCCGCCTGACCGGCCGTGTGGTGGACGAGGCCAACATCCTCAACCCTGAGACCGAGGCGCAGATCAGCACGATTTCCGCCGGGCTGGAACGGCAGACCACCGATCAGCTGGTGGTGGTGACGCTGGCGAGCCTGCGCGGCCGAGAGATCGAGGACTATGGCTATCAGCTGGGCCGCCACTGGGGGATTGGTCAGAGCGGCGAGGCTGGAGGCAACAAGCCCAAGGATAACGGCGTCCTCCTCATCGTCGCGCCGAACGAGCGCAAGGTGCGAATCGAGGTGGGCTATGGCGCGGAAGGCCGCCTGACGGACGCGATCTCCAGCGTTATCATCAACCAATCGATCCTGCCGCGCTTCCGGGCGGGGGACTATGCCGGCGGCATCCTGCGGGCGACGCAGGACATCACGCAGGTGCTGGGCGGAGACGCCGCGCCGTTCGAGCAGATGGCGGAGCGCCGGGCCGATGAAGGCCACACCGGTATTTCCATCGGCGGCATCATCATGTTCTTCTTCATCTGGCTGTTCATCTCCCGCCTTGTCGGCCGAGGCGGACGTCGTGGCCGCGGCTCCGCAGCCGCCGCGGCCCTGCCGTGGATTCTGATGAGCGGCGGCCACAGGGGCGGCGGCTTCGGCGGTGGTGGATTTGGCGGCGGCGGCTTTCGCGGGGGCGGCGGCTCCTTCGGCGGCGGCGGCGCGTCGGGCGGCTGGTAGCGGGAGGCTGGGGATGCCAAACCTGTCTGAAGCGGATCTGGCGCGGATCGAAGCGGCGGTCGAGGAAGCCGAGAAGGCGACGGCGGCGGAGATTGTCTGCGTCGTCACCAAACAGTCGGAAGACTTCCGGCTGCTGGGCGTTGCCTGGGCGGCGGTGCTGTCGCTGGCGGTGCCGTGGGTGCTGCTGCTGGCGACACCCTGGCCGGTGACGGCGCTGCTGGTCTCCCAGATGGTGGTCTTCCTCCTGCTGGCGCTGCTGCTGACGCAAACACCCGCGCTTCTTTGGGTGGTGCCGAAAGGCTGGGCGCGGCGAGAAGCGGCGCAGGCGGCGCGGGAGCAGTTCCTGCTGCACGGGATGCACCGTTCGCCCGAGCGGATGGGCGTGATGCTCTACGTGTCGCTGGCCGAACACTATGCGGAGATCCTGGCCGACGTGGGGCTGGAGGATCGGGTGGATGCCAGCGTATGGAGGGATGCCATCGATGCGCTGGCAACAGCGGCGAAGGCCGGAGGCGTGACCGACGGCATCGTGGCGGCCATCGAGCACTGCGCGCCCGCGCTGGCGGTGGCGGCCCCGGTGGGCGAGGAAGGGGGCAACGGACTTTCCAACCGCCCCATCATCATCTGACATGCCGCACCAGGGGGAGAAACTGGCGGCGGTGGCGCTGAGCCCCGCCCAGCGGCAAGCCATCCTTGCCGAGGCCGTGGCTGCGGGAACACGGGAATGCTGCGGGCTGCTCGTTGGTCGCCGGGACGGTGATCTGGCGCGGGTCATCGCCGTTGTGCCCGCTCGTAACGTGGCGCGGGAACCGGAGCGCTTCTTCGAGATCGACCCCAGGCTGCTCATCGCCACCCATCGCGCGGCGCGGGAGGCGGGGGAGACCATCCTCGGCTGGTACCACTCTCACCCGCGCGGCGACGTGCTGCCATCGGAGTGCGACGCGGCCCACGCCGTGGAGGCCGGGAAGGTGTGGCTGGTGGTCGCCGGCGGCGCGATCGGCGCCTATGTCGCGGAAGAGCGGGGCGTCGTCGCAGGGCGTTTCCGGCCGTTGCCACTTCAGGTTATAAGCCCGCCAGAGACAGAGGAGTCCGGCAATGGCAACCGGTGAGGTGAAGTGGTTCAACCGCAAGAAGGGCTTCGGGTTCATCCGCCCCGACTATGGCGTGCGGGACGTGTTCGTGCATGTCTCTGCTCTCCAGCGGTCCGGCGTCAGGGCGCTGGATGAAGGACAGCGGGTGGAGTTCGAGTTGACCCAGCTGCAGGATGGCCGCACGGCGGCGCTGGGCGTGCGCCTGCTCGAGGCGTGATATCCGGCCTTGCGGGCGAACCGAACAGACAAACAAAAAGCCCCGGCCGTTTGGTCCGGGGCTTTTTCGTTGGGATGCGGCCGCCTCAGAAGGGCAGGTAGCGCCGCTCCTTGGTGTAGTTGATGTAGCCCATGTTGGCGCCGAGCCGCCAGCCTGCGCCAAGGCGCACCGGCACGATGATGACATTGTCCCGCTGGTGGTAGCTCACCGTGAAGCCGCCGATGACATAGACCTTGCCCTCGATCGCCGGATAGCGGCGGAACAGGTCGTTGGTGTCGTAGAGGTTGTAGATTAGGGTGAAGCTCTTGCTCGCGTCGCCGCCCACATCCGGGCCGATGGACGGGCCGGTCCAGTGGACGGGCATCTGGCCCTCGACCTTATGGTAGAGGGTGCCGTTGCCGTAGCGCACGCCAACGATGAAGGCGCCGCCGCCTTCCTGGCCAACGATGTAGGCGTTGGGGCGGCCCTGTTCGGCGAAGATCTTCTCGATGACCTCGCCCACCTTTTCCGCGCCCTGGCCAAGCGCATCGGAGGCGGCCGTCAGCACCGATTCCTGATCGTAGGTGTTGTCGTCCGTCTGGCTCGGGTTCGCGGCGCCGGGCGCGGCCGCCGTGCTGGCGGCAGGGGCGGCCTGCTGGGGCGTCTGAGCTGGGGCTGTTTGCGTTGGGGTTGTCTGCTGGGGCACCAGAGGCGTTGGCGCGTTCGTCGTGGGCGCGGCAGCGGCAGGCGCTGCGGTGGCTGCCGGAGGCTGGTCCGGCAGCGGCGTCTCGACAACCGCGCCCTGGCTCTGGGCCTTGACGGCCGGGGCGGGAACCGCCAGCCCGATCCCAAGGGCGAGCGCCGGCACGGTGATGCCGAGGACAGACAGAGCAAAACGGCGAGACTGCATGGTTGACCCCGTTTCGAATGGTTAAAGGCGTAACGTTGTCCGCACAGTGATATGGCCGCGCTGCGAAATCAACAACGAGGCGGGGTAGAACCGTTCAAAACGCGAAAGGACGTGATCCCGCTGCGGTGGCCTGATTAGGCGTCCCGCAAGGCCTGGAGCCGCTCGGGCAGCCGGAATTCCTCGATCGCCCGCAGGAGCGGCGCGATGACGGCGGGAAACCGGACGACCAGCGCATCGCGGGCGTGCGCTTGGCGGGCAGCGTAGGCCTCCAGTGGCTCCCGCAGCGCGGAGCCCTGACGCACACGGAAGCGACGGATGCGGGCGATCACGTCGCACTGGACGGTAAGATCCTGAATTTGCCCGAACCAATCCTGCAGATGATGCAGCTCGGCATGGATGGCGGCGAACCACACGGCGGTCTCCCGCGCCGGAAGCAGCTCCAGCGTGTAGCGCAGGTTCCGCAGCAGCTTCCGCAATTCATGCAGCGGTTCGTGGCCGAGAAGATTTTCCGGCTCGGCCGTTACCAGTTGCAGGCGCACCAGCAACTGCCGGGCGCGGCGGGCGGCGGCGCGCTCCAGATCGGCCGTATCGAGCGAACGGCTGTGGGCGACGGCCTCGGCCAGCCGCTCCTCCAGAACATCCATGCGGCCAGAGGAGAGCCCTGTGCGTACGAGGGACAGCGCCTCGGCCCGTTCGGCGGCAAGGCATGGCGCGATGGCGCGCCACAGCTCGGGCGGGCAGGTGGCGGCCATGTGCTCCGCCGCGACATCAAGGTCGCGCACGGTGCCGAGCAGGCGGGCGAGCCAGCGCATGTCGTCCACCAGCGCGCGGGTGAGGGTGAGACCCAGGTGCGGGCTGCCCGCGCGGATGGCCGCTCGGGCGCGCCGGATGGCCAGCCGCTCGGCATGGGCATAGTTTTCGGGCGTGCCGGCGGCCAGGCCCGCCGTGCCGTGCGCCAGCGCATCCCGAACGCGGATCAGGGCGCTTGTGAGGTCAGCGTGTGCGGCAACGGCCTGGTCTGTCATGATACTCCGTGTCCGGGTAAAAGTTGGCCGGTCTCCCCCTTAAGGAGTGTCCGGCAAATTTTCTCGGAAATGCCGCCGTGGCGATCTCGCGCGGGAGTATAACCTCCTCGCGCCGCCCTTGGGCATCCCTGATCGTGTGGCATTTAAATATACTTTAGTAGTCGCGTGACCACTTCAAGCTGACGTTCGTGCTGCCGAGCGTTGCGATCTGCGACAGCAGGCTGAGCGTGCGCGTCAGGTCGATCTCAATGAGCGTTGCGGTATAGCCGCGCCCGTCGGTCGCCACTTCCAGATAGATCTTGTCGTTGATGTACTTGCCGCCCGAGAAGGTGGTGCCGATGCCCTTGTCGCGGTCGCCCGGCATCACGCGCAGCCGGTCGATACCCACCGCCTTGCCGACGCGGCCGATGATGTTGAGATCAGCGTCGCCGCCGCGCAGCGCCGCCAGCGCCGCGCCCAGCTGCACGGCCTCGGTGGCCGACAGGTTGGGAACGCTTGCCCCGAACAGCAGGCGGGAGAGCACCTCCTCCTGCGGCAGGCGGGGCGTGGAGTTGAACGTCACCTCCGGCCGGCGCGCGGTGCCCTTGATCTCGATCATCACCGTGGTGTTGTCGAGCGAATGGGTGGCGACGATATCGAGGATCGGGTCGGGCGGGTTCTCGCCGCGCAGGATGATCTGGCCGCGGTCGAGGTCAAAGTCGCGCCCTGAAAACTCGTAGGTGCCGCGCACCAGATCGAGGCGCCCGACCAGCGACGGCGTGGTGGTGGTGCCCCTGACGCTGAGGGTGCCCCGCCACTCGGAGTGGAGGCCCATGCCCTCCAGCATCACCTCGTCCGGCGCGGTGATATCGAGGTTGAGCTTGAACGGCTGCACGGCCGGGCGGCGCAGGTCCGCCGCCTGCTTGAAGGCAAGACCGCCCACTTCCTCGTAGGCGATGCGCGGCACTGGATTGACCGCCGCGTGGTTTCCCATCTGCAGGCGCGCCTGGGTGACGCGCAGCTGGCCTTCAAGGAGGCCGCCCTCCCGCCCGTGGGTGAGGCGGACCTTGCCCGTGGCCCAGGCTTGAATGTCATCGCGCCGCATGATGACGGCCCGGTCGAGCGTGACGCCGATATCGGCGGGGAAGCGCCGCTCGGCCGACAGTTCCATCCAGCCCGTGGCGGTGACGTGGCCGATGCGCCCCGCCGCGCCGCCAAACCGTACGATATCGAGGCGGGGGCCCTTGAACACGGCCTCCATGTCGATGCCGGTGACGCGCAGGCCGGTGGCGAGGTTTTCGTAAGTCGCGCCGGTGGAGCGGATGTTGCCCGCGATGTCCGGGTTGCCCAGCGTGCCGCCGAGCCGCGCGCGGATGACGGCGGGGCCGGTGATTTCGTGCGCCTCGATGCCGGTGAGCGCCCACAGGGCATCGGCCCGGCCATTCCAGGCGATGCTGCCGGTCAGCGGCACGGACCGCCAGTTGGCAGGCAGGAGAGAGCCGTTGCGGTATTCCAACGGCTCCAGCGAGAGATTGACCGTGCCGGAGGTCTTGCCGCTTTCGGCTGCCGTCAGGGTGGCCGTGGCCTGGCTGCCGTTAACGCGTGCCCGGATTCGCATGCCAACCGGGGCGGAGCGGCCGATGAGCCCGGCGCGGTGCAGGTCCTGAATGGTGAGGTCGGCAGTGGCGGTGGGCAGGCGGCCCTCAGCCCACGCGTAGGCGGCTGTGCCGCTGAGGCGGCCATCAATGCCCGTGCCGGGGCGCACCAGTTCCAGCGCCAGGGCGCTGATCTGCTTGGCGGTGACGTTGACCCGGCGCTCGCGGGGCGTCCACACCGCGTCCAGCCCGAGCGTGCCCCGGCCCAGCGCCAGTTCGGTGGGGGAGAGAAGCCAGCCGCCGCCCGGCGCGATGGCGATATCGGCGGGACGGGTGAGGCGCACGGGCGCGCCCGCGATGTGGCCCTCGCCGGTGACGCGCACGGCGGCGGGGGTGAGATCGGCCGTGCCGTCGAAATCAAACGGCGCACCGCGCTCGCCCTTCATGGTGAGACGCAGGCGCGACCCATTGCCCTGGCGCAGGCTGGTGAGGGCGAACTGGTCCAGCCGCAGGGTGGCGGTGGCGGCCTGCTCCAGCCGGAAGCTGCCGGTAAAGCCGGGGTCATCCGGCGACAGGCGCAGCTGGCCCTTGGCGGTGAGCCGGTCGATGGCAAGGCGGCTGACCGGCTCGCCCAGCCGCACGGAGCGGCCGGTGATATCGAGGTTGGCGACGCTCGGCCCCGGCGTGCCCGGCAGGGCGATCGTGCCGGAGAGGCCCCCGCCCGAGAGGGCGAGCTGCCCCCTGCCAGGGTCCGCCCCGCGCCTGGGAGAGCGCGCCGCCAAGGCCGATGTTGCCGAGCTGAAGGGTAAGATTTCGCAAATTCACGCCCCCCTGCACCGTCACATCCGTGCCGCCCGAAAGCGGGCCGAGGGAGGAGGAGCCGAAAAGGGCGAGGCGGAACCGCTCCAGCCGGTCGGAGCGGCCGGTGAGGCGCAGCCCGGTCAGCCGTTCCGGCCCGATGGCGGCCTCGGCCAGCCGGGCGTCGAGGTCGACGTGATAGTCGGGAAGCTGGCCGGAGGCGGTGAGCGTCACCTGCGCCGGGCCCTGGGCGGTGGTGACGAACAGGCCGTTTTCCAGCGCGGAGAGAGGGCCGGTCATGCGGCCCGAGACAATGCCGCCCGGCGCGATGGCAAAGACGCCCTGAAGCTGGAGGGCGCTGCCGGCAAAGCGCAGGTCGGGGAGGCGGAAGACGCCGTCCTGTCCGCGCGTGACGGAGGTGGTGATACGGGCCTCTTGCCCGATCATGGCGCGCACGGGGCGGCTCAGCGGCTCCAGCGGGCGGGTCTGGGCCGTGCCGGCGATGGTGGTGCGGCTGGCGAAGCTGTGCCCGGCGAAGACCAGCTTCGCATCGAGCGCACCGCGCGCGATGGTGGGAAACTCGATGCGCTCCAGCGCGCCATCGACGGCGAGACGGTATTCCTGCGTGCGAAAGTTGACGAAGCCGCTGAGCTGCGCGCGGGAATTGGGACCGCGCAAGGTTCCCTTTTCCAGCGTGAGGCGGGGGCCGGGCAGGCGGGCGCTCATGCGGCCGGTAACGGTGGCCCCAGCAAGGCGCGGGCCCAGAATGTTGCCGACGCCGGTGACACGGGTGATGCGGCCCTCGAAGGGCATGTCGGCAAAGGAGCCGGGCTGTGGTCGCAGCGTGAGGGAAAGGCCGCTGAGCGTGATTCTCTTGCCGAGGTAAAGGGCATCGGCGTGGCCGACGGCGCGCAGCTTCGGGTTGCGGACCCCGCCTTCGGCCGTGAGCCGCGCGGTGATGGGGGTGGAGCGAACCCGAGGCACCAGCGCGCCGAGGTCGGTGAGACGCGCCGTGGCGGCGGTTTCGCGCAGCGCGCCGCTGCGAATGCCGACGCGGCCTTGCCCCGCCATTTCAAACACGGAAGACCGCAGGGAGAGTTTGGTATCGGCCTCGCCCCCGCGCACGGCGGCCTCAAGGCTGAGCGCGCCGTTGCCCTTGAGCAGGCGCTGCAGGAGCTTGGGCAATTCCGGGGCGGGCAGGACATCGCCGGTAAGGCGGAAGCGGCCATTGTCGGCGGCGAGGGCAAGGGCGGCGAGGGGCGCGGTGCCGTAGGTCGCATCGAGCTTGCCGCGCCAGCGCGCCCAGCTGCCATCGCCCTTGACGGTGAGGGCGAAGCCGTGACGGGTGCCGAGATAGCCGGCCAGCGCGCCCCTGGCGGGCGCGTTGATGCGGGCGTTGAGGTCGAGCACGTCCTCTTCCGGCGCGATGGTGACGGCGAGGGCCAGCTGGTCCGCGCTGTTGGTGCCGCCGATGTTGAGAACAGCCGTGGCGGTGCGCTGGGTCAGGCGCAGCCGGCCGTTGGCGGTGAGCACGAACCGCTCGCCCGCCGCTGCCTTTTCCAGCACCAGCTGGCCCACCCGCAAGCGGCTGACGTTGAGGTTGATGTCGGGCAGAAGCGGCCGGTCTTCCCCGGTGGGGCGGAACACCGGGCGGCGCTCGATGACGACGGTCTCGGCGCGCAGCGTGCCGATGTTGACGTGGCGCTGCATCAGGTCCCACGGCCACCAGCGCATGGAGACGGACGGAATGTGCGCCCACTGGCCCTTGGTGTCGCGCAAGCTGACATCCACGGCGGTCAGGTGGCCGAACAGCGAGCCGCGCAGGCTGCCGACCTCTACGGAAAAGCCGGACTTTGTGTCGAGGCCGGCCAGTTGGCGGGCGAGCCAGTGGCGGCCGGGGTTGGTATCGAGCCAGGCGACGGCGAGCGTGCCGAGCAGGCCAAGGAGAAGAAGAAGGGCAATGCTTCCAAGGATGAGGCGCCTTGTCCACCGCAGCCAGCGCCGCCTTCGCCGGGCCGGGGGCGTATCGGGCGCGCCGCGCGGCGCTTCCACGATCGCTTCCGAGGTTTCGGTATCCGCCATCAGAAGCTTTGGCCTATGCTGACGTAGAGGAGAAACCGGCTCTCCCCCGACTGTCGGTCAAGCGGCGTTGCGAAGTCAACGCGGATGGGGGCGAAGTCGGTGTAGTAGCGCAGGCCCAGCCCCGCGCCCCAGCGGTAATCATCAAAGGACGGCGTGGCGCTGGTGTGCACCGTGCCGCCATCCACGAAGCTGACGATGCCGAAGGTGGGACTGAAGCGCCAGCGCAGCTCCACGTTGGATTCGATAAGCGACTTGCCGCCAAGCGGCTGGCCCCTGGCATCCTTGGGGCCGACCTCCTGATAGCCGAAGCCGCGAATGGAACCGCCGCCGCCCGCGAAGAAGCGGCGGGTGGCGGCGATGCGGTCGCGTCCCGCGCCCCAGATGGAGCCCACATGGCCGCGCGCGGCGAGCACGAAATTGGCGTCGTCATCCAGCGGCCAGTAGTAGCTGGCCCCCGCATCGGCGCGCATGTAGGTGAAGACGCCGTTCTGCTCCGACAGCTCGGGCGAGACGAAGCCGAAGACGCGCAGGCCGCGGGTGGGATCGAACAGATTGTCGGTGCCGTCGAAGTTGACCGACACGGGAGCGGAGAGCAGCAGATAGGTGCGGTTGCCAAGCGCATCCTCGATCTTGGCCAGCTCGGCTTCCGCATGGGCGGAGTAGACCCAGCGCTTCTGCCATTTGGGGCCGGTCTCCCGCTCCAGGCCCGCGCTCACCTCGATGCGGTGGGTCTCGTAGGCATCGGGGGTTTCGTGGGCGGCCTGCACATGGGCGACCAGCGACTGGTCGCGTCGGCGGAAGTTGAAGCGCTGGATATCGGCTCGGGCCAGCTGCTCCTCGGTGCCGAGGCGGCCGAGCAGGGTCAGCCGCTCCTCGTGGCCGAACAGGTTGCGATGCTGCCACGAGACCTCGCCGCGCGCGCCGGATTCGGTGCCGTAGCCGAGGCCGAAGCTGATGGTGCGGTTGCGGGCGGGCTCCAGATGAACCCGGATGGGGGCGGTGGCCTGCGCGGCGTCAGCGGGCGTGCCGGCGGGCAGGTAGGGCTCCACGATGGCCTGGGAGAACAGGCCGGTGGCGAGAATGGCTTCGCGAAAATCCTCCAGCTTGCGCTGGTCGTAGGGATCGCCGGGCTTGAAGCGGGCAAGGCTGGCCACGTGCTTGGGGGTGAGCACGGGTGTGCCGCCCACCTCGATGGCGCCGAACCGCGCCTTCGGCCCTGGCGTCACCGGCAGGGTGTAGAACACCGTGCGGCTGTCGTGATCGACAACGACCCGGCGCTCGCCCAGCTGGACGAAGGGATAGCCGCGCTGGGGCAGCTCCTGGCGCAGCCGCGCCTCGGCGGCGAGGATGTCCGTGATGGAGGCGGGGTCGTCTGGCTTGAGGCGGGCGATCTCCTGCACCAGCGGCTGGAGATCGGCGGGCGCATTCAGGGCGACGCTGGCGAAGCGGTAGCGCGGACCGGGGGCGACCGAGAGGGTGACGACCAGCAGCCGGTCATCTCGGTCGCTCTGCCTCTCGGCGCGGGCGGTGGCGGCGGTGACGCGGGCGGCGAAATAGCCTTCCGCTTCCAGCAGCTGTTCGGCAAGTGCCGTATCCTCGGCGATGCGGCGGCGAATCTGGGCCAGGCTGTCCGCCGCCTCGTTGCGGTTGGCCCAGAGGGTGGAAAGTTCCTTCAGCCGCGCCTCAAGGCCCAGCGGCTCGAACCCCTTGAAGGCCACGGTATAGCGGCGGGTGCCATCCTCGGCCGGAGCGTCTGCGGGCGCGGTGTCGGGCGCAACAGCGGGCGTATCGTCGCCCGGCGGGGGCGCGGGCAGGGGATCGGGGGAAAGCGGGTCGGCGGTGGCAAGGGCAGGGGCCGTCATGGCCAGCAGCGCGCTGCCGGCAAGACCCGCCCAAGCCATTCTGGATACCTTAGCCCCCCACCTCATTCGTATTGGTCTACCCGATCCTGCGCCAGAGAACAGGGGTTAATGGCGCAGGCGGCGGCAGCCAGCCTTGGCGGCACGATTAAAGGAAGGAAATTGCAGAAGCGGAACGCGACGCGGCGGAGAGCCCTCGCCCCCTGTCTGGCAGACCCTAGTGGAGTTCGCCCATCGGGTCTTCGAGCTGGAGGACCTGGATGGCGTGCTCGACGGCGCGCCAATGAAGGAACATCTGGTCGTTGCCGCAGGCGCGGCTGTAATCGGCCTGGCCTGCGGCTTCAAGGATGGCGTCCTCGCCGTGCCAGCGGATCAGGTGCTCTGCCACCTTGTAGGCCGAGATGTCGTAAATGGTTAACCGTTGCATTCCCAGCTCCGATCGTTCGGATCTTCCCGCCCCCTTGGCAATGCCTTGGGTTTCAGCCCCGGACGAAGGCTCATGCCTTGCCCGGTATGAGTTCGAGTGTTCTTCCTTTTTGGTTGGCAAAAGGTTTACGGCCCGACCCCTAAAAGCGGCCTGTAGCACAATCACGAGGGCAGAATTGTCCCGTTTCGCTTCCGCACAATCGTCTTGTCTTGTTTTCTGGAGTTAATGAGGCCAGATGAACACAATGGCGCCGGTCAAAACTTTTTGGCCGGCGCTTCTTCCATTTCTTGCCGTGTCGCGTTTTCCGGGGGCACAGGTGCAATCGCGCTGCCGGGACGTGAATGAAGGAGAGGTGCAATGAAGCCTGTCGCCGGTGGCGTGTGGATCTTTCTCGGGGTGGTGATCGGCATCATTGTCGGATGGTTCGCCAGGCAGCCCAGCCTTGGTCTTGTCGGCGGCCTGGTGGTCGGCCTTGCCGTTGCCGCTTTCGTGACCATCCGCGATCTGCGGCGCGAAAACCGCGACGGCCCTGGAAAATAAGAAAAAAGGGGCGCCTGTAGCGCCCCTTATCTTATGGTCTGTGCAATTAATTGCACGCTCCGCCTAAAGGCGGCGGCCCACCCAGACGACCCGGCCGAGGATATCCAGCGACTCGGACGGGCAATCCTCCCACGATGAATAGCTCGCGTTGTCGCAACTGACCCGCACCCGCTTGGTGGTCGGGTTGACGGACAGGCGGCGAATGAGGATCGACTCGTCCGTCCTGAGCACGAACACGCCATCGCGCAGGCGACGGTCCGCCGTGTCGACGAGAATGTGGTCCCCCTCCGTCAGGGTGGGGTACATGGAATCCCCCTCGATCCGCAGGACCGACAGCGCCTCGACGCCATCCGAGGCGATGGACTTGGCCCATTGCGCCTGGAAGGCAAGGGCGCTCTCCGGCCCGCTGGCCGGGGTGGCGTCGGTGGGCGTGATCTGACCATCGGGCGTCAGATGCGGCACAAGCACATAGTCGCGCGAATCACGCACCAGCTGCGGCTCGTTGTGAACGGCGCGGCCAATGGGGCCCGGAGGGCCGCCCAGCTCCTGCTCCGACACGCCGAAATGGGCCGCAAGCCTGCGCCGGTCGTCCTCCGCCAGCTTGCGGGGCACGCCACGCTTGACGAACTGCTGAATGTAGGTGGGATTGCGCCCCAACATACGCGAAAGGGACGCGTAGTCGTCCCCCCCGTTCCTGGATCAGACGATCCAGCGTCTGCCGAACGGACTCAGTATCCATTGTATCCACCCCTTGTTGTCTCCCGCGCCAGCGGCGCGATTCAGACCAAAAAGCGCTCTCCTGCCCTATCAATATAGGATTTGCCCTAGACAACAACAGGAATATGCCCTAGATAGGTAAAAACCTATAAACGTAGGAGAGGATAGGCAAAGCCATGGAGACGACGATCTTGACGGCTATCGAGGCGCTGCTGCGGACCAAGGGGATCGCGCCATCCCGGTTCGGGCGGGCTGCGCTGAACGATCCGCGCCTGGTGTTCGACCTGCGCCGGGGGCGGCAGCTGACGCCGGCCAATGCGGGGCGAATCCGCGCTTGCCTTCAACGCCTTGGCGCCGAGGGCTGAGAGGGTGCGCGCGCCTGGCGCTGAATTGTCGAAGAATGGTCACAGCTTTGAGAAAATCGAAGCTGTGGAATGCAATGGTCATTGCAATAATAAATTCAAATTTGCAATTGATTGGTTGCTGAGCACTGTAACTCGTTCCCGAGTTGGTTTCTGCTTTGTTAATCTGATTAATTTACTTGTGTTGGCGGCCTGCCAGTCGAGCCGCTGCGGGTCGTTCCGTTCTAGCTTGAATAGATTTGATTTAACTTCTGTTTATCTTCTCAAAGCCGTCCTGCGCCAACGTGGATCGGCGTGGCTCCCGTGGGCGGTTTCTATTTCAATTGGGGGAACTGCACATGATGCTGACTTGGCGGGATGTGGCCGGTGGACTGCCGGAACCCGAGGTGCCGACGCCAACGGAGGGATGGGCGACGCGGTTCTTCGAGACGCCCTTGATGCTGAAGAGCCGGGGCGAGCGGCAGGCGCTGGACAGGCTTGCCCGCAAGCTGGGGGAACAGGACGCCGTGCTGGCCTTGCGCGATGCGAACGGCGTCTGCACGCCATGCCGGCTGATCCGCATGGCAGGGGAGGCACGTGTCGTGCTGGAGTTCGCGGTGGTAAGCTCCGCTCCGGCCTGACGGTCGGGCCCAGGTCCGGCGGGCAGGCGCCGGACCTAGCGGGCCGGGCTCAGCTGGAAGGAGGCGCGCACGAAGTCCGTGCTTTCGATCGCCGACAGGCCGCGGGCGAACAGGAAGCCCTGGCCCTGCTGGCAGCCGAGGGAGCGCAGGGTGTCCGCCAGCTCGGTGGTCTCGATGCCCTCGGCGACCGTTTCCTTGCCCAGATTCCGGGCGAGCGTCAGGATGACATTGACGATCTTGTAGTTGTCCTGGACCGCCAGCATGTCGGTGATGAAGGAACGATCGATCTTCAGCACGTCGATGGGGAAGCGCTGGAGATAGCTGAGGGACGAGTAGCCGGTGCCGAAGTCATCAAGCGCCAGGCAGATGTTGAGGTCCTTCAGCTGGCGCAGCACCTGGTTGGCGAGATCGGGGTTCTCGACCAGGGCGCTCTCGGTGATCTCCAGCTTGAGCCTGTCGCCGGGCAGTTCGGCGCGGGCCAGCGCATCGGTGACCACCTTGGCGAGGTTGTCGCGCGCGAACTGGATGCCCGAGACGTTGACGCCCATGGTGAGGTGGTCGGCGGCCGGGCCGAAGCGCGTCCGCCATTCGCTCAGCTGGCGGCAGGCCTCGCCCAGCGCCCATCGGCCGATAGGAATGATGAGACCGGTTTCCTCCGCCAGCGGAATGAACTCGGCAGGCGAAACGTAGCCGCGGTCCTTGTGCTTCCAGCGGGCCAGGGCCTCAAAGCCCATGAGGGAGCCGCTCTGCAGGTCGATGAGCGGCTGGTAGTGCAGCTCCAGCTCCTCCCGGTCAACGGCCTTGCGGAGGTCGTTCTCCAGCCGGAAAAGGCTGCGCGCCCGGCGATGCAGGTCGTCGTGGTAGACTTCCGTATGCGCGCCGCCGCGGGACTTGGCCTGGTGCATGGCAAAGTCCGCGTCGCGCAGCAGGGTGTCGGCATCGCAGCCCGAGGTGCGGGTGGAGGCGATGCCGATGCTGATGCTGGTGAACAGTTCCTGGTTGGACACCAGGAAGACGGTGCTCATCTCGCTGTGGATGCGGGCGGCGACGGTCAGCGCCTCGTCGAGGTCCTCGATTTCGCGCATCAGGATGGCGAACTCGTCGCTGGCGAGGCGCGCCACCGTGTCATCGGGCCGGGAGCAGGTCAGCAGGCGCCGGCCGATGGCGATGAGCAGTTCATCGCCCGACACATGGCCCATGCTCTCGTTGATGAGCTTGAAGCGATCGACGTTGATGATGAGAAGCGCGGTCTCCTTGCCCAGCGTGCGCTCGGCGGAGCTGACGGCCTGCTCCACGTGATCGGCGAACAACACCCGGTTGGGCAGGCCGGTGAGGCTGTCGTGCGTCTCCAGGTGCTGGCGCTGGCGATCGGCGGCCTTCTCGCGCGTGCGATCGGTGAAGGAGGCGAGAACCTGCGTCACCTTGTTGCCGGCAGTGGCAATGGGATGAAACTCAAGGAAGAAATGGCGATCGTGCGGCGCTTCGCGGTACTGCCAGTCAAAGGTGATGACCTTGCCGGTCTCGAAGCAGGTTCGCAGGTGCCGGACGGCCTTGGTATCGGTGCCGATGCTCAGCAGCGCCTCGCAGTGCATTCCAAGAGCCGCATGGCGGCGCATATCGAACATCCGCTCGAAGGCCTTGTTGGCCATGCGGCAGACGATCTGGCCATCCGGGTTCATCTGGTAAACCTGGATGCCGATGGGAAGGGCATCGAGAATGGGCTGAACCTCCCCGAAATGCGAGGATAGGGCGTGCAGAACCGAATCGCCGGGTCTTGCACTGACTTGCGCCAACGATTGCGATACTGCTGCCACGCTCGTTTTAGCCCATGTTCGTTGCGACCCGAGGGCAAGGCGCGCCAGCGAGTCGCCGGACGATCTTCTCCCTCATGTAAAACTATCGCATTGAGTCGATTAACAGGGCGTAAAATAAAAGAACTTGAGATTGAAACAACTTCGCGGCGGATCTTGAACGATGCTCTGCCCGGCCGGTCGCCGGCCCTGCCGATTGTCCGGCAACCGCGAAAGTGCTTTATGCCCCTCTCCGGGCGCGCGTCGCCCGAGGGATGACGACGTAGAGGAAGGAAGGCCGGGCATGGCACAGGCGGCAGGCGACAACCCGCGCTGGTTGGCTGAGGGACGGGGCCACCTCTGGCTGCCCTACACCCAGATGAAGACGGCGCCTGAGCCGCTGCCCGTCGTCTCGGCCGAGGGCGTGCGCCTGCGCCTGGCGGACGGCACGGAACTGGTCGATGGCATTGCCTCCTGGTGGACCGTGGCGCACGGCTACCGCCATCCGCACATCGAGCAGGCGGTGAAGCGCCAGCTGGAAACCCTGCCGCACGTGATGCTGGGCGGGCTGGCGCACGAGCCGGCGGCAACGCTCGCCGCCCGGCTGGCGAAGATGCTGCCCGGCGATCTCGACCACGTGTTCTTCAGCGAGTCCGGCTCCGTCTCGGTGGAGATCGCCCTCAAGATGGCGGTGCAGTACTGGCTCAACAAAGGCGAGCGGCGCACCCGCTTCCTCAGCTTTACGGGCGGTTACCATGGCGACACGTTCGTCACCATGAGCGTGTGCGACCCGGAAGAGGGAATGCATACGATGTTCCGGGGCGTGGTGCCGGAGCAGCTGATCGCGGACCTGCCGACGGATGACGAGACGGCCGCAAGGCTGGACGCGCTGCTGGAGACCCACGGCCACGCGATTGCCGCCGTGGTGGTGGAGCCGCTGGTGCAGGGCGCGGGCGGCATGAAATTCCATGATGCGGAGACGCTGCGCCGCCTGCGCGCGGCGTGCGACCGGTACGGAATCCTGTTGATCTTTGACGAGATTTTCGTCGGCTTCGCGCGGACGGGGCTGGGGATGTTCGCCTGCGCGGCGGCCGGGGTGCTGCCGGACATCATCACCCTCTCCAAGGCGCTGACCGGCGGCACGCTGCCGCTGGCGGCAACGGTGGCGCGTGCCCGCGTGTTCGACGCCTTCTGGGACGACGACCCCCTGAAGGCTCTGATGCACGGCCCCACCTACATGGGCAATGCGCTGGCCTGCGCGGCGGCCAACGCCTCGCTGGATTTGTTCGAGCGGGAAGACCGGCTGGGGCAGGCCCAACGCATCGAGCGCCAGCTAAGCGCGGAGCTGGAGCCTGCGCGGGGCCTGCCGGGCGTCAGGGACGTGCGGGCGCTGGGCGGCATCGGTGTCATCGAACTCTCCCACCTTGGCGACGCGGCATGGCTGAAGCAGCGCTTTCGCGAACTGGGGGTCTGGCTGCGCCCGTTCGGGACCATCCTCTACACCACGCCGCCGCTCACCATCGGCGAAGGCGACCTGCGGCACCTGACCGGGGCGCTGGTGACGGTGGCAGGCGAGTGGTCGGATCGATTCGGAAAAGGCGAATGAAATGAAAAGCCTGAACGATATGGCTGAGGCGAAGCTGGAGGCGCTGGAGAAGCTGCGCCTGCGCCGCTCCCTTGCTGTCAGCGACCGGCTGCCCGATGCGGCGGTCGAGCGGGACGGCAAGCGGCTCGTCTCCTTCAGTTGCAACGATTACCTGAACCTCAGCCACGACCCGCGGGTCATCGAGGCGGCGGTTCTGGCGACGCAGCGCTATGGCGTGGGGGCAGGGGCATCGCGCCTTGTCACCGGCAACCATCCGCTGTTCGCGGAACTGGAGATGCGGCTCGCGCGCCTCAAGGGCACGGAGGATTGCATCGTCTTCGGCTCGGGGTATCTCGCCAACACCGGCATCCTGCCCGTGCTGGCGGGCTCCACGGACCTTATCCTGGCGGACGAGCTGAGCCATGCCTGCCTGCTTTCCGGCGCGCGGCTCTCGGGCGCGAAGACGCTGACCTTTCGCCACAACGATATGGCGCACCTCAAGGAACTGCTGGACGCGCACCGGGGCGCGCACCCCCACTGCCTCGTGGTGACGGACGGCGTCTTCTCCATGGATGGGGACATGCCGCCGCTGCCCGAACTGGCGGCGCTGTGCGCGCAGCATGACGCATGGCTCTTGACCGACGATGCCCACGGCGTCGGCGTGGTGGGCGGCGGGCGCGGCTCCAGCTTCGCCTTCGGGGAGAAGGTCCCAGAAAAGGTGCATGTGCCGCTCCAGATGGGCACGCTTTCCAAGGCCATCGGCGGCTATGGCGGGTATCTGTGCGCCTCAAGGCCGGTCATCGACCTGATGCGGACGCGGGCGCGCACCTTCGTGTTCTCGACCGGCCTGCCGCCTGCCAGCGTGGCGGCGGCGATCGCGGCGCTCGATATCATCGCGGGCGATCCGAAGCTGTGCGCCCGACCTGTCGAGTTGGCCCGGTTGTTCTGCTGGCAGATGGGGCTGCCCGCGCCCCAAAGCCCGATCGTGCCGGTGATCGTGGGCGAGGCGGCCAGGGCCTTGCGGCTGAGCGCGGCGCTGGCCGAGGCGGGCTTCCTCGTCACTGCCATCCGCCCGCCGACCGTGCCGCGCGGCACGGCCCGGCTGCGCTTCACCTTCACCGCCCGGCATGAACCGGAGGATGTGGAGCGGCTGGCGGAGACCCTGCAGCGGCTGATGAGCGTGGAGGAGGTTGCGTGAGCGCCCTGTTTGTTACCTCGACCGGAACCGATATTGGCAAGACCCATGTGTCGGCCCTGCTGCTGCGCCAGCTGCGGGCCAAGGGCCTCAATGCCCTGGGCCTGAAGCCGGTGCTGAGCGGTTATGAGGATGCGACGCTGAAGGACTCGGACCCCGCCCGGCTGCTGGAAGCCATGGGCGAGGCCCCGAGCCCGGAGGCCATCGCCACCATCAGCCCGTGGCGGTTTCGCGCAGCCCTGTCGCCGGACATGGCGGCGAAGGCCGAAGGCCGGGCGCTGCCTTATGCGGAGATGGTGACGTTCTGCGAGGAAACCGCCGCCCGCCACGAAGGCCCGGTGCTGGTGGAGGGCGTCGGCGGCGTGATGGTGCCGCTGGATGACACCCACACCGTGCTCGACTGGATGGCCGACCTCGGATTTCCCGCCATTCTGGTGGCAGGGACCTACTTAGGGACCATCAGCCACACGCTGACGGCGCTGGCGGTGCTGGAAGCGCGGCGCATCGCGGTCAAGGCGGTGGTGCTCAGCGAGACCGAAGGCGCAACCGTGCCGCTGGTGGAGACGGTGGCCACACTGCGGCGTTTCTTTAATGCGGACATTCGCGTCGTGCCGCGCGGCGGAGACGATAAAGCGCCTGATTTGACCGATCTTCTGCCCGAATAAGCGCCGCCGCTCTGGACAGAGGCGGCACGATGCCGCTAAAGCCGCCTTTCAAGGATTGTGAAGTGCCGAGGAAGCAATGGGCCTGTTAGCGCGGACTTTCACCTGGTGGAACAACCAGACCTGGGGCACGTGGCTGTTCACGAAGCGCCGGGGCGAACTGGTGGGACAGGACGCGGATGGAAACCAGTACTACCGCGAGCGGAATGGCTGGAAGCGGTGGGTGATCTATAACGGCGACGTCGAGGCAAGCCGCGTGCCGCCGGAATGGCACGCCTGGCTGCACCACACCGTTGATGCGCCGCCGAGCGAGAAGCCGCCGGTGGTGAAGCCGTGGGAAAAGCCGAACCAGCCCAACCTGACCGGCACCCCGGCCGCCTATGCGCCTCCGGGCGCGTTGCAGGCTGGCGGCGTGCGCGCGCCCGCCACGGGCGACTACGAGGCCTGGCGGCCTGAATAAATTCATCCCTGCCTGAAGTGGCCTGCCTGAACGGGAGCCGAGCGGAATGCAGCTCAAAGAAAGCCTGGTCGAAGCGCTGATTGGCGCAGTGGTGCTGGCGGTTGCCGCCCTGTTCCTTGTCTACGCCTACAGCAACACCGCCGTGGGGCGCGCGGGCAGCGGCTATCCGCTGGTGGCGCGGTTCCCCAGCGCCGTGGGCGTCAACGTGGGCACGGACGTGCGGATCTCCGGCATCAAGGTCGGCACAGTCACCAAGCAGGAGCTGGACCCGCAGACCTTCCAGGCCAAGGTGACCTTCACCGTGCAGAACGACGTGCAGCTGCCGGTCGATACCATCGCCAAGATCGCCTCCGAGGGCATTCTGGGCGGCAGCTACATCGACCTGTCGCCGGGCGGCGAGATGGACACGCTGAAGCCGGGTGAGGAAATCGAGCAGACGCAGGGTTCGGTCGATCTGATGAGCCTCATCGGCCGGGCCATCTACAGCGCAGGCGGCAACAAGTCCGAGGGCGGCGAGACGCCGCCTCCGGCGAGCGCGGAGTAAGATCCCCATGCGCGCTGCTCTTGCCGCCCTGGCTGCCACGACGGCGCTTGTCCTGGGGGCAGGCGCGGCACTGGCGCAGAGCAGCAGCGCTCCGGCCGAGGATGCGGAAACGCCGAAGGCGGAACAGCAGCGCGACTCCGAAACCCTGCCGACGCCGGTCGCCGAGCGGGTGGCGACGCTGGTGGTGCTGGACAAGTTCACCTCGACGACGGAAACCTTCGAGGTGCACCCCGGCGAGGACATCACCCATGGGCGGCTGGTGATCCATGTGCGGAGCTGCGAGGCGAACCCGCCGTGGGAGCGGCCCGAGTCAGCCGCTTTCCTGCAGGTGGACGAGCGCACCCGCCAGGGTGCGGTGAAGCGGGTTTATTCCGGCTGGATGTTCGCCCGCGCTCCCGCGCTTCATCCCTTCGACCACCCGGCCTACAATGTCATGGTCAAGAGCTGCAAGATGAGCTTCCCTGACAAGGGCGAAGACACGGTGGTGCTGACCCCGCCTTCCGCCTCTTCCCCGCCCGAGGCCCCGGCAGCTGCCGAGGGTGACGGCGAATAACAGGCCGGCTGAAGCTGGCCCGCCTTCTCTGGCGCAACCGATGCAGGCGCGCCGCCATTCTCCCCATAGGAATCAATGGCGTAGAAGTCTCCCTCCGCCTCCAACGCGGCGCGCAGCCGCTGGCGGTAATCCATGCGGCTGATTTCAATGGTGCCGAACTGGGCCAGATGGGCGGTCAGAAACTGGGTGTCCAGCAGCTGATAGCGGCCAACCCTGAGGCGGGCTACCAGATGGACGAGCGCTACCTTTGAGGCATCCGTCGCCCGGCTGAACATGCTCTCGCCGAAGAAGGCCGCGCCCAGCGCCACGCCGTAAAGGCCGCCGACCAGCTTGCCCTCGTGCCAGCACTCCACCGAGTGGGCGAAGCCCTTCTCATGCAGGGCGGTGTAGGCATCGAGAATGCTGTCGTTGATCCAGGTCTGCTCCCGCCCCGGCTTCGGCTCGGCGCAGGCCAGCATGACATCGCGGAAGCAGTGGTCGACCGTCACCGTGAACCGGTCCTGCCGGACCGTCTTGGCGAGCGAGCGGGGGACATGCAGCCCCTCCAGCGGCAGGACGCCCCGCCGCCGGGGCTCGACCCAGAACACTTCCTCGCTGTCGCGCTGTTCGGCCATGGGAAATACGCCAGCCGCATAGGCGCGGATCAGCAGCGCGGGCGTCAGCGTGAGATGTGGAGGCGCGTGCATATAGCTTAATATAGCACAGAGGCCGAATGTATCCGCCAGTTCTCGTTTTTCCCGCCTACCGTATTCTGGTGGCGTTTGGCGGATATTCAGCGACTGGCGGAAGGTTTGGATTTGCAGGGGGAATGCTCAGCCAGTGGCTTCGCCCCCTGCAACCCCCACTCCTTTGTCCGGGTGTGCGCGCGATGCCGGGCGCGGCCCGCTGAACGAATGGGGGCGTGGGGGTCCAAGACCCCCACAAAGAATGAACGCGAACAAAAGCAAAAGGCCGCCGCGTTCATCACGCGACGGCCCTTGTCTCTGAAGCGCTGCCTTGAGCTTACTTCTGCTCGGCCAGCCACTTCTCCAGCCATTTGATCGAATAGTCGCCGTTCAGGAAGTCCGGGTTCTCGATCAGCGCCTGGTGGAGCGGGATCGTGGTCTTGGGACCGTGGATCACATACTCCTCAAGGGCGCGCTTGAGGCGCATCAGCGCATCGTTGCGGTTCTGCCCGTAGACGATGAGCTTGGCGATCATCGAATCGTAGTAGGGCGGGATGCGGTAGCCATCGTAGAGCGCGCTGTCGACGCGCACGTGCAGGCCGCCCGGCGCGTGGTAGTCCGTCACCTCGCCGGGGGCGGGGGTGAAGGTGCGCGGGTCCTCGGCGTTGATGCGGCACTCGATGGCGTGGCCTTCGAGGCGCACGTCCTTCTGGGTGACGGAGAGCGGCAGGCCGGCGGCGACGCGGATCTGCTCGCGCACCAGATCGAGGCCGGAGATCATCTCGGTGACCGGGTGCTCCACCTGAAGACGGGTGTTCATTTCGATGAAATAGAACTTCTCGTCCTCATAGAGGAATTCCATGGTGCCCGCGCCGACGTAGCCCATCTTCTCGATGGCCTTGCGGACGATCTCGCCCATTTCCTCGCGCTGCTGGGCGCTGAGGGCAGGCGACGGGGCCTCCTCCAGCACCTTCTGGTGGCGGCGCTGGAGCGAGCAGTCGCGCTCGCCCAGGTGAATGGCGTTGCCGTGGCTGTCGCCCAGCACCTGGAACTCGATGTGGCGCGGGTTGGAGAGGTACTTCTCCATGTAGACCGTATCGTCGCCGAAGGCGGCCTTGGCCTCGGACTTCGCCTGGCCCATCAGGCTTTCCAGCTCGTCCTCGGACTGCACGACCTTCATGCCGCGTCCGCCGCCGCCCGAGGCGGCCTTGATGAGCACGGGATAGCCGATCTGCGCGGCGATCTCGCGGGCTTCCTCGAAGCTGCTGAGCGGGCCCGGCGAGCCCGGCACCAGCGGCAGGCCCAGCTCGGCGGCGGTCTTCTTCGCCACCACCTTGTCGCCCATCTGCTGGATGTGCTCGGGCGCGGGGCCGATCCAGGTCAGGCCATGCTCCAGCACGATCTCGGCGAACTTGGCGTTCTCGGAGAGGAAGCCGTAGCCGGGGTGAACGGCGTCGGCGTGGGTGATCTCCGCCGCGGCGATGATCGCCGGAATATTCAGGTAGGACTGGGCCGGAGACGGCGGCCCGATGCACACCGCCTCGTCGGCCAGCCGCACGTGCATGGCGTCGGCATCGGCCGTGGAGTGTACCGCGACGGTCTTGATGCCCATTTCCCGACATGCGCGATGGATGCGGAGGGCGATTTCGCCGCGATTGGCGATGAGTACTTTTTCAAACATGCCTCAAACCTTTCGGGATGGCGGCTTTTCTGGAAATCTGCGCGACCAGTGCCAAGAGGTACTGCGGGCGCGCCGGCTGGATACCGCGCTCCCGGAACAGATGGACCTGCCGCGACCGCGAAACGCCCCGCCGGAGGACGGAGGCGCGGCCGGGCGGCAGGCCCTTGTCACTCTCAGGTCTACAACGCTCATTCAATGATCAGCAGCGGCTCGCCGAATTCAACCGGCTGCTCGTTGCTGACCAGAATCTGCGTGACGGTGCCGCCGCGCGGCGCCGTGATGGGGTTCATCACCTTCATCGCTTCGATGATGAGAAGGGTCTGGCCTTCCTTCACCTGGGTGCCAACCGAAACGAACGTCGGTTTGCCGGGCTCAGGCGCCAGGTAGGCGGTGCCGACCATCGGCGAGGGGACGACGCCCGGGTGCTTGGACAGGTCGGCCTCGGCCGGAGCCGCAGGCGCGGGGGCTGCGGCAGCCGGAGCGGCCGGTGCGGCGGCAACCTGAACCGGCGCAGGCGCGGCGACGACCGCATTGGCGGCGGCGACCTGACGGGCCACGCGCACGCGGCGTTCGCCGTCCACAACCTCGATCTCGCTGAGATCGGTGTCCTTCAAGAGTTCCGCGAGCTCGCGAACCAAATCTTTATCAACCTGCATGACTGTTGCAGCTCCCTTTCCGGGCATCATATTCCCCTGATATTTCGTCGCGGACTGAATCAGAATTGCGCGGCCGCTTCAAGCGCCAAGATATATCCGTAAGGTCCAAATCCCTGGATAACGCCCTTCGCCACCGGTGAGACGAATGACCGGTGACGGAACGGCTCGCGTGCATGTGGGTTCGACAAATGCACCTCAATGACCGGTAAGGCAATGGCCTTGATGGCATCGTAAAGCGCCACGGAGGTGTGGGTGCAGGCGCCGGGGTTGAAAATAACGCCCGTGCAGGCCTCCCGCGCCTCGTGCAGCCAGTCGATCAGCTGCCCCTCATGGTTCGATTGCCGGAACGTCACCGAAAGGCCCAGTTCCTTGGCCCGCTTCTCAACCATCGCCTCTATGTCGGCGAGCGTCGCCGAGCCATAGACCCCCGGTTCGCGGGTGCCGAGCAGGTTGAGATTGGGGCCGTTCAGAACGAGCACCCGCCGGGTGTGGCTATCGACCATGCAGTCTTGTCTTTCCACTGTTGCTGTTAACCTTCTATAGAGAAGATGAGAGGGCCCGGCGAGGGCTTCTCTCGCATTACTCCACAGGAGGCGCATCGCCTTGCAGAGCGATCGGAACGGCCGGGCACAGCCAGGCATTGTTCCGCATGTCGCCTGCGTAGCGAAGCGGCTCTTATAATGGCCATGTATTCCTCAGGTAAAGCAGTCGAGTCCAAACAATGATCCAGATCCTGCTGAATGGCGAAACGAAGCGGTTGGAGGGCGAGTCCACCATCACCGACCTCCTGGGCACGCTGGGGCTGGAGCCCGGCAAGGTGGCGGTGGAGCGGAATCTGGAGATCGTTCCCAAGTCCGCCTACGAGGCCACAAAGCTTGCCGATGGCGACAAGCTGGAAATCGTTCACTTCGTGGGCGGCGGCGATCACGGCGCGCTCGACCCGGCGGCGGACACCTGGACCGTGGCGGGCCGGACCTTCCGCTCCCGCCTGATCGTCGGCACCGGCAAGTACAAGGATTTCGAGGAGACCGCGCGGGCCGTCGAGGCCTCCGGCGCGGAGATGGTGACGGTGGCCGTGCGCCGCGTGAACGTCTCCGACCGCAACCAGCCCATGCTGACCGACTTCCTCGACCCGAAGAAGTACACCTACCTGCCCAACACGGCGGGTTGCTACACGGCGGAAGACGCCATCCGCACCCTGCGCCTCGCCCGCGAGGCCGGCGGCTGGAACCTGGTGAAGCTGGAAGTGCTGGGCGAGCAGAAGACCCTCTACCCGGATATGGTCGAAACGCTCCGGGCGACCGAAGTGCTGGCCAAGGACGGCTTTGATGTGATGGTCTACTGCTCGGATGACCCGATCATGGCCAAGCGGGTGGCGGACGCCGGCGCGTGCGCCATCATGCCGCTGGGCGCGCCCATCGGCTCCGGCCTTGGCCTGCAAAACCCGGTGATGATCCGCCTGATGATCGAGGGCTCCAAACTCCCGGTGCTCGTTGACGCAGGCGTCGGCACCGCCTCCGATGCCGCCGTCGCCATGGAACTGGGCTGCGACGCCGTGCTGATGAACACCGCCATCGCGGAAGCGAAGAACCCCATTGCCATGGCCCGTGCCATGAAGCTGGCAGTGGAAGCCGGGCGGCTGGCCTACCTCGCGGGCCGGATGCCCAAGAAGCGCTACGCCGACCCGTCCTCGCCGCTGGCGGGGCTGATTTGATTTAAGATGGGTTGCTAAGCGCTTGTTTCTGCAGAGGGTCTTAAACCCTCTGCGCTCCCGTTAGCTTATAGGGCCGTGTTTCCAGAGCGATCTGGAAGCGCGGCCTTTTTCATTGGCTGCGCCTGATCCGAAGGCGCTTCTTCAGTGCTCCGTCGCCCGACAGCCTCGAACGCGGCAGGCGCCCGCCTGCACGCAGGCCCTCCGCCGCATTCCTTCTGCAAATGTCATTTATGACACTTTACCGAAAGGCGGGCTGAATCCTGGGAAGGGGGCGAGGTAAAAGGGGAAGGCGCTTGTTCTTCAACGGCGAGTTGCGGCACCGTGATTGTCTACCGGCTCCGCGGCTGCGGGCTCGGGTTAGCCGCTAGCGCTCGGTATGAGCCGAGTTTCGGCTGGATGTTTCCTAGGGCCGCTGCGGAAATCCCGGCTTTTGCACGCGCCTGCCCGTGATGGCGGCATGCGAGCTTGGGCGGAGTTGGCTTATTCGTCGCCGATCAGGCGAATGACCTGCGCCGGGTTTCCTGCAACGAGGGTATTGGGCGGAACATCCTTGGTGACGACGGATCCGGCGGCGATGACGGCGTTCTCGCCGATTGTGACGCCGCCGATGATCGTCGCGCCCGCTGCGATCCAGACGTTTCTGCCGATCACGATGGGCTTGCCGATGGTCACGGCGCGGCGCTGGGCAGGGTCAAGGGGATGGCTCGTCGTGATAATGTTCACGTTCGGCCCGATCATCACGTCGTCGGCGATGTCGAGGCCGCCGAGGTCGTAGAAGGTGCAGTTCTGGTTGATGAAAACGTTCCGCCCGACCCGTATTTCGGTGCCGCCAGCGGTGTAGAACGGCGGGATCAGCAGAAAGCTTTCATCGACCTTCTGCCCGATGAGCTGGCTGAACAGGGTGCGGATTTCGTCTGCATCATTGAACGTCAAGCGGTTGAGGGTGGCGGTAATCGCCATCGCCCGCCGGGTGCTCGCCACCATGGCTGCCGAGTCCGGCGTCCTCCTGTGGATCGTCCTGATGCGGCTCTCACACGACATTCGTGGCTTCCCTCAGCCCGTGGTTGGGGGTGCGTCCGGTGCGGGACGAAGCGTGAGGCCCTGAAAATGCAAGGGAGGTGCAGGAGGGGAGTCTGCTGTTTGTGCGCCTCCGCGCACGGGGCCCCTCCTGCGAAGACAAAATTACTTCCCCGCCTTGGCGGCCCGGGCCTTGGCGACGGCTTCCTTGAGGTCGTTGTAGTCGACCGCGCCGGAGATGATCTGGTCGCCGATGACGTAGGTGGGCGTGCCGGAGAGGCCGAGGTTGCCCGCCAGTTGCAGGTTCTTGGCGATTTCCTGCTCGATGTCGGCGTCGTTCATGTCGGCGGCGAGGCGCTTCTCGTCCAGCCCGGCCTCGCGCACGGCGGTGACCAGCGTTTCCTGGGTCATGCGGCCGGGAGCCGAGAACAGGGCGTCGTGCAGGTCGTAGTAGCGGCCCTGCTTGGCGGCGGCGAGCGCGGCGATGGCGGCGCGGCGGGAGAGGGGCTCCGCGCCCTCGCGGTCGAGAATCGGCAGGTCGCGGAAGACGACGCGCAGGTTGGGGTCTTCCTTGATGAGACGCTTCAGGTCCGAGTGGGACTTGCGGCAGAACGGGCAGCGGAAGTCGAAGAACTCGACCAGGATCACGTCGCCCTTGGGGTTGCCGGCTTCCGCGCCGGGGAAGGGCGTTTCGATATCCGCCCGGTAGGTTTCGAGCACCTTCACCACTTCGCGGCGCTGCAGCTCGGCGACGGCTTCGGGAATGATCTCCGGATGCTCAAGGATGTACTGGCGGACCAGGGCCTCGATCTGCTGCTCCTGCTGGGGCGTGAAGTCGGTCTTGACCCGGCCCTCGGCCTCTGCGCGCGGCACGGGCGTCAGCGCCAGGAGGCCAGCTCCCACCGCAACGAGCAGGACAAGGGAAACACCAATTCTATTCATGGGCTTGTCACCAGAGATTGAGAAATGTTCGAGAGAAAGGGCGCATGCCTGCTCAGCCCCGGCGGCGCCTCTTGCCCTCACCGTTTCTGGCGGCTTCTGTGGCAATGAGCAAGATGTCCTGCGCCCGTAACCATTCCGGCGTGTTCTTCGGCAGCCCGGCGACGGCGCGGCGGGCGTGGTAGGCCACCTCCGCCGGGTTGGCATCATATTCGAGGCTCAGCCGCTCGGCGGAGGCGAGGGCCGCGCGCGGTTCATCGCCCAGGCGCGCATAGGCCATGCCGAGCTGGAACCAGGCGAAGGGGTTCTCGTGGTCCTGCGTCACCACCCGCCGCAGGATGGTGATGGCCTCCTTGGCCAGTTCGGGGTCCTCGGTGCTGACGAGGGCATGGCCGAGGGTGGTGGCGATGAGCGGCTCCTTCGGCGCAACCTTGACCGAGTGGCGCAGCGGCGCAATCGCCTCCTGAACCCTGCCGGATTCCAGCAGGATCTGGCCCTTCATCTCCAGGAAGTAGGGGTCATCCGGCGCCTTGGCGAGCAGGGCGTCCACTTCCGCCTCGGCCTTCTCGCGCTGGGCCATCTTGTGCCAGGCGTAGGTGCGGGCCAGGCGGGCGGGGACGGACTTGTCCGTCTCCGGATACATCTGGAAGGTGCGGGCAGGCTCGTTCACGAAGCCGGCCAGCTTGGCCTTGAGGCGCAGGAACTCGGCCTGCTGGGCCGGGTCCATCGGCTTGTTGTAATAGGGCGAGGCGGCCACCCGTTCCTGCAGCTTCTCGATACGGTCGCCAGTCAGCGGGTGGGTGCGGACATAGGCATCCTGCGTGTAGCCGTAGCGGAACTCCTGCTCCTGCAGCTTGCGGAAGAAGGTGATGAGCCCCTTGCCGGAAATGCCGGCCCGCTCCATGAACTCCGCGCCGGCCTGGTCGGTGACGGCCTCGACCGAGCGGGAATAGGCCAGGTAATTGCCCTGCGCCATGGACTGGCCCGCCGCCATCGCCGCCATGCCCGCATCGCCCCCGCCCGCCGCCATGGCGGCCACGCCAACCAGAAGGCTGAGCAGGCTGATGTTGCCGACCTTGGAAATGGCATCATCCGAGCGGATGAGATGCCCACCCGCGATGTGGCCGGTTTCGTGGGCCAGCACGCCGATCAATTCGTTGACGTTATCGGCCGTCAGAATCAGCCCGGAGTGAACGAAGATGTTCTGCCCGCCCGCAACGAAGGCGTTAATCGACGGATCGTTCACCAGATAGAAGCTGATGGAGCCCGGATTGAGCCCCGCGGCCTCGAAGATCGGCTGCATGATGGTGTGAAGGAACCGCTCCGTCTCCGCATCCCGCAACAGGGATTGCGCCCGCGCCGGGCTGGAGATCACCAGCAGCGCCAGCAGGAACATGGCCACGAAAGACCTGAGCCGGGACAGAGGAGCGAACAGCTTCATCATGCGCGCAAGAGTGGCAATCCGCCGCCGCCTCGTCAATCGAGCAGACGTCCAGCCGGGGCTCGGCAGCGCCAGCGGGTGATGGGGGTGTGAAGTTTGTTTTTGCAGGGGATTGAGGCCCCTGCGCCCCGTTCATTTTTATGGGGATGCGCTCTTTGGGAGGCAAAGAGCCTGCTCGTTTAGGGAGGGGCGAACACGGCCGCGCCGGCAAGTTGTCCGTGGGTGTGTTCCAATAACAAAGAAGGCCAAGGGGGCGCTCAGCCGTGGCTTCGTCCCCTTGGAACTTCCGTTCGCTTCTGGGGAACGGGCCCGGTCAAACCCGCGTGCGTGCCTCTGCATTCCGGCAGGCGCTGCCATCCATGCAAGGTGCGCGGCCCTTTCAAACGAAACGGCCCCGCGCCTTGGGGGACGCGGGGCCGGATCGGATCAGCCTTGAGAGGCGGGCGGCTTAGCTGCCGTTGAAGGTGCGCTGCCACCAGCCCCGGCGCGCCGGGCGCGGCTCGGCGGCAGGCTCCGCCGTTTCGTTGGCGGCGCCGGCGTCTTCATTGGCGGCTGCCGGTGCGGAAGCTGCTGCCGGCTCCGGCGCGGTGGCGACCGGCGCTAAGGCAGGCTCCGAAGATGGCTCGGCTCCGGAGTCCTCGGCTGCCGGAGCGGCAGGCGCGGCTTCCGGCGCAGCCGGGGCGGTTGCCGCCGCAGCGGCCGCCTTGGTGGTCTTGCGGGTGCGGCGCGGGGCCTTGGCCGGCTTTTCCTCGGGGACCGTGCTCGCAGCCTCGGCCTCCGCGGCCTTTGCCTTGGTGGTACGGCGACGCTTCGGCTTGGGAGCCTCTTCCGCCGGCGCTTCCGCTTCCGCTTCTGCTTCCACGGCCACGGCCTCGGTCTTCGCCTTGGCCTTGGTGGTGCGGCGGCGCTTCGGCTTGGGAGCCTCTTCCACCGGCGCTTCCGCTGCGGCGGTTTCAGCCGGGGCGGCTTCCGCCGGCGCTTCCGCTTCGGCCGGAGCAGCGGCGATGGGTTCGCCAACAGCCTCGGTGACGGCTTCGGACACCGCTTCCATCACGGCCTCGGACACCGGCGCGGCGGTTTCGGCCTCGCTGATGGACGGCGCCTCCATCCCCTCGGCAGCGGCATGGCGCTCGCTCCGATCACCGCGGCGGCGGCGGCGACGACGGCGGCGACGCTCGCCCTCGGCGCCGTGCTCACCGGCGGCCTCGGCGTGGGTTTCCTCGCCGTTTCCGGCAGGGTGGGCTTCATCGTGGAGGGCATCGCCTTCCTCGCCGCCCTCGGCAGCGTGATGCGGCTCGGTGCCGACCTCGCCATTCCGGCGACGGCGACGGCGGCGACGGCGGCGACGGCCGCCGCGATCCTCGTCACCCTCGGCGCGGGCCTCGCGGGCTTCACGACCCTCACGGGCCTGGCCGTTGGCCTTGGCGGTGGTGGTCTCCTCCGCCTCGTCCTCGACGTCCTCCTCCTCCTCGAGGATGTTGTCTTCTTCCTCCGGCTCCTCGGCGGGAACCGGCTGGGCGGCCAGCTCAACCGGCGCGATGGCCGGCGGCGGGCCGGAGCGCTCGATCTCGTAATTCGGCACGATGAGATCGGCCTTGGGCTCCACCTCGATGGTGATGCCGTAGCGGCCTTCAAGCTCGGTCAGCTCGGAGCGCTTGCGGTTGAGGATGTAGATGGCGATTTCGGACGGCACCTGCAGCAGCAGGTGCGAGGCGCGGGCCTTGATCGCCTCTTCCTCCAGCGCGCGCAGGACATGGAGCGACGAGGACTGGACGGTCCGCAGGAAGCCCGCGCCGTTGCAGTGCGGGCAGACGTGGGTCGATGCCTCCAGCACGCCGGTCCGCAGGCGCTGGCGCGACATTTCCATCAGGCCGAAGTTGGAGATGCGGCCCACCTGGATGCGGGCGCGATCGTTCTTCAGCGCTTCCTTCAAGCGGCGCTCGACATTGCGGACGTTGTTCTTGTCCTCCATGTCGATGAAGTCGATGACGATGAGACCGGCCATGTCGCGCAGGCGCAGCTGGCGGGCGATCTCCTCGGCGGCCTCAAGGTTGGTCTTGTAGGCCGTCTCCTCGATGTTGTGCTCCTTCGTCGCCCGGCCGGAGTTGATGTCGATGGACACCAGCGCCTCGGTCGGGTTGATGACGATGTAGCCGCCGGAGCGCAGCTGCACCACCGGGCGATACATGCTCTCCAGCTGCGCCTCCACCTGGTAGCGGTGGAAGAGGGGCACGCGGTCGCGATAGAGATGCACCTTCTTGGCGTGGCTCGGCATCAGGAGGCGCATGTAGTCCTTGGCGGCGCGGTAGCCCGCTTCGCCCTCAACCCACACCTCGTCCACGTCGCGCGAGTAGATATCGCGGATGGCGCGCTTGATGAGGCTGCTGTCTTCATAGATCAGCGCGGGCGCGATGGACTTGATCGTCTGCTCGCGGATCTCGTCCCACAGTCGGGTGAGATAGTCGAAGTCGCGCTTGATCTCGGTCTTGGTGCGCTTGAGGCCCGCCGTGCGGATGATGCAGCCCATGCCGGCCGGCAGTTTCAGCTCGGCCATGATGGACTTGAGGCGACGACGGTCGGTCTGGCTGGAAATCTTGCGGGAGATGCCGCCGCCATGGGTGGTGTTGGGCATCAGCACCGAATAGCGGCCGGCCAGCGACAGGTAGGTGGTGAGCGCCGCGCCCTTGCCGCCGCGCTCTTCCTTCACGACCTGCACGAGCAGGATCTGGCGGCGCTTGATGACTTCCTGAATCTTGTAGCGACGACGCAGGGCCGTGCGCCGGCGGCGCATTGCTTCCTCGGCTTCGTCCTCGTGGTCGTCCTCGCTTGCCTCGGTGGCTTCCGATGCCTCGCGGGCCTCGCCCTCGGCGGCTTCAACGTCCTCGCCGGCGTCCTCGTCGTGATCGGCATGGTGGTCGGCGTCGTCCAGCCGGGTTGCGGCGGCCTCTTCCTCAAGCAGGGCTTCACGATCCTCGTGCGGGATCTGGTAGTAGTCCGGGTGAATTTCGCTGAAAGCAAGGAAACCGTGGCGGTTGCCGCCGTATTCAACGAAGGCCGCCTGAAGCGACGGTTCTACCCGAGTAACCTTTGCGAGATAAATATTGCCTTTAAGCTGCTTCTTGGTTGCTGCTTCAAAATCAAATTCTTCAATACGAGTGCCGCGCACCACGGCAACCCGGGTCTCCTCCGGGTGGCGGGCGTCGATTAACATGCGAGTTGACATTCAAGATTCTCCATGCGCGCAGCCGGGCGGGCGCGCAAAGGCGTCTGGCGCGAACGGCTGCGTGTGTCTGAGACAACAGCTGCCCGCGTGAACGGGGCAGCACAAAACGTTGCAGGGGCCGGATGTTCAACGGCCGTACGTCCGGGAGCGCGGCACAAGGGAGGCGTTCCATCCTCTCCTTAGCTCCTTCGCCCGACGATCGGCCCATCGATTGCAATCCTTGTCGTCAAAGCGCTCCGTCAGCCTGGCAATACTCGCGATCCCAACAGGGGGCCGGGTGGCAGGGGGACGACGCTGACCGCGTTGAACACCGAAACTGTAACATTTGGACAGCTAACACCAATTTAGGCGATCCACAACCCAACTCCGACAGGAGATGCGCCCAAGGAGCACGGTTTGTCGGTTCAGTGCTTGTTCAGCAAGCCTTGGCCGATTAATGTGGCCCGCAAACCCAAGCATACGATCGATAACACAGCAGCGATTAATCCTTTAATTGGGCGGCAGCAAACAGGCGTGAGTGCAGGACAGGATGCAGGGGGCGGCCCTTGGCGGGTCGATTGGGGCGTTTGCCCAGAACAGGTTGCCTGCTGGCAGGCTGTCTGGCGTGTCGCGTGCGCGGTGGCGTTCTGCGTTCTGGCGCTGGTTCTGATCGGCGCGCCGGGCACGGCCGAGGCGGCGCGGATCACGGCGGTTTCCGCCAGCGGGCAGGGGGCGGACGCGCAGGTGACGGTGGAACTGGACGGGCCGTTCGACGCGCCGCGCCTGTTCTACCTCGATAAGTCGCCGCGCATCGTCATCGATTTTCCGGGCGTCTCCGTCAGCGGCGCGAAGCCTTCGGGCAGCGGCGGGCCGGTCAAGTCGGTGCGGCTTGGCCAGAATACCCCGCAGCTGGGCCGCCTCGTCATTGATCTGAACAGCGACGCCGTTGCCGTGGTGGATGCGGCGGGCGTGCCGGGCCGCCATGCCCTGCGGCTGCAGGTGAAGGCGACGGATCGCGCCGGGTTCGTTGCCGCGCTCAGGCAGGGCAGCCGCAGCCTCGCGCTTGCGGCCGCGCCGGTCCAGGCCGCAGCGGCTGAGGCCGCGCCGGCAACCCAAACCGCCGCTGCCGCGCCCGCGCCGGTTCCCCAGGCTCCCGCCGCGCCCGCGCTGGCTCCCGCGGCGCCGGTTGCGCCGACGGCCCTGCCGATCGTTGTCATCGATGCGGGCCACGGCGGGCAGGACCCCGGCGCGCCCAGCATCCTCAAGGGCAAGTGGGAGAAGGAAGTCACGCTCGCCATCGCCAAGGCGATCAAGGCGGAGCTGGACCGCTCCGGCAAGGTGAAGGCGGTGCTCACCCGCTCCACCGACATCTTCATTCCGCTCGGCCGCCGGGTGGAGATCGCCCGCGAGGCCGGGGCCAACCTGTTCATCTCCATCCATGCGGATTCCATCGCCCGCCCGGACGTGCACGGCGCCACCGTCTACACCCTGTCCGAGAAGGCGTCGGACAAGGAAGCCGAGCGGCTGGCCGCCAAGGAAAACAAGGCGGACATCATCGCCGGCATCAACCTGGGCGCGGAAAGCCCGGACGTGACCGACATCCTCATCGACCTCGTTCAGCGCGAGACCATGAACCTGTCGGCCGAGTTCGCCGGCATCGTGGTGCGGGAAGTGGGCAAGCACCGCTACTTCCATTCCAACAACCATCGCTTCGCGGGCTTTCGCGTGCTGAAGGCGCCGGACGTGCCCTCGGTGCTGCTGGAAACCGGCTACATGTCCAACGAGGGCGATTCCAAATACCTCTTTTCCAAGGCCGGGCAGGCCACCATCGCCAAGGGCGTGCGGGCTGCCGTCGAGGCCTATTTCCAGCGTACCATGGCGCAGACGGCTTCGATCGCCGGCGCGTCCTGACCTGGATTTCAAGGAGTCCTGAAGTTTTGGGGAGCCGTCGCACCGTGACCAGCGTCTGCGCGTTTCCAGTCTGCCGTATTAGCAGATGGGGGCTGGCAGGTTGTCTCGACCGGCAAAGCGCCGTAAACGCTCTCGCCGCGACAGCGCCATTTTTGGATCGCACTTTTGTTTATCGCAGGGTGAACCGCCCTGCTCGAAAGCTGCTCTAGCAAGGAGCCCACCGTGGCTGAACCGGGCCAGAACGATCATCACAGCCCTTCCTCGGACAAGGCCGGGGACGATGCGGGCGGCCGCAAGACGCGCTGGTTTCGCTCCGGCGGGACGATAAGCCGCAGGCGCAAGTGGCTGGTGGGCCTCGGCGGGCTGGCGGTGGCCGGGCTTGTGGCCGGCGGCGTGCTGTACGGCGTCTTCTCGCAGGGTCTACCCTCGGTCGATGAGCTGCGCGGCTACGAGCCGGACCTGCCGACGACCGTGCTGGCGGGCGATGGGTCGATCCTCGCCGTGTTCCAGCGCGAGCGGCGCATCTACACCGCCTACGATGAGATCCCCGCGCTGGTGCGCCATGCCTTCATCTCGGCGGAAGACAAGACCTTCTACAAGCACAAGGGGCTGGACTATCCCGGCATCGCCCGCGCGATGCTGACCAACATCAAGAACATCGGCAGCGACCGGCGGCCGGTCGGCGCGTCCACCATCACCCAGCAGCTGGCGCAGGCGATGATGCTGGGCCGCGAGGTGAGCTACACCCGCAAGGCGCGCGAGGCCATTCTCGCCCGGCGGCTGGAAGAGGCCATGCCGAAGGAGCGCATCCTCGAGCTGTACCTCAACCAGATCTTCCTCGGCCGCAATTCCTACGGCGTCGGCGCGGCCTCGCTCGCCTACTTCAACAAGCCGCTGGATGCGTTGACGGTGGAAGAGGCGGCGTTCCTCGCCGCGCTTCCGAAGGGGCCGAGCCTCTACGGACAGGCCAAGTATCACGACATGGCGCTGGAGCGCCGCAACTACGTGCTCGGCCAGATGCTGGAGAACGGCTACATCACGCAAGGCCAGTATGACGCGGCGGTGGCGAAGGACATTTCGCTCGCGGCGGTGCGGTCGCGCCCGCGCTCGCGGCTGGGCGAGTATTTCGTCGAGGAGGTGCGGCGCACGCTCATCGATGTCTACGGCGAGGACAAGGTTTATGGGGGCGGCCTGTGGGTCTACACCTCCATCGACCCGGACATGCAGCGCGCCGCCGAAAAGGCCATGCGCGACGGCCTCGTGCACTATGAGCGCGCCAAGGCATGGCGCGGGCCGGTGGGCACCATCGACCTGGGCGACGGCTGGCAGAAGCGGCTTGCCCGGCTCAACGTGCCGGTGGGCTACGACGACTGGCGCGCCGCCGTGGTTCTGGAACGGCAAGGCAGCACCTCCATCCTTGGCTTCGAGGATGGCTCTCAAGGGCGGTTGCCCGCCAGCAACGCCACCCGGCGGCAGGATGGCAAGCCCGCCTCGCAGCTGCTGAAACCCGGCGACGTGATCCCGGTGGAGAAGGTCGAGGGCACGAAGAATACTTACGCGCTGCGCCAGATTCCGCAGGTCTCGGGCGGGTTCGTCGCCATGGATACGCTGACGGGCCGCGTGCTGGCGCTGGTGGGCGGCTTCGATGCCCGCCGCAGCCAGTTCAACCGTGCAACGCAGGCGCTGCGCCAGCCGGGCTCGTCCTTCAAGCCGTTCGTCTATGCCGCAGCATTGGACAACGGCTTCACGCCCGCTTCCATCGTGCTCGACGAGGATTTCTGCGTCGATCAGGGCGGGCGGCTCGGCGTCAAATGCTTCCGCAACTTCTCGGGCCGCGGCTCAGGCCCGCAGACGCTGCGGACGGGCCTCGAGCAGTCCCGCAACCTGATGACGGTCAGGCTCGCCAACAGCGTCGGCATGACCAAGGTGGCGGACATGGCGGTGCGCCTCGGCATCGTTGATCGGATGAGCCCCATGCTCGCCATGGCGCTGGGCGCGGGCGAGACCACCGTGATGCGGTTGACCGCCGCCTACGGCATGCTCGCCAACGGCGGCAAGCAGCTGAAGCCCATCCTCATCGACCGCGTGCAGGACCGCCATGGCCGCACCATCTACAAGAGCGACACCCGCAACTGCCCCAGCTGCGCCGCCGACGACTGGCAGGGCGAGGGCATGCCGCAGGTGGCGGATGTCCGCAAGCAGGTGATCGACCCGCGCACCGCCTATCAGGTGGTGCACATGCTCGAAGGCGTGGTGCAGCGGGGCACGGCCCGCCGTCTGCGCGTGCTCGACCGGCCGCTGGCGGGCAAGACCGGCACCACCAACAACTCGCAGGACGTGTGGTTCATGGGCATGACGCCGGACCTGGCGGCGGGGCTCTACGTCGGCTACGACACCCCGCGCGGCATGGGCCGCTGGGCGCAGGGCGGCACGGTCGCCGCCCCCATCTGGAAGGAATTCGCTGAAGAGGCCCTGAAGGACGCGCCCAAGCAGCAGTTCGTGGCCCCGGCGGGCCTGCGCTTCGTCAAGGTGAACCGCAAGACCGGCAAGCTCGCCACCTCCGACGGGCCGGACGTGATCTGGGAAGCCTTCAAGCCGGGCCTTGAGCCGCGCCGCTTCGTCGCGCTCGGCAAGCCGCAGATCGTCCAGTCCGACACCGAATTCGTCGAGACCATGGGCGGCATCTACTGACGGCGGCAGACCGGCTGCCGCCTTTGGAGCGGGATTTACTGATTTAAGGGATTGATCTTGCAGGAGGGGCTTGCCCCTCCTGCACCTCCCATTCGTTTTTTGAACCTGCCCTTCGTGATGGGCGCGGCCCATTTATTCCAGCTGTTGATACGGCTGTGTTTCCAGTGCGCTCCCGAAACGCGGCCGACAATCGAAAGGGAGTGCAGAGGGTCCGAGACCCTCTGCAAAAAATTCCAATAAAACCTATATCAATGACAGCCAGCCACTCCCCCGCTCGGGCGGGCGTTCCCATATTCAAACATTGACATTGGAGGCCGGGTCTGGCTTTTCCAACGGTTCTTGCCCCCGGCGTGGGGGCTCCCTTTTCACATGCGGGAAGCAAGGAAAAATGCGCGCGGAAGCGGAAGCACACGTCATCCAAATCAAGCAGGCGCTGGACCTGCTGAGGAGGTTTCTTTGACTGGGATCGGGCGCTAAGGCGGCTCGATGAGCTGAACGCGGCGGCGGAAGATCCGTCGCTGTGGAACGATCCCAAGAAGGCGCAGTCCCTGATGCGCGAGCGTCGGCGGCTGGACGAGGCCATCACGGCCTACCGCGACATCGAGCGGGAGCTGGAAGATACCATCGGGCTCATCGAACTCGCCGAGGAAGAGGGCGACGAGGGCATGGTGGACGACGGCGTTGCCGCGCTGGCGGAGCTGGCCAAGCGGGCGGAGCGCGACAAGGTCGCGGCGCTTTTGTCGGGCGAGGCCGATGCCTCGGACTGCTACATCGAAATCAACTCGGGCGCGGGCGGCACGGAATCCAACGACTGGGCCGAAATGCTGGCGCGCATGTATGCGCGCTGGGCGGAACGCCGCGGCTTCAAGGTGGAGCTGATCGACCGGCACCCCGGCGAGCAGGCGGGCATCAAGTCCTGCACCTACCTCATCAAGGGCGAGAACGCCTACGGCTGGGCCAAGACGGAAAGCGGCGTGCACCGCCTCGTGCGGATCTCGCCGTATGACAGCAACGCGCGGCGGCACACCAGCTTCACCTCGGTGTGGGTCTATCCGGCCATCGACGACGACATCGAGATCGAGATCAACGAGAAGGATCTCAAGATCGATACCTACCGGTCGTCGGGCGCGGGCGGTCAGCACGTCAACACCACGGACTCGGCGGTGCGGATCACGCACATTCCGACCGGCATCGTGGCGGCGTGCCAGAACGAGCGCTCCCAGCACAAGAACCGCGCCACGGCCATGAAGATGCTGAAGGCCCGCCTCTACGAGGCCGAGCTTCAGAAGCGCGAGGCCGAGGCAGCCGCCACCCAGGCGGCCAAGACCGACATCGGTTGGGGCCACCAGATCCGCTCCTACGTCCTGCAACCCTACCAGATGGTGAAGGACCTGCGGACCGGCGTCGTCAACACCCAGCCGCAGCTGGTGCTGGACGGCGAGCTGGACGCGTACATGGCCGCGGCCCTGTCCCAGCGCGTCACCGGCGAGAAGGTGGCGGTCGAGGATATTGACTAACCTCTTGGGGTGAAGGTTTGCCAAGGGGGTCGCAGGCCCCCTTGGCAACTCCCCATTCGTTTTTATCGGAACGCACCCTTCCGGATGGCCTTGGTGCCCCGCATCATCCGGACAAAAGCCCATATGCCCCTAGATCGGCTTTAAACGCTCGTGGAGAGGTTTTTGCCTATTTCGGCTAGGGTGGTAGCGGGCGGGTTCGTTTTGGCGCTGTAAGGTGCCTCTACGGGCCTTTGCGGGGCGTACCAGGGGCAGGCCTCGCGCCGTTATGCCGCCCGGCGGAGAAAATTGGGCGCGGGACGGGTCATTCTCCGATGGCGGCCCATATTCTCCCGCGTTAATCATCCCTTACCTGATCTTGTGGCAGGGAAGGACGCCATGCACCGGATCGACAGGTTTCATGTTCGCCCGACACGCCGCCTGGCCCGCTCGCTGGGGCTGGGGGCGGCGCTTGCGCTCACGCTCGCCTCGTGCGCCAGCCCCGGCATGGCGGCGGAGAAGCGGCGCGGCGCGGGAAAAGCGCTGGAGCTGAGCGCGGACACCTCCCTCAGCCTCGGCCGTCGCTTCGAGGCACGGGGCGACACGGAGACGGCGCTTGGCCTTTACCAGAAGGCACTGAACGAGAACCCGAAGGACGAGGAGGCGCTGCGCGCGCTCGTGGGGCTGGCGGTGCGGACGGGCCGGGCGGGCCTCGTCTACGAGCAGGCGGCGCAACTGGCGTCAAAGCAGCCGCAGGACGCCGAAGCGCTGATCTGGCTGGCGGCCAGCCTGAACCAGCGGCAACGGCCCGAGGAGGCGCTGGAAGCGCTGGACCGGGCGGAGCAGGCAGGGGGCGGGCAGACAGGTGCCGGGCAGACGGGAGGCGGCGCGAATGCTGGTCCGCTATGGGTGCAGCGGGGCATCGCGCACGATCTGGCGGGCGATCATCTGGAGGCGCAGCGGGCATTCAGCCATGCGATCACGCTGAGCCCGGCCGAGCGGGGCCTGCCGATGCGGGTGGCGCTGTCGCTGGCGTTGCAGGAGGATTATCCAGCGGCGCTTCGCATCCTCCAGATGCAGGTGAACGACCCCGCCATGGAACAGCCGGTGCGCGAGACGCTGGCGATCATCTACGCCCTTTCGGGCCAGACCGGGACGGCGCTGGAGATCGCCGGCACTGCCGTGCCGGACGGGAAACTGGCCGACTCGCAGCGCAGCTTTCTTGAAATGCTGCCGACCCTGCCGCCGCAGGTGAAGGCTTACGCCGCCCACTACCGCCGCCTGCCGCAGGCGGAAGGCAGCCCGGCGGGTGGGCAGGGGGCCGAGGGCCCGGCAACTGCGGCTCCGGCCAGCGCGATGCCGGATAAAGCCGGGGCGGAGGCGCCTGGCCTCGACGTGTTCGAGGTGAAGGCGACCGAGGTGGCCGATGAGCCGGCGCCGGGCGCCTCGCTTGCGGAGCCGAAGGCGGCTCCCGCCGCGCCACTGCTGATGGCAGCGCCCGAGCCGAAGATGGTGCGGGTGGCCGAAGCCCCCAAGCCCGTGCCCCCGCCTGCGCCTGAGCTTGTGGCCGGACCCCGGCCTCAGGCCCCGCAAGCGGCCAAGGGGGCGGTGCCAGCGGGGCAGGGATACTGGCTGCAGCTGGCCAGCTTCACCGACCGCGCCAAGCTGGGCAAGGCGTGGGAAGCCGCCGGGCGCAAGGCGACCGGCCTGCTGGCGGGGCAGGAGCCGTCCGTCGAAGCCCAGCCGGTGAACGGCACGACCTACTTCCGCCTGATGGTCGGGCCCTACGACAGTCTCGCCAAGGCCCGGGACATGGCGGACAAACTGGACGCTGCCGGGATAAAATCCGTGATAAAGCGCGGTGTTGCGGATATAGAGCCCCTAAGCCGCTGATAGGCAAACCGCTGATTTGGCTGAACCGCTGACCCGGAGGGGCGTCTTGTCCGATCATCACGCACCCTATGCCGCAGATCCCGCACGCACGCGCGGGCGGCTGCACGCGCAGGAGGAAAGCCCAGGGCGCACCCCGTTCCAGCGCGATCGGGACCGCATCATCCACTCCACCGCCTTCCGCCGGATGAAGCACAAGACGCAGGTGTTCGTCTCGGTGGACGGGGATCACTACCGCACGCGCCTCACCCACAGCCTGGAAGTCGCCCAGATCGCCCGCTCCATCGCCCGGCGCCTTCGGCTCGATGAAGACCTGACCGAAGCGCTCGCACTCGCCCACGACCTCGGCCACACCGCCTTCGGCCACGCGGGCGAGGAAGCGCTCTCCGACAAGATGGCGGCGTGGGGCGGGTTCGACCACAACGCCCACACCATTCGCATCGTCACGAAGCTGGAGCACCGCTACGTGCCGTTCGATGGCCTCAACCTCACGTGGGAGACGCTGGAAGGGCTGGCCAAGCATAACGGGCCGGTGCTGAGCCCGCCGTGGGCGCTGGCGGAGTATGTAGCCGGGCACGACCTGGAACTTTCCACCTACGCCAGCCTTGAGGCGCAGGTGGCCGCGCTGTCGGACGATATCGCCTACAACACCCACGACGTGGACGACGGCCTGCGCGCCGGGCTGTTCACGCTGGAGGACCTTCTCGCCGTGCCGCTGGTGGCCGAGACGTGGGGGCGACTGACCCGCACGTATCCGAACGCGCCGAAGGACCGGCTGCGCGCCGAGCTGATCCGCGAGATGGTGGGGCATCTGGTGCTCGATCTCCTGGGCGAGACGCACGCGCGGCTGGAGGCGCTGCAACCGCAGTCGGCGGATGACATTCGCACCGCGGGCAGGCCGATCGCCTGCTTCAGCGACGCCGCCCGCACGCAGGAGCGGGAGCTGAAACACTTCTTGCGTACCCGGATGTACCGCCACTACAAGGTCCAGCACATTACCGACCTGGCGAAGGGGGTCATCAGCGACCTGTTCGACCTTTATCTGGACGATCCCATGCGGATGCCGCCAGAATGGTCGGGCCGCGCAGCGCACGCCGCAATTCCGGACAGGGTGCGGACGGTGGCAGACTTCATCGCCGGGATGACGGACAATTTCGCGCTTCGGGAGCTGGCCCGGCTGACGGGCCGCAAACCGATCGAGATTTAGGGCAGCCGGGATACAGGACGGCCGAAGATATAGAACGGGTTTTTGATGAACGTCTTTCATGTGTTCGAGGAGCGGGTGAAGTCCGCACTGGCCGCGCTGGCGGAAAGCGGAGACCTGCCGCAGGGGCTGGATTTCAAGGCGGTGACGGTCGAGCCGCCCCGCGACCCGTCGCACGGCGACCTCGCCACCAACGCGGCGCTGGTGCTCTCCAAGCCTGCGGGCAAGCCGCCGCGCGTCATCGCCGAGGCGCTGGCCGGGAAGCTCCGCGAGGACGCGGACGTTGAGAAGGTGGACGTGGCCGGCCCCGGCTTCATCAACCTCAAGCTGAGGGCCGCTTACTGGACCGCGCAGGTCGCGCAGATTTTAAAGGCGGGCGAGGCCTATGGCCGCTCGGCCATCGGCCAGGGCGCGCCGATCAACGTGGAGTACGTCTCCGCCAACCCGACGGGCCCCATGCACGTGGGCCACTGCCGCGGCGCGGTGGTGGGCGATGCGCTGGCCAACCTGCTCCAGTGGGCGGGGTACAAGGTCACGAAGGAATATTACATCAACGATGCGGGCGGCCAGGTGGACACGCTCGCCCGCTCCGCGCACCTGCGCTACCAGGAAGCCCTCGGCCGGGACATCGGCCAGATTCCCGAAGGCTATTATCCGGGCGACTATCTGGTGCCGGTCGGGCAGATGCTGGCCGAGAAGTACGGCGACCAGTACCTCGACGCGCCGGAAAGCGAATGGCTCGTGCTGTTCAAGCGGGAAGCCTCCGGCGCAATGATGGAGATGATCAAGGAAGACCTGAGCCTGCTTGGCATCCGGCACGACGTCTTCTCCTCCGAGCGCGCGCTGCACGAGGACGGCTCCATCGCCAAGACGCTGGCCGACATGGAAGCGCAGGGCCTCGTCTACGTGGGTACGCTGGAGAAGCCCAAGGGCGAGGCGGCCGAGGACTGGGAGCCGCGCCCGCAGACCCTGTTCCGCTCCAGCGACTTCGGCGACGACAGCGATCGCGCGCTGAAGAAGTCGGATGGCTCCTGGACCTACTTTGCCGCCGATATCGCCTACCACAAGACCAAGGTGGACCGGGGCTTCACCCAGCTCATCGACATCTGGGGCGCGGACCACGGCGGCTATGTGAAGCGCATGCAGGCGGCCGTCAAAGCCATCTCCGGCGGCCGCGTGCCGCTGGATGTGAAGCTGTGCCAGATGGTGCGCCTGTTCAAGGGTGGCGAGCCCTACAAGATGTCCAAGCGCGCGGGCAGCTTCGTGACGCTGGCGGACGTGGTGCGGGAAGTGGGCCGCGATGTGGTGCGCTTCATGATGCTCACCCGCCGCGCCGATGCCCAGCTGGACTTCGACTTCGCCAAGGTGCTGGAGCAGAGCCGCGAGAACCCGGTGTTCTACGTGCAGTATGCCCACGCCCGCATCCGCTCGGTGATGCGGAAAGCGGCCGATGCTGGCCTCTCGGTCGAGGGGCTGGACACCGTGTCCGCCGCCCAGCTGGAGCGGCTGAGCGCGCCGGAAGAGGCGGCGCTCATTCAGCTCGCCTGCCAGTGGCCGCGCCAGGTGGAAGCGGCGGCGCAGGCGCACGAGCCGCACCGCGTCGCCTTCTACCTCTATGACCTTGCCGCCGCCTTCCACGGCCTGTGGAACCGGGGCAATGACGATCCTTCCCTGCGGTTCATCGTGGACGATGCGGAACTGAGCCGGGCGCGGCTTGCCCTCATCAGCGCGGTGGCGCAGGTTATCCGCAACGGCCTGGCCATCATGGGGGTCGAACCGGTGGAGGAGATGCACTGATGGCGCGCGCCCGTGGAGGCGACGACGACAGCCCGCCGTGGCTTGAACCTGCCGCCCTCTCGGAGGACGGCGACACGATATTGTCGCGCAAGTGGCTCATCGGCGGAGCGGCGGTGTTTGTCGTGGCGCTGGTGGGCACGCTTGTGGCGATTTCGTCCGGCGAGAAGACCGACCCCTACGGCAGCGCCATCGTCGCGGGCGAAAACGGCGAGCCGCCGCTGATCCTCGCGCCCAAGGAGCCGTTCCGCGAAAAGCCGCTGGACCCCGGCGGCATGAAGGTGGACGGCGAGGGCATGATGATCGGCCAGGTGGCGAGCGGCAAGGACCCCGCGCCCGAGATCAAGCTGGCGACAGGCCCCGAACAGCCGGTGGAGCGGCCGGCGCCGCCGCCTCCGCCGGAGCTGCAGCAGCTTCAGGCAGAACCAGCGCAAGGCACCGAAGGGCCGACCCAACTGGTGCCGCCCGCCGCGCAGGCCCCGAAGACGGCTGCCGCCCCCAAGCCCGAAGCCAAGGCGGAGGAGGCCAAGCCGGAAGCGCCAAGGAAACCTGCCTACTTCCTCCAGCTGGGGGCCTTCTCTTCCATCGAGCGGGCCAATGCGGGCTGGCAGCAGTTCTCTCAGAAGTATGAGAAGGAACTGGAGAAGCTGAGCCCGGATATCCAGCCGGTGAAGACAGGCAACAAGACCATGTACCGCCTGCGGGCAGGGCCCGTCAGCCTCAAGGTGCGGGCGGATAGCCTGTGCGCCCGGCTGAAGAAGGCGGGCCAGCCCTGCCTGGTGGCGGATCAATAAGGCTTTTCGTGAGGCCACGCGCGTGATTCCAGTTTTTTTCGGCCTTGAGGGGCCAGCCCTGACGGATGCGGAACGCGAGCTGTTCCGCGCCACCGACCCGGCGGGCTACATCCTGTTCCAGCGCAACTGCGTGAACCCGGAGCAGGTGAAGGCGCTGACCGATCCGCTGAAGGACCTGTCGGGCCGGGGCGAGGCCTTGCCTATTCTCATCGATCAGGAAGGCGGGCGCGTCGCGCGGCTGAAGCCGCCGCACTGGCCCGCGTTTCCGCCCGCGAAACGGTTCGCCGATCTTTACGACGTCTCGCCGGTCTCGGCCATGGATGCGGCCCGGCTCAATGCCCGCGCCATCGCCGAGGTGGTGCGGAGCGTCGGCGTCACGGTCGATTGCCTGCCGGTGCTCGACGTGCCGGTCACAGGCGCGCACGATGTGATCGGGGACCGCGCCTACGGCTTCGAGCCCACACAGGTGGCCGCTCTCGGCAAGGCGACGCTGGAGGGTCTGCTCGAGGGCGGTGTCGTCGGCGTCATCAAGCACATCCCCGGCCACGGCCGGGCGCGCAGCGACAGCCACCTGGAGCTGCCGGTGGTGGACGATCCGTGGGAAAGCCTTGAGCAGGACTTCGCGCCCTTTGCCAAGCTGGCCGATGCGCCCATGGCGATGACCGCGCACGTGGTCTACACCGCCATCGACGCGGAGCGCTGCGCCACCCTCTCGCCCAAGGTCATCACGCAAGTGATCCGGGAGCAGATCGGCTTTTCTGGCCTGCTGATGTCCGACGATATCAACATGAAGGCGCTCAGCGGCAGCTATGCCGAGAAGGCGCAGGGGTGCTTGGACGCGGGCTGCGACGTGGTGCTGCACTGCTCGGGCATTCTGGCCGAAATGCAGGAGGTGGCGTCCGTTCTGCCGGAGATCTCCGAGGCGGCGCGGGCGCGACTGGAGGCGGCCATGGGCTGGGCGAAGACGGAGGCGCACGGCGACGAGGAGCTGATCGCCAGCCTCACCGCCAAGCGTGACGCATTACTGGCGCTTGCCTGAGACGGCCTTCCCCGGTAGCCCTTGTGCATGAACGAGACTGAGGCCAACGACGCATTGCCGGAAACCGGGGTGATCCCCCGGCGGAGGGCACTCCGGCTGAGGATGGGGGGCGAGACGCTGTTCCTCCGTCTTGAAGCTTACGAAGGGCCTCTCGACCTCCTGCTCCAGATGGCGCGGTTCCAGAAGGTGGACCTCGCCAAGATCTCCATTCTGGCGCTGGTGGAGCAGTATCTCGCCTTCATCAACGAGGCGCGGCGCCTGCGCCTGGAACTGGCGGCCGATTACCTCGTCATGGCCGCGTGGCTGGCCTACCTCAAGAGCCGCCTCCTGCTGCCGCCGGAGAAGGATGAGGAAGAGCCCTCCGCCGAGGAACTGGCCGCCCGCCTGCAATTGCAGCTGCAGCGGCTGGAGGCGATCCGCGACGTGGCGGCAAGGCTGGTCGGCCGCGACCGGCTGGGGCGGGACGTGTTCCCGCGCGGCAACCCGGAAGGGCTCGCCATCGTCAAACGCGCGGCGTTCGACTGCACGCTCTATGAGCTGCTGAAGTCCTACGCCGAGATCCGCGCCAAGACCATCCGCCAGACCTACCAGCCCAAGCGCCGCCCGGTGTGGCCGCTGGAGGCGGCGATGAGCCGGCTTGAGCGCCTGATCGGCCACACGGTGCAGTGGACGGACATCGCCCAGTTCCTGCCGGAAGGCGGCGATATGGACTTCCGCCGATCGGCGCTTGCCAGCACCTTCCTTGCCACGCTTGAGATGACGCGCCTCGGCAAGGCCGAGGTGCAGCAGCTGGAGCCGTTCGGCCCGCTCTACGTGAAGAAACGGGACAGCGAATGACCTATAACCCCGACCACCTGCGTATGGTGGAAGCCATTCTGTTCGCCGCCACCGAGCCTTTAAGGGAAGCCGACATCGCCGAGCGCCTGCCGGAGGACGCGGACGTGGGCGCGCTTCTCAAGGCGCTGGTGGAGCAATACGAGGGGCGGGGGGTCAACCTCGTCAAGCGCGGCGGCACCTGGCTATTCCAGACCGCGCCGGACCTCGCCTTCCTGATGCGGAAGGAAGTGGACGAGAGCAAGCGGCTCTCCCGCGCGGCGGTCGAGACGCTGGCGATTGTCGCCTACCACCAGCCCGTGAGCCGGGCGGACATCGAGGACATCCGCGGCGTCTCCCTCTCCAAGGGCACGCTCGACCTCCTGATGGAGGCGGGCTGGGTGAAGCCGGTGGGCCGGCGCGAGGCGCCGGGCCGCCCGGTGGTCTATGGCACCACGCTGGAGTTCCTGGCTCACTTCGGCCTGGAATCGATCAAGGACCTGCCGGGCCTTGAGGAGTTGAAGGCGGCGGGCTTGCTCGAGCCGATTGACGTGCAGCTGGCCCAGCAGCTCACCAACGCGGCTGCTCCCAAAGCTGAAGGCGAGGGCGACGGGGCCGAGGAAGCCCAAGAATCGGAACCTTTGGACCCGGAATCCCCGGAAAACGGCGACGCATCGGCTGAAGCGGGAGAGGCTTACGCCGAGACGGACCTTGATGAGATGGACGGGGAAGACGCGCATCCCTATGATCCGGAACGGGTTGTTGGGCAAGACCATGGGGCGTGACGCCGCGTCCGCAGTTGATCTGTGGTAAGTTGCCGGGTAACGCCTTAAATACGCGCTGAAGGCTAATGGCTCCGCATATGCGCCGGGGCCAAACGAGGAGTTCACTTATGGGCAGCTTTAGCTTGCTGCATTGGGCAGTCCTGATCCTGGTCGTCATCCTGCTCTTCGGGCGTGGCCGGATTTCGGACATCATGGGCGACGTTGCCAAGGGCATCAAAAGCTTCAAGAAGGGCATCACCGACGAGCCCGAAACCCACAACCAGCCGGCCGCCCCCCAGCCGCAACAGCGGATTGCGGGCACTGACCGGGTCGAGTCCGCGGGCACGACCAAGGAAGAAGCCAAGAGCTGATTTCGGCCCTGAACGGCTTCCGAGATGTTTGACATTGCCTCTTCCGAGCTGCTGCTCGTGGCGATCGTCGCGCTGCTGGTGGTGGGTCCCAAGGACCTGCCCAAGCTGATGCGCGCCGTTGGCCAGTGGATTCGCCGGGGTCGCGCCTTGACGTCCCAGATCCGCTCCGGTTTCGAGCAGATGATGCAGGAAGCCGAATTTCAGGAACAGCGGGAACGCATCATGCGGGAGCACCCCGACCCGGAGCCCGCCCCGCGGACACCGGGGGAAGCGGCACAGGTCTTCTCTGCCGCGGACTCCGCCGTGAGCGCGCCCGCTGCCGCAACGACCACCGCTACCCCTACCGCCCCGTCTCCTACCGAGCCGTCTCCTACCGAGCCATCCACCGATGATGACCGGGAAGAGGCCGCCGGCGCCGCCGCCACCGTGCCGGTTGACGCCGCCGAGGCCCGCGTGACGGAGGACGCGCCGCGCGCGGCGTCGGAGCAACGTCTGTGATTAATGACATCGACGAAACCAAGGCGCCGCTGCTCGATCACCTGATCGAGCTGCGCCAGCGCCTGCTCTATGCCGTGCTGGCGCTGGCGCTGGCCTGCGCCGTCAGCTTCTACTTCGCCGACCACATCTTCGCCTTCCTCACCAAGCCGCTGGCCGTGGCCTTCGGCGGCCGGGAAGGGGCGAAGCTCATCTACACCAAACTGTACGAAGCCTTTTTCGTGCAGCTGAAGGTGGCGCTGTTCTCCGGGTTCTTCGTGGCCTTCCCGATCATCGCCAACCAGATCTGGCTGTTCATCGCCCCCGGCCTCTACCGCAACGAGAAGAAGGCGCTGCTGCCGTTCCTCATCGCGACGCCGGTGCTGTTCCTGATGGGCGCGGCGCTGGCCTACTTCTTCGTGATGCCGGCCGCGTTCCGCTTCTTCCTCAGCTTCGAGAACCACAGCGAACTGGGCGGCGTCGCGCAGGAAGCCCTGCCGGCGATGGGCGATTACCTGTCGCTCGTCATGCACATGATCCTCGCCTTCGGCTTCGCCTTTCTCCTGCCGGTGCTGCTGGTGCTGCTGGCGCGGGTGGGCATCCTCTCGCTCGAGACGCTGGTGAAGGGGCGGCGCTATGCCATCGTTCTCTCCTTCGCCGTCGCCGCCGTGGTGACGCCGCCGGACGTCATCTCCCAGCTCATGCTGGCGGTGCCGCTGTGCCTGCTCTACGAAGTCTCCATCATCTGCATTCGCATCATGAACCGGCGCGACGCTGCGGCGACCGCTGGACAAGGAGATGTCATCCGAACAGACTAAGTTCCATGATTTACAGCTGGAGGCTGTCATCATGGGCTGGATACTGCTGTTCGTGGCCGGGCTGCTGGAAGTGGCCTGGATGTACTTCATGAAAATGTCGGACGGTTTCACCCGCGCGTGGCCGTCCGTGGGCTTTGCCATTGCTGCCTTTGTCAGCATGTGGCTGCTCTCGCAGGCGACGCGGTTCATTCCCGTGGGCACCGCCTATGCGGTGTGGATGGGCGTGGGGGCCGTCGGCGGCGCGGTGATGGGCATTGTCCTGTTCCGGGAGCCCGCAACCCTGTTCCGCATCGCCTCGATCCTGCTGGTGGTGGCGGGGGTCGTTGGCCTCAAGCTGGCCGAGCGGGCCTGATGCGCGCGCCCTAAAGGGAAACCCAAGCGAAGTCCTGCGGTTATAGTCTTGACCAGGATCAATGCGGGCATAGGCGCCGGCTGGCAGGAGGATAAGCCAACCAGTCCACCACGAAACATTTTCGGGATCAGCCGCAATGATGGCATACCAAGCGGGCAATGGCTCCCCTGGGCGGCGAGAGCGCTGCTGGCACATGATTACGGAACTCGACCTGATGCGGCTGGTCGCCGACCACAGCCGTCTGGAGCGGTATTGCAGGGCCCTTGAAGCCGCAACCTCGGGCGCGCCCGGCGCGCGCCAGCGCACCATTACGCCCATGCTGCGCGACATGGTTGAAACGGCGCTGGAGCTTTGCGCCCGGCATGGGCAGGAGCGGCTGGAGGCATGGTTCGACGCGGAAGCCGGGGAGCCCGTGGCCGGGGCGCTGCTGTCCGCCATTCGCGCCGCGCATGGAAGCGCCTTGCGCCAGTGCCGCGAGCTGATCGCGACGCTGGAGCGCCGGGCCCAGCTTCAGGAGGAAGGCTCCGCGACGAGCCTTGCCGCCGCGCTGTTGCGCGGCACCATCCAGAGCTGCCGGCAGGCGATGCTTCTGGAGAAGCTGGCGATCGCGCAGCTTGCGGGAGAGCGCCTGACGCCTGGCGCGCGCGGCCTGCTCGATGACAGCCTTGTTGCCCTGTGCGAGGATCAGGCCGCTCCCGCCGGGGCGTATCGCGCCTGAGCGGCTGTGGGGCAGGCTAGGCCTTGCCGCCCTGCCATTCGGCCAGCCAGTCCTCCACCTCCATCTCGACGATCTGCCGGGCTTCCTCCCGGCTGAGGGTGTGCTCGGCCAGCAGGGAGTCGTAGTCCGTCAGCTGGTGGCGGATGACCGAGCGGGCCATTTCCTCCACCGCCTGCCGCTCCAGCCCCGGCGGGACGAGGCGGACGGCCAGCCGTTCGGCAATCTCGTCCCGGAAGTAGCCGGGGCAGGCTGGAAAGCGGGCCCGCACCCGCTCCGCCCAAAGCTGCCTGGCGCCTGATGCCATGCTTGTCTCCCTTGCCGTCCTTGCAGGCCATGGTAGCCGCTTGGCGCTGCCCTGGAAAAGCTGAACCGTTGGCGAAAGGGAAGCGCGGCTGTTGGCGCGGGGGCATCCATCCGATAGGGTGAGGCGGACCAACGACAACAAGCGATGCGGGCAATCAGTGCCGCGCAGCGCAACGGGCACGGTAAAGAAGGAGACGGTGTTTTGTTGATCCGCTTTTCCCTGATTGGCGTAATGGCGATGATGGCCGCCGCGACTCCGGCAGCGGCTGACGGCGACCCGGCAGCGGGCGCCAAGGTGTTCAAGCGCTGCTCGACCTGCCATTCCCTGGTGCCGGGCGAGAACATGATGGGCCCGACCCTCGCCGGCGTGTTCGGCCGGAAGGCCGGCCAGCAGGAGTTCAAGTACAGCAAGGCCATGGCCTCTTCCGGCATCACCTGGGACGAGAAGACGCTGGACACCTTCCTCGCCAACCCCACGGCGATGGTGAAGGGCACATCCATGATGTTCCGCGTGCCGAAGCCGGAGGACCGGGCGAACCTGATCGCCTACCTCAAAACCAACCCGACTGAGGAATAGGACGAGGGGCCGCAGCCCCGGCTGCTCAGGCCCTGGCTGAAACGAAAAGCCCCGGTGGCATCACCGGGGCTTTCGTGTTTTCAGAGCTTGTTCCGGCCCGATTGCGGAAGATCGCGGCTTCTCAAGCCCTTTGGTCGCACTTCCCTAGCCGCAGGATATCCCATCCTGTCCTAAGGCTGTGCTGGCCTTACCCGCTGAAGCGGTTGCTCTTGGGGAAGCCCATCGGCGGCAGACGGCCCGCCTGGGCACGGGTGCCGATCCAGTCCGTCAGGTTGGTCTCGGTGCGGGTGCGCCCCGTCGAGCCGCCCATCGGCCAGGACAGACCCTCCGCCAGAGTGAACAGGGTGAGGTCGGCAAGGCCGCCGTCCTTGTACTTCTGGAGGGTGACGCCCTGACCGGAGGCCAGTTCCGGCACCTGTTCGAGCGGGAAGATGAGCAGCTTGCGATTGTCGCCGATGACGGCGATGTGGTCGCCCTCCAGCGGGCGGAAGACCACCAGCTTGGCATCGCCCTTGGGACGCATGACCTGACGGCCGGTTTTCGTCTGGGCCAGCACGTTCTCCGCCGCTACGACGAAGCCGCGGCCGTCGCTGGAGGCGACCAGATACCGGGCGCCCGCCTGCCATGGCCGCATTTCGACCACGCGGGCATCGGAATCGAGGTCGATCATCAGGCGGATCGGATCGCCGAAGCCGCGCCCGCCGGGGAGCTTGTCCGCGCCCAGCGAGTAGATGCGGCCCGTATCCGCCACCACCAGGATCTTATCGGTGGTGTAGGCGTGGAAGGCGAAGGCGGGGCCGTCGCCGTCCTTGAACTTCTGCTCCTCGTCCAGGCTGATATGGCCCTTCATGCCGCGCACCCAGCCCTTCTCGGAGCAGATGACGGTGATGGGCTCCTTCTCGATCATCGCCTCGAGCGGGATGGCCGGCATGTCCTTGGCCACCTCGAAGGTGGTGCGGCGCTTGCCGATCTCGGTCTCCGGGCCGAAGCGCTTCTTGAGGTCCGCTAGATCCTTCTTGATGCGCTTGGATTGCTTGGCAGGGGAGGCAAGCAGGTCCTGAAGCTCGGCCTGTTCCTTGCGGAGCGCCGCGTCTTCCTTGCGGATCTCCATTTCCTCCAGCTTGCGGAGGCTCCGCAGGCGCATGTTGAGGATGGCTTCGGCCTGCCGGTCGGTGAGGTCGAAGGTCTTGATGAGTTCCTGCTTGGGCTCGTCCTCCTCGCGGATGATGCGGATCACTTCATCCAGGTTGAGGTAGGCGATCAGGTAGCCGCCCAGCAGCTCCAGCCGGTCGGCGATCTTGCCGAGGCGGTACTGGGTACGCTTCCGCAGCACATCGAACAGGTGGTCGAGGAAGGATTCCAGCGCTTCCTTGAGGCTCATCACGCGCGGGATGCGGTTCTTGTCCAGCACGTTGAGGTTGAGCGGGAAGCGGACTTCCAGATCCGACAGCTTGAACAGGCTCTCGATGAGAACCGTGGGATCGACGGTGCGGGACTTGGGCTCCAGCACCAGCCGGATTTCCTCGGCCGACTCGTCGCGCACGTCCTCGAGGATCGGCAGCTTCTTGTCGTTGATGAGGTTGGCGATCTGCTCGATGAGCTTGGACTTCTGCACCTGATAGGGGATCTCGGTGACGACGATCGCCCAGGTGCCGCGGCCCTGATCCTCGATGTGATAGCGGGCGCGCAGGCGGAAGCTGCCGCGGCCGGTCTTGTAGGACTCGACGATCGACTCGCGGCTCTCGACGATGATGCCGCCCGTCGGGAAATCCGGCCCCGGAATGATATCAACGAGGCTTTCGGTCGAGATGTCCGGGTTGTCGAGCAGCAGGGTGAGGCCGTCCACCAGCTCGGCCACGTTGTGCGGCGGGATGGAGGTGGCCATGCCGACCGCGATGCCCGCCGCGCCATTGGCCAGCAGGTTGGGGAAGGTGCCAGGGAAGATCTCCGGCTCTTCTTCCTCGCCGTCGTAGGTGGGGCGGAAGGGAACGCATTCCTCGTCCAGCCCCTGCATCATCTCGGAGGCGACGGCAGTCAGCCGGGCCTCGGTGTAGCGCATGGCCGCCGCGTTATCGCCGTCGATGTTGCCGAAGTTGCCCTGGCCGTCGATCAGCGGGTAGCGCACCGCGAAGGTCTGGGCGAGGCGCACGAGGGCGTCGTAGACCGACTGGTCGCCGTGCGGATGGTACTTACCGATCACGTCGCCGACGACGCGGGCGCACTTCTTGTAGCCCGTGTTGGGGTCGAGCTTCAGCAGCCGCATCGCCCACAGAAGGCGGCGGTGCACCGGCTTCAGACCGTCCCGCACGTCCGGCAGCGAGCGCGCCATGATCGTGGACAGGGCGTAGGTCAGGTAACGGGTGGAAAGCGCCTCCGAGAACGGCTCGTCTTGAATGCGCTCTGCTTCAGGAACTTGCGGTGTCTTTGCCATGGCAATGCTTATAGCGGCTTGCCCGCCGCAGGGCTACTGTTGTTCTCGTTGTGTTCGCGAGAAACAATGGATTCAATGCGGTGGCGCGCTTCCCACAGGCTCTGGGTGCGGCCAACGAGAATGTCCCGATCGAGAAAATGGCCGGTGAGCTTCAGGCCGTCGGCGATGGCGGGCCAGTCCGGCCACTGGCCGGTGGGTACGCCGCCCGGCTGCAAAAAGGCGGGCAGGGGCAGCAGGCGGTCGGCGTAGGGCAGCCCTGCCTCCCGGCACACCGCCTGCGAGGACTTGGGACTGACGAACGCCAGTTCCTCCACCGTGCCGGTGGCGACGCAGTGGGTAAGGTCGAGCCCGAAGCCCAGCTCGCTGAGCAGGATCAGCTCGTAGCGCACCAGCGTTGCCGCCCAGGCGCGGGGGTCGCTGGTCATCTCCATGATGGTCAAAAGGCTGGAGAGGGCCTCATGCACCGCCGGATAAGGCTGGCGCTCCGGCAGCGCGGCGGCGGTCAAGGCCGTCGCCCAGTCCAGAATCGCTGTGCCGAGACGCGGCCCCCACATGATGGGAGCCGACGAATGGTCCAGCTCCACCGTCATGTGGCCCAGCTGGGATTCAACCCGCGTGCGCCACTCCGCCTTCACCCGGTTGCCGGGCAGCAGCGCGGGGCGCAGACGCCTGCTCGAGCCGCCCCGCACATAGCCCGCGATCAACCCGCTGTCCGCCGTCATCACGCGCACGATCGCCCCGCTCTCGCCGTGAGACGCGGTGGACAGGATGATGGCAGGGCCAGACCAGTGCATGGAGAAACACTTTGATTAGTGAAGAGCGGCATTCATGTATGTAAGAATGCGGCTTTTTCCGGGGGGTAAAGAAATTTTATAATGATGGCAAGATTGGAAAAACATAAAAGAATTACGTCATCTTTTGGTCTGGCAGGTAGAGCAGGGGGTGAAATGTTCCATATTTTAACGCCAGGTCGCGAGCATTTTAAAAGCGACCCTTTAGGGTATAGCGCCTTGGCGCATTTAAAGTGGGGTATGGCATGTGAAATGGCAGGATTTCAAGTTGATTTAAGCAAGCCTGCAACAGCAGAAGACCTGAAAAACCCAATTCTTTGGATGTCTCAGGCTAATGCATTGTCAGAGGCTGCTGTTGTTTTATTTAAACAAGAGCCAAATTTCTCAAATATGCCAGAGTCTGTTCGTGGCATATGTGACAGCCAGTACTGTGCTATTGTGTTGATGTTGGTTGGTTATAGTTTGGAGATATCTCTTAAGGCAATGATGATAATTAGAGATGGGGTTGAAAAATATATCGAAGATGAAAAAAATAGAAGACATCATAGATTGCATCAGTTGGCGGAATTTATTCCTGATTTGAGCGATAAAGAAGTCGCAATACTTAAGGGCTTGACCCACTTTGTTTATTGGGCTGGTCGATATCCTGATCCCGGCTCAGGGCGGATTGATGATTCAGAGGAAATTTTCTCCATTTCTGAGAAATTTGGTATTACAGCTGGCGATGTATTTGCGCTGGCTGGAAAAATAATGAAATATTCTATGGATATAATAGATGGATGATGGTGTGGATTTGTGCTTCGTGCCTCAGATTTGTGCAAATTTTAAATGCTTGGGATTGTTAAGGGGGTTATAGACCCCCTTAACGAAGAAAAGGCGTAAGCCTTACTCCACCCAGTCCAGCCCAATGTCCTTGTAGACCGAGCGGTCCTCGGCCCAGTCGGGCTTTACTTTCACGAACAGGAACAGGTGGATGCGGCGGCCGAAGTTGGCTTCCATTTCGGTGCGGGCGGCGGCCCCCAGCTGCTTGATGCGCGCGCCTTTCGCGCCGAGCACGATGGCCTTCTGGGTTTCGCGCTCGACGTAGATGACCTGATTGATGGCGGCAGAGCCGTCGCGGCGTTCCTCCCACTTCTCGGTCTCGACGGTGGCGGCGTAGGGCAGCTCGTCGTGCAGCTGGTGGTAGATCTGCTCGCGGGTGATCTCGGCGGCCATGAGGCGCTGGGTGACGTCCGCCACCTGATCCTCGGGGTAGTGCCATGGGCTCTCGGGCATCAGGCGGGCGAGAGCCTTCTTCACGTCAGCAACGCCATCGCCCTGCTGGGCGGCGACCATGAAGGTCTCGGCGAACGTAACGCGCTCGTGCAGCTTCAGGGTCAGCTCGAACAGCTTTTCCTTCGGCGTGATGTCCACCTTGTTGAGCACGAGGAACCGGGGCGCGCCGGACTGGTCCTGCGCCAGGTTCTCGAGGATGCTGTCCACCTCCTCGGTGATGCCGCGCTTGGCATCGACGATGAGGCAGATCACGTCCGCCCCTTGTGCGCCTTCCCACGCGGCCTTGACCATGGCGCGGTCCAGACGGCGGCGGGGGCGGAAGATGCCGGGGGTGTCGACCAGCAGCAGCTGGGCGTTGCCCTCGATGGCGATGCCGATGAGGCGGGTGCGGGTGGTTTGCACCTTGGCGCTGACGATGGCGACCTTCGCGCCGACCAGCGCATTGACGAGGGTGGACTTGCCCGCGTTGGGCGCGCCGATGACGGCGACTTCGCCGCAGAAGGTGGTGCCTTCGGGCTGGCCTTCGAGGGAGCGAGGGGCGGGGGTAAGGGAGGAGGTAATCTCAGTCATTCTTTTTCTTCTCTGACCTTGGCGAGCAATGTGGCGGCGGCCTGTTTTTCGGCCTCCTGCCGGGAGCGGCCGGTGGCGCGGACGGGCTCGAGCGAGCGCACGCTGACCTCGACCGTGAACTCGGGCGCATGGTGGGGGCCGCAGCGGCCAACGATGGCATAGGCGGGAAGCGGCAGGCCGCGGCCTTGCGCCCACTCCTGCAGGGCAGACTTGGGGTCCTTCTCGACGCTGCCTCCGCCGGTGAGCAGGGGCTCCCAGGCGGAACGCACGAACTTGCGCGCCGCTGCCATGCCGCCGTCAAGATAGAGCGCGCCGATAAGGGCCTCGCACACGTCGCCGAGGACGTTGGCGGTCTCATTAACGCGCTGCTCGCGGGCGGTGCGCTCCAGCCGGATCTGGCCCGACGCGCCGATGGAGCGGGCGATCTCGGCGCAGGTCTGGCCGCGCACCAGCTCGACGAAGCGGCGGTTCAGCTTGCCCTCGCTCTCGTTCGGATGGCGCTCGTAGAGCCAGGTGGCGATGATGAGGCCCAGCACGCGGTCGCCCAGAAACTCAAGCCGCTGGTAGTTGCGGCCCGGCAGGGATGTATGGGTGAGCGCTTCAACCAGAAGCGCGGGGTCACGGAAACGGCGGCCGAGTTTCTGCTCAGCCCAGTCCTGCAAGGCGTCGTTGCTCATTCAACGGCCTGGAACAGCCGGTCCCACCGGACGGTCTTGTACCATTTCCACGGCGTCCACAGGTGGGCCTCGCCATTGGTGGAGAAGAACAGGAATTCGGCGCGGCCGACGATGTTCTCGGCGGGCAGGTAGCCAACCCCGCTCTCCTCGGCGGACATGCGGCTGTCGGCGGAGTCGTCGCGGTTGTCGCCCATCACGAAGTAATGGCCGGCGGGCACGAAGTAGGGCCGGGTGGTATCGCGGATGCCGTTGGGCGTGAGGTCGAGCGTCATGTAACTGCGGCCGCTCGGCAGGGTCTCGCGGAACTGCGGATAGCGGCAGGTGATGGTGCCGTCGGCCTCGCGGACGCGATAGAAGATATTCTTGAGGCAATCGGTGTTGGGGGAGACCTTGATGACCCGGTCTTCCACCCGCTCGCGCTTGATGGGCTTGCCGTTGATGTAGACGGTGCCCTGGCGCACCTCCACCACGTCGCCGGGCAGGCCGATGACGCGCTTGATGTAGTCGGTCGAGTTGTCCGACGGCAGCTTGAAGACGATCACATCGCCGCGCTCCACGTCGCCGCCGAGGATGCGCCCCTTGATGGGGACGATGCCGAGCGGGAAGGAGAAGCGGCTGTAGCCGTAAGGGTATTTGGAGACGAACAGGTAGTCGCCCACCATCAGTCCCGGAAGCATGGATTCCGAGGGGATGTTGAACGGCTCGTAGGCGATCGAGCGGAAGCCCAGCGCGATCAGCACCGCATAGAGGATGGTTTTGATGAGTTCCTTGCTTTCCTCAAACCAGCCGGCCTTGGCGTCGGTAGACTTGGTGGCAGGTTTGGCGGCGGAACCGGGCGCAGTGGCGTCCGAAGAGGTGTCAGGATCAGCCATTCTTCATAACCAAATTACGGGAGTCTGCTCTGTGGCCCTTCGGGGGCAGACCTGTCAAGTCGCACGGGCCAGGACGTCGGCTCAGACGGGACGAGCCGTAATGATTACGAACGCCTGCGCCCATGGGTGGTCGTCGGTGAGGGTGAGATGGAGATCCGCCACCATTCCGGAAGGGGTGAGCGCGGCAAGGCGTGCCGCAGCGCCGCCGGTGAGCGCCAGCGTGGGCTGGCCGGTGGGCAGGTTCACGACGCCGATGTCCTTTAGGAACACGCCGCTGCGAAACCCGGTGCCCAGCGCCTTGGAGCAGGCTTCCTTGGCGGCGAACCGCTTGGCGTAGCTGGCGGCGCGGGTCAGCTCCCGCCGCTCGGAGCGGGCGATTTCAATGTCGGTGAAAACGCGGTTGATGAACCGCTCGCCATAGCGATCGAGCGAGTTCTGAATCCGCTCGATGCTGCACAGGTCACTGCCAAGGCCAAGAATCATCATGGAGGCTATGTAAGCATATTCTCTTGCGTTTGCAGGGGGCTTAACCCCTTGCGCCCCCCATTTGTTTTATCGGGTCGCACCCGGTCGAAGCGCTGGAGTTCGGAAAACTCCGTAAATCTGTAGGGCGCGGCCCGTGAAATCGAGTGGGGGCACGGGGGACAAGTCCCCCGCACTGAAAACTTTGTGGAATGATCGAAGCCCTACAGCGCTGCCTTGCGGGCGGCATCCATGGCGGCGCGCATCTGGTGGATGGCCTCGCCGAGGCCGACGAAGACTGCCTCGCCGATGATGAAGTGGCCGATGTTCAGCTCGACGACTTCCGGAATGGCGGCGATGGGGCCCACGTTGTCGGTGCGAAGGCCGTGTCCGGCATGGATCTCGAGGCCCAGCGACGCGCCGAACTTTGCGGCGTCGCGGACGCGGGCGAGCTCAGCCTGTTCCTCCGCGCCGGTGAGATGGCAATAGCGGCCGGTGTGGAGTTCAACGACCGGCGCGCCGAGCTTTGCGGCGGCCTCGAGCTGGCGGTTGTCGGGCTCGATGAACAGGGAGACGCGAATGCCCGCGTCCCTGAGGCGAGCGACGATGGGCTGGAGGTGCTCGAACTGGCCCGCGGCGTCCAGCCCGCCCTCGGTGGTGCGCTCCTGCCGCCGCTCGGGCACGATGCAGGCGGCGTGGGGGCGGTGGCGCAGCGCGATTTCCACCATTTCCTCGGTGGCCGCCATCTCCAGGTTGAGCGGGCGGCGGACCTCGGCGACGAGGCGCGCGATGTCGTCGTCGGAGATGTGGCGGCGGTCTTCGCGCAGGTGGGCGGTGATGCCGTCCGCGCCCGCCTCGACGGCGAGCAGCGCCGCCTTTACGGGGTCAGGGTGAGCGCCGCCGCGCGCATTGCGGATGGTGGCGACATGGTCGATGTTGACGCCCAAACGCTGGTAAACCGCCGTCATTCCCAACTCCCGTCCGTTTTCCGGTAACTGCGGCCGGGGGCGGGGTGCGCCGCCCCCGGAAACTGTTCGGCCTTTAAGCCTTCAGGCCCCGGCTGCCCGGCTTGATGGCCGGAATGGCGGCCAGCTCAGGCGGCAGCTGGTCCGGCTGGTAGGCCGGAACCTCGAGGCGGATCAGCGGGAAGAAGGGCACGCCCAGGTCCACCTTGCCGCCGGAGCGATCCACCAGCGAACCGGCCGCGATGACCTTGCCGCCGTTGGCCTCGATGGTCGTGATGCACTCGCGCGAGGAGAGGCCGGTCGTCACCACGTCTTCCATCATGAAGACGCGCGCCCCCTCCGGGATCTCAAAGCCGCGGCGCAGCGCAAAGCTGCCTTCCACCCGCTCGGTGAAGATGCCGTCAACGCCCAGCGCCCGGGCCATTTCGTAGCCGACGACGACGCCGCCCATGGCGGGGGAGACGACCATGTCGATCTGGTCGCGGATCTCGGCCGGGATCTTCTCGGCCAGCGCCTTGCACAGCTTCTCGGCCCGCTGCGGGCTCTTCAGCACCAGCGCGCATTGCAGGTACATGGGGGAGCGCAGGCCGGAGGAGAGGATGAAGTGCCCCTCAAGCAGCGCGCCTGCCGCGCGGAATTCGGCCAGAACCTCGTCGTTCGTCATCATTCCCAAAATCCTTACAACCTCATGCGCTCAACCGAGCTGACAACCTGCGCTGCCCTAAGCGCGGCGTTCACCCTTGTCAAATGGCGCAGGTCCGTCACTTCCACATCCAGCTCGAAGGTGAAGAACTGGCGGTCGCGGTGGGTGAGCCGGAGGTTGGCGATGTTGGCGTCGCTCTGGCCCAGGATGGTGGCGACGGTCGCCAGCGCGCCCGGCTCGTTCCGCATGACGACGGCCAGGCGGGCGACGAACCGCTCGATCCGGTCCGCCTCGCTGTGCCAGCGCAGGTCGATCCAGACTTCGGGCTGGTTGGTGAAGGCTTCCAACGCCTTGCAGTCGATAGCGTGGACGACGACGCCCTGACCCGGCTCGCGGATGCCGACGATCCGGTCGCCCGGAATGGGGTGGCAGCACTCGGCCAGGTGTACGACCGCGCCGGGGGTGAGCCCCTGGATGGAGAGCGCCAGCGGCGCGTTGCCGGGCTCGGGTTCCGGCGTCTTGCGGCGGCGCGGGCTACCACCGGCCGAGCCGGGCAGGATGGCTTCCATCACGGCCTCGTCGCTCACCTGATGGCGGGCCAGCGCCAGATACAGCGCTTCCTCGTCCGGCAGCTTCAGCCGCTCCAGTGCGTCGGGAATTGCGCCCTCGGCCAGCGGCACCTTGATGCGCTCGATGAGCGCGTCGAGCAGGCGGCGGCCCAGGGCAATGCCGTCCTCGCGCTCCTTCTGGCGGACGTAGCGGCGGATGGCGGAGCGCGCCTTGCCGGTGATGACGAAGGTCTCCCACGCCGGGTCCGGCTGCTGGGCGGTGGAGCGCAGGATTTCCACCTGATCGCCGTTCTGAAGCACGGTCCGCAGCGGCACGACGCGGCCGTTGACCTTGGCGCCGACGGCCGTCTCCCCCAGCCGGGAATGGACGGCGTAGGCGAAGTCCACCGGGGTCGAGCCCTTGGGCAGCTGGATCAGCTCGCCCTTGGGGGTGAAGCAGAACACCTGGTCCTGGTACATCGCCATCTTGGTGTGTTCCAGGAACTCCTCGGGGCTGGAGGCGTGTTCGAGGATTTCGAGCAGGTCCTGCAGCCAGGGGGACTGCTGGCCGCCTTCGGCGCGAATGTGCGCCTTGTAGGCCCAGTGGGCGGCAAGGCCCAGCTCGGCCTGGGCGTGCATGTCGCGCGTGCGGATCTGAATTTCGATCCGCATTCGCCCCGGCCCCATGACCGTGGTGTGCACCGAGCGGTAGCCGTTGCGCTTGGGCGTGGAGATATAATCCTTGAAGCGGCCGGGCACGGTCGGCCAGCGGCCGTGCAGGATGCCGAGCGCCCGGTAGACCTCCGGCACCGTATCGACGATGACGCGGAAGGCGACGATATCGGACAGCTGCTCGAAGCTGATGTCCCGCTCCTGCATCTTCTTCCAGATGGAGTGGGGCCGCTTCTCCCGCCCCAGCACCTCGGCGTTGAGGCCGTGCTGATGCAGCAGGTGCTCGATATCCTCGATGACGCGGGGGACGAGATCACCCGCCGTCTCGCGCAGCTGCTCCAGCCGCTTGGTGATGGACTCGTAGGCCTGCGGCTCCAGCTCGCGGAAGGCGATTTCGGTCAGCTCGTCCTTGAACTCGTACATGCCGATGCGCTCGGCGAGCGGGGCGTAGATCTCCAGCGTCTCGCGGGCGATGCGGCGGCGCTTCTCCTCCTTCTTGATGAAGTGGAGGGTCCGCATGTTGTGCAGCCGGTCCGCCAACTTGACGAGCAGCACGCGAATATCGTCCGACATCGCCAGCAGGAACTTGCGGAAGTTCTCCGCCGCGCGCTCGCTCTCCGTTTGCGCCTCGATGCGGGAGAGCTTGGTAACGCCATCCACCAGCCGGGCGACATCGTGGCCGAACAGCTGCTCGATCTGCTCGTAGGTGGCGACCGTATCCTCGATGGTGTCGTGCAGGATGGCGGTGGTGATGGTCTCGCAATCCAGCTTCAGGTCGGTCAGAATACCGGCGACTTCAATGGGGTGCGAGAAGTAGGGATCGCCGCTGGCCCGAAGCTGCGAGCCGTGCGCCTTCATCGAGAACACATAGGCGCGGTTGAGCATATCCTCGTCAGCGGCAGGATCGTAGGATTTTACCTTCTCGACCAGTTCATACTGTCTCAGCACCGGTGGTTCGAACCTTTACTCTTGACGACGGACCCTGGAAACGCCGGGCCTGCCATCGATAGACCAATCCTCAGTGTAGGTAGCGTCAAACGGGCGCAAACGCGAGGGGGATCATGGCGGTATTTCGCCCATTGCAGGGGACGGCAAGAACGAAAATAGCCGCCTGGGACGTGCCCCGAGGCGGCTATTCTCAAACAGGTGCCGACCCCGCAGGGTGCGGAAGGACGCGCGGGCTCAGTCCTCGCCGCTGTCGTCTTCCTCGACGGCCGGGCGCGGCGGCTGAGACGCCGTCAGGCGCAGCGCAGCGGCGGAAGCGGCCAGCGAGACTTCCTCGTCCGGAATCTCGTCCTTCACCTCGACGACCTTCTGCATCGACTGGATCAGCGCTTCGCGCAGCTGCTCCGGCTGGATGGTCTCATCAGCGATCTCGCGCAGGGCAACGACCGGGTTTTTGTCGCGGTCGCGATCAACGGTCAGCTCGGCGCCGCTGGAAATCTGGCGGGCGCGCTGCCCCGCATAGAGCACCAGGTCGAAGCGGTTGGGGACCTTTTCGACGCAATCCTCGACGGTGACGCGTGCCATGATAGAGCCTCATTCGAAAACTTAAGGAGAACGCCGGGCGCTAACAGCTTGCAGAGCCAGTGTCAAGCCGCACGGCCTTGCGCGCCAGCGCCCGTCTTGCCTCAATTTAAGGCGGAAACACGTCCGCGCAAGGGGGTTGGGCCCGCTGCGCGCCTGCTAGCTCACCGGGCTTTTCGGCAGGTGCTGCAACGGGTTGACCGCCCGGCGGCCACGGCGGATCTCGAAATGCAGCTGCGGCCGGTCGACCGAACCGGTGCTGCCCGCCCGCGCGATGGGCTCGCCCGCCCGCACCGTGTCGCCGCGCTTCACCAGCACCGCCTCGTTATGGCCGTAGGCGGTCACCCAGCCGTCGCCATGCTTGATGAGGATGAGCCAGCCGAAGCCCTTGAGGCCATCGCCCGCATAGGCGACGACGCCGCTTGCTGCGGCGCGCACGGTCGCGCCTTTCGTTGCCGCGATGTTGATGCCGTCGTTGTGCAGGCCGCCCTGCTTGGGACCGAAGCTGGAGAGGATGCGGCCGGTCAGCGGCCAGGAGAAGGAGCCCGCGAAGGCGCCAGGCTCGGGCAGGGGCCTGCTGGGCTGGGATTGGGCTGGCGCGGCGCGGGCCGCCGTCTGGCTGGAGGCCGTTGCCTGCGTCGCCGGCGCGCGGGCAATCGCCGTGGCGGGCCTCTGCCCGCCGTCGGTCTGATCCGGCACGGACGGCAGCCGCAGCCGCTGGCCCACCTGCACCGCATAGGGCTTGGTGAGGTTGTTGAGCCGGGCGAGCGTCGTCAGGTCCGTGCCGTAGGCGCGGGAGATGCTGTATCCGGTCTCGCCCTTCTGGACCACGTGATAGCGGGCGGCGGGAATGGTGAGCCGCTGCCCCGCGCGCAGGGCATAGGGCGGCTCCAGGTTGTTGGCGACGACCAGATCGCGCAGCTCGACGCCGGTGCGGCGGGAAATGGCGAACAGGGTCTCGCCGGGCCCGACCGTCACGCTGCCGCCGCGAACGCTGAGCACATGCCGCTCGGCCACCGGCGGCGCGGCGGGCCTGGAGGCGGTTTTTTGGGCGGGCGTTCGGTGCGCGGTCTGGGCGGCTTTTTTGCTTTTGCCTGAGGCCCTGGTTCGGTTCTCCGCCGGGCGGGCCGGGGGCTGGGCCTTGCGAGCCTGCTGGGCGGCCGTGCGCTGACGGATCTCATCATAGCCCGAAACATAGTCGGACGCGCAGGCGGACAGGGAGACAAGCACGGTCGCCGCGAGAATATGTTGGATACCTTTCCTCACCGCGCGCAGTCTAGGTGCATTACGCTTTCAGAAAAAGTCTTAACCGCCTCGCTTGGCGAAAGCGTCCGCCAAAGCCGCCATGGAACCGCGGTGGGTGAGGTCCAGATGCAAGGGAGTGACGGAGACGAAGCGCTCCCGCATGGCCTTGAGGTCGGTCTCGTGGCCGGGCTCTGCAACCTCGCGGCCAAGGCCGAACCAGTAGTAGGTGAAGCCGCGCACATCGACCCGTTCCTCGATGACCGGCTTGCCGTAGTCGCGCAGGCCCTGCTCGGTGACGCGCACGCCGCGCACCTCTTCCGGCGCAACCGGCGGGAAGTTGACGTTGATGAGCACGTTGGGCGGCCAGCCCGTCGCCAGCAGCGTCTTCAGCACTGGCACGGCGTGGGCCTTGGCCGCAGCGAAAGCTTCCGTGCCCACCGGCCGCTCGATGGTCGCCTGCGACAGGGCGATGGAGGGAACGCCCGCCAGCGTGCCTTCCATGGCCGCCGAGACGGTGCCGGAATAGGTGACATCCTCCGCCAGATTGGCGCCCCGGTTGACGCCGGAGAGCACTAGATCGGGCTTCGCCCCTTCGATGAGGCGGCCCATGGCCATCATCACGCAATCGGTGGGCGTGCCGCGCACGCCGAAGCGCCGCTCTCCGAACCGCTGCACCCGCACCGGATGGGAGAGAGACAGCGAGTGGCCCGTGCCCGACTGCTCCTCCAGCGGCGCGACGACCCAGATATCGTCGCTGAGCTGGCGGGCGATCTCCTCCAACACCTGAAAGCCAGGGGCGTGAATGCCGTCGTCGTTGGTGAGGAGAATACGCATGGGGACTCGACCTTAAGTGGGCAGGCTCATGTGGACAGGCGCACGGGCGGCCGGAGGAGGCTGCCCGCACGGGGGACGGACGGACAGATCGTCAGGCAGTCGGCTCCAGTCGCTCGGCGCCACCGATATAGGGGCGCAAGGCGGCAGGAATATGGACGCTGCCATCCGCCTGCTGGTGATTTTCAAGGAGCGCCACCAGCGTGCGCCCAACGGCAAGGCCGGAACCATTCAGCGTATGCACGAAGCGAGTGGCCTTCTCCGTCTTGGAACGGGTGCGGGCGTTCATGCGCCGGGCCTGGAAGTCCCCACAGTTGGAGCAGGAGGAGATCTCCCGGTAGGTATCCTGCGCGGGCAGCCACACTTCGATGTCGTAGGTCTTGCGGGCGGAGAAGCCCATGTCCCCCGTGCACAGCAGCACGGTGCGGTAGGGCAGCTCCAGCTTCTGCAGGATTGCCTCGGCGCACCGGGTCATGCGCTCGTGCTCGGCCTCCGACTCCTCCGGCGTGGTGATGGAGACCAGCTCCACCTTGGTAAACTGGTGCTGGCGGATCATGCCGCGGGTGTCGCGCCCGGCCGCGCCCGCCTCGGCGCGGAAGCAGGGGGTGGCGGCGGTCAGCCGCAGCGGCAGGTTCTCGGTGGGGACGATCTCTTCCCGCACCAGGTTGGTCAGCGACACCTCGGCGGTCGGGATAAGGTAATAGGGCGTCTCGCCCGTCGTCTTGAACAGGTCTTCCTCGAACTTGGGCAGCTGGCCCGTGCCCATCATGGTCTCGGCGCGCACGAGGTAGGGAACGTTGGTTTCCGCGTAGCCGTGCTCGCTCGTCTGCACATCCAGCATGAACTGGGTGAGCGCCCGCTCCAGCCGCGCGATCGGCCCGCGCAGCACTACGAAGCGCGCGCCGGAAAGCTTGGCTCCGGCCTCGAAATCGAGCCCCAGCCGCGCACCCACGTCCACATGGTCTTGCGGGGTGAAGTCGAACGCGCGCGGCGTGCCCCAGCGGCGCACCTCCACGTTGGCGGTCTCATCCGGCCCTTCCGGCACGTCTTCGGCGGGCAGGTTGGGGATCTCGGCGAGGCGGGCATTGAGTTTGGCCTGCACCTGCCGCTCGGCCTCCTCCAGCGCAGGCAGCTTCTCCTTGAGCGCCGCCACTTCCGCCATCAGGCTCTGGGCCAGGTCCTCGTTCTTCTGCGCCTTGGCCTGGCCGATGAGCTTGGACGCCTCGTTGCGGCGGGCCTGCGCCTGCTGCATCTCGGTCAACACGGCGCGCAGCTCCTGGTCGAGCGCCAGAATCTCGCCGCTCAACGGCGCAAGGCCCCGGCGGGCAAGCCCTGCGTCAAAGCCTTCCGGGTTTTCACGAATGAAGCGAATGTCGTGCATGGCGCGCCCTACGAAATGCTGGTGTTCAACCGGGGGTATCGTGTGGCCTCAAGTGCAATTAATTGCAATAGGAAGGTCACAAGGGGGACTTGTCCCCCTTGACCCCCATTTGTTTTGTCGGGACGCGCTCGATATCAACGTCGAGGAAGCCGGAGTAAGGCGCACGCGATGCTTACGGCGCGTCCCGAAAAACGACAGGGGGTTCCAAGGGGGTCTGAGGCCCCCTTGGGGAAAATCTCTGAGATTTACGACGGGCGATCTTCCAGCGTGATGCCTTCGGTGGCGAGCGCCCGCTGCACGGCGGGGCGGGCGGCGAGGCGTTTGGCGTGGGCCCCGAGCCGGGGGAAGTCCTGCTTCATGGCGTAGCCTGCGCGGTTGCCCCAGCGGTACATGGCGCCGAGGTAGGGGTCGGCGACGGAGTAGGTGCCGACCAGCCAGCCATCCTCCGGCATCCGCTCCTCGATGAGGCGGAAGCAATCGTAAAAGACCGTGCGGCCCTTCTCGATAATGCCTGGGTAGGCGGTGGTGTCGTCCGTATAGCGGTGGGGCCGCATGATGTAGGAAAAGGCGATGTGCACGCCGGAGGACAGGTAGTTCAGCCATTCCAGCATGCGGGCGCGTTCCCGCGTGCCCAGCGCCGGGGTGAGATCGGCCTCGGGGAAACGTTCGGCGATATATTGCAGGATGGCCGGCGCTTCGGTGAGGGTGAAGTCGCCATCCACCAGCAGCGGCACGCGGCCCTTGGGGTTGAGCCGAAGGTATTCGGGCGAGCTCTGCTGCTTGGCTGCGAAGTCCACCTTTTCCAGCGTGAACGCGGCGCCAACTTCCTCAAGCACGATATGCGGGGCGAGCGCGCAGGTGCCGGGGGCATAAAACAGTTTCACGAACAGTCTCCATAGCTCGGGGTCGGTATGGGGCGGGGCAATTACGCCGCTAGAGGGCGCACCATGGCAGAAAGCGGGTAGCTGAAAAAGACGGATTTACAACGACTTAATTCGCGTCGATTAGATTATTTTCATGGATATGCGGCGCTGCTTCGATTAGAAGAATAAACGGAGTCGTGCTTTTGGCTTGAAGCGTCTGTGCGGCTTCCGCCATGGGAAGCGCACTGCTCTTTGGCGCATCTTTTTATCGTCTTTCTTCTCGTCATTTTTCCTCGTCTCCCGTTTCGTTCACGTCCCCTGTTTCAAAGTTTATCGATTTTGCCTCACCCGCCGCCCGAACAAAGGGGCGTTGGGTGCACCGTTCCCCAGCGTGCTTGTTTTCTTGGTCCTGTTTCCTTGCTCACGGCGGCTGCACGGCGGGGCGAACCCCTTTGCCATGCGATCCGGCCTGATGGGGCGCGGCTGACCATGTACAGGATAAGCCATTGAGGGTCATCCATGCTGTTCAACAGCTACGCGTTCATTCTGGTGTTCCTGCCGGTTACGCTGGGCGTGTTCGTCTGGCTGAAGCGGCGGGGCGCGGCTGCCCTGGTGGTGCCGTGGCTGGTGGCGACGTCGCTGTTCTTCTACGGCTGGTGGAACCCAGCCTACCTGCTGTTGCTGGTCGCCTCGATCATGGTCAACTACGCCGCCGGTCTGGCGCTGGGCGGTCACCTGTCCCTGGGGGAGAGGGCCTGAACCAGCGGACGCGGCGCTGGCTGGTGGTCGCAACCATCGTCTTCAATCTTGGGCTCATCGGCTATTACAAGTACGCCGGGTTTCTGGTCGACAGCATCAATGCGGCAACGGGTACGGGCTTCTCGCTGGGGCCGGTGGTGCTGCCGCTGGCCATCTCCTTCTTCACCTTCCAGCAGATCGCCTATGTGGTGGATGTCTATAAGGGCGTTCCCTGTGAGCGGAGCCTGTGGCGCTACACCCTGTTCGTCACCTTCTTCCCGCAGCTGATCGCCGGGCCGGTGGTGCAGGCGAAGATGGTGCTGCCGCAATTCTATCGTATTGCCTCCCGCACCTACGAAGACCGCAATTTGGCCGTCGGAATGGCGATGTTCGCCATCGGTCTTATCAAAAAGGCGGTGATCGCCGACAGCGTGGCGGTCTATGCGAATCCGGTGTTTCTGGCGGCGGACGGCGGCGCGGCGCCTGATTTCTTCACGGCCTGGAGCGGGGCGCTGGCCTATACCTTCCAGCTCTACTTCGATTTCTCCGGCTATTCGGACATGGCGGTGGGCGCGGCGCTGATGTTCGGCGTGCGGCTGCCGCTCAACTTCAACTCGCCCTACAAGGCGCTCAGCATCACCGAATTCTGGCGGCGCTGGCACATGACGCTTTCCGCCTTCCTGCGCGACTACCTCTACATCGCGCTCGGCGGCAACCGGCGCGGGCGCGTGCGCCGCTACGCCAACCTGATGACGACCATGGCGCTGGGCGGCCTATGGCACGGCGCGGGCTGGACGTTCGTCATCTGGGGCGTGCTCCATGGGCTCTACCTGTGCATCAACCATGGCTGGAGCGCCGTCATGCCGCGCGGTCTGGCGCGGGTGCCCGCCTACCGGGCGGCATGCTGGCTGATGACCTTCGTTGCTGTGGTGGCGGGCTGGGTGTTCTTCCGCGCCGGCAGTTTCGAGGGGGCGTGGCGTATCCTCGAGGGCATGGCCGGGCTCAACGGCGTCGCCTTGCCCGCAGGGCTGACGGCCCAGTTGGGGCCGCTCGGCGCGTGGCTGTCAGCGCATGGGTATGCGGACGTCGGGCTCAGTGGCCAGCAGTTCGTGCTCTCGTGGGCATGGATCATCGTGTTGCTGGGCGTGGCGCTGACCGCCCCCAACAGCCAGGAAATCCTGTCGCGCTACCGGCCGGCGCTGGAGACCGGGCATCTGCCCATTCGCCGCCGGTTCGCCTGGCGGCTCAACACCGGCTGGGCGGTGGTCTCGGGTATCGCCTTTGCGATTGGCCTGTTCGCGTTGCCACGCGTGTCCGAATTTCTCTACTTCCAGTTCTAACCGGGCAGAGACGCACCATGACGGCAAGACGCTTTTTTACGCACCGCGCTGCTCACCATGGCCCTGATGATTATTGGCTTCGTGGTCGAGACCATGATCGTCGACCCATATGATTACTGGGGCCTGCCGCGCATCGAAGGCGTCAACATCTATAAGCCGAAGGTGCACACCCAGCTGAAAATCGCCAAGACCGGCCAATATCTGCGCGAGAAGCCCCGCACGGTGGTGGCGGGCAACAGCCGGGTGGACGTGGGGTTTGACCCTGAGAGCACGGTTTGGCCATCCGCCATGGAGCCGGTTTATAACTTTGGTCTGCCGGGCGAGAGCATGGCCAGCGTTGCCGAGACGCTGACGACGGTCATGGCGGAGCATCGGCCAAGGCGGATTTACCTGGGCGTCGATTTCCTCGATTTCCTTGTCACGAGCGGCCTCTGGTCCGGCTTCGAGGACGGGACGCTGGCGCCGCGGCGGCCGACGCTGCAAGAACAGATGCAGGGGCTGGCCCGGACCACCTTCTCGCTGACGGCGCTGATGGATTCCGCCCTCACGGTGCTGGAGCAAACCCGGCCGTTCCCGGCGGATACCCGGCGCGATGGCTTTACGCCGCTTGAAGACTACTATGCCCATGTGGAGCGGGAAGGGCACGCCGCCCTGTTCGAGCAGCGTACGCGCGAGACGGTACAGCGCCTGCTCACCCAGCCCCGGCACATGGAGTGGCCCATGCCCGGCAACAATCCTTCCTGGGTGCGGCTGGAGCAATTCCTGGCTCACGCGCGGGCGCAAGGGGTGGAGGTGGTGCTGTTCACCTATCCCTACCATGCGGAACTGATGGAATCGCTGCGCCAGACCGGCAAATGGGGCGAGCTGCGCCAATGGCATGAGCGGCTGGCGGCCGTTGCGGCGAAGGAGGGCGCGACGCTGTGGAGTTTCCTTGGCTACAACAGCTATACCACCGAGGCCGTGCCCAAGGCTGGGGACCGCAGCACCCATATGCAGTGGTATTGGGAGGCTGGCCACTTCAAGCCGGCGCTTGGTGAGCTGATGATGGCGCGAATGTTGGACAGCTATGATGCGCCAACCGATTTCGGCCGCAAGTTGACGCCAGGCACCGTGGGGGCCGCATTGGCGGCGCTGGAGGCGGAGGGTGAGCTTTATCGGGCCCGGCCCAATGCATCCAGCCACCGGGTGGCAGCCTATGTGCGCGCCAAGGCTAGGGACCATTTGGCGCAGGTGGATGTGAGCCCGCCGACCCCGCCTGTGGTTGCGGAAATGTCGGCCAAAAAAATGTAATCCGCTGCTGAAGCAGGTGTGGCTGGCCTCAACGTGGACTCGTGGATGGCGCTGGCGCGGGCAGGCCGATACAGGCGGCGAGGATGCGCAGAATTTCCTGCTCGATAACTCTGGTTGCTAGCAGGTCGGGCCGCTGAATGACGACCATGTGGCAAAGCGCTTCGAGGGTCGTCTCAAGCAGCTGGGCCTCAAGCGCTGGGTCGCGGTCGGGTGGCAACTGTGCCGCGTGTTTGCACAAATAGGCTTCGATCAGCTGTGTGATGCGGCGACTGGTATCCATGACCTCGGCCATGCGACCGACCCGCGGCACCTGTTCGGCCAAGATCTTGTGGAGCGCCGGGGCGATACGATGGGTATCGAGCCCAACGCGCACGAGCGAGCGCAGCCCTTCCTCCAAAGGTGCGGCGGCCGGGTCCGCAAGGGCCTGTGCAACCGCCGCTACGATCCGCTCGGTGTGGCGCTCGATCAGCGCGGCAATCAGGGCCTCCTTATTGGGGAAATACTGGTAGAGCGAGCCAATACTCACCCCTGCCCGGTCGGCGATGCGGGCGGTCGTGGCGTGCTCGTAGCCGTGGTTGAGCAAAACCTGAGCGGTGGCCTCCAAAAGCATGTCAACTGTAGCTCGGGCACGGGCCTGTCGAGGCAGTTTTCTGGGATTGGTGTCAACCGGGCCCGCACTCATGACCACACTCCGGAATGCGATTGGTCAAATGTGATGAAATATTCACATAATGGGCCTTCGGAAGCAATGGAGGCAGCAATGACAGGCAAGTGCAGGAAAGGAGCCGTATTCAACCCGAGCCAATGTCTGGAGACCGTCACGGCAGCGGACGGTCCGCGTTTTCTGGTGGACTACGGACTCGGTGGAACGGCGAAACTTGGCGTGATCCGGCTGCAAGCGGATGGGCGTGAGAACATGTGGGAACGCCATCCGCAGGGCGACGAGTTGCTGATCATCCTTGCGGGCCGCCTTACGATGACCATGAAAAGCGAGGGATGCGAGGGCGGTCTGGCAGACTATCCGCTCGGGCCGGGGGATGTGCTGTTTGTGCCCCGAGGCGTACCGCACGCGGCAGAGTTACATACGGAAGAGGTCCAGATCCTGTTCCTGTCGCCGGTCCAAGGAACCGAGGTCTGGCACGAAGTGGTCGCAAGGGTAGGCTGAAGACCAGGACTTGGACATCGAGCGGTCGATGCACGAAGGGCCACGGCGGATGCCGTGGCCCTTCGTTTGGTTGGCAATGCAACCGGTCTTAGTTGCTGCCGGTCGCGGTGCCCTGGCCCTCGGCCACCAGCTTCTGGCGGTAGTCGCCATCCAGCTCGGCGGCCAGGTAGGTGAAGGTCACGTAGGCCGCGGCCGTCTGATTGATGCGCTTGCGCTCGATGCGATCAATCGTGTCGTCCGGCGTGTGGTGGGTATCGAAGTAATCGCTCCCCTCCAGCGCCAGGTTCACCACTGGCACGCCCAGCTGCATCATCGGGCCGATGTCCGGACCACCCGAGGCGGCGTTGTCGCCCCGGTAGATGCCAAGCGGGGTCAGGGCATTCTGGATGCGGACGATGGACGGATGCTTGGGGTCCGCCACGCGGGTGTTGAAGGCGTAGACCGGGCCCTGGCCAAAGTCCGCCTCGGTGGCGAGGATGTGCTTGTCCATTTCAGCCTTGTGCGCCTCGGCATAGGCCTTGGCGCCGAGCAGGCCGTATTCCTCCGCGCCGAACAGAACGACACGGATGGTGCGCTTGGGCCGCTGCGGCAGGTCGCGGATCAGCTTGGCGGCAGTGGTGACGATGGCGACGCCCGCGCCGTCGTCGATCGCGCCGGTGCCCAGATCCCAGCTGTCGAGGTGCGCGCCGATGAGGATGATCTCATCCGGCTTCTCGCGGCCCTTGACCTCGGCAATGACGTTCTGGCTGGTCACGGTGCCGGGGTTGCTGGGGGTGAGCTTCAGCTTCACCTTGACCGTGTGGCCCTTGGCGGCGAGGCGCTCGATCTGCTCCACGTCCGGCGGGGAAAGGGCGGCGGCCGGAATCTTGGTCACGCCATCCTGGTAGGTTTGCGAGCCGGTGTGCGGGAAACGGTGGTCGTGCGTGCCGAGCGAGCGGATCATGTAGGCCACCGCGCCGCGCTTGGCGGCCTCGGATGCGCCGCTGCGGCGAATCTGGCCGGCCGCGCCGTAGCCGCTGCCATCCTGCACGCGCACGGTCTGTTCGGCGACGAGCGCGATCTTGCCCTTCAGCGAGCCTGCCGGAGCGTCGAGGAGGTCAGCGTAGCGCTTGAAGATCACCACTTCGGCCTCGATGCCCTCCGGCGGGGTGGCAACGCTGGTGCCAAGCGCGGTCACGACAAGCGGCTGGGGCGTCGGGCCGGTGATCTCGGCCTTTTCCTCGCCGCGCAGCCAGCCGGCCATGGTGAAGGGCTCGAGCCGCACGTTTTCGAAGCCGAGCTTCTCCAGCCGGGCCTTGGCCCAGTCGGCAGCGCGCTTCTCGGCGGCAGTGCCGGCCAGGCGCGGGCCGAGTTCGGTGGTCAGGTCGGTGACGATCTGCATCGGCAGGTCGCTGGCCAGCGCCTTGGCCGCCAGGGCTTGGGCAACAGCGTCGGGCGACTGAGCGGCCGGGCTTGCCGCCACGGCCGGGGCGGCCGTCACCGCCACGGAACTGACGCCCAGAAGCAGGGCGCCGAGAGCAGGTAAGATATGATTTCGCATGCGTAAGCCTCCATCTGAGGCTTACGTTAGAAGGGGTTGTGGGTTTACCGCAACGCCTGATTGGAAGCGCGTGTCTGGTTGGGCGCACGGGCAGGCAGCAGTTGCAACCGCGCAACGGCGGCGCGGCTTGCCGCCTGGGCCTGCCACTGGGCGATCATGCTCAGAGCCGCGCCAAGAACAGCGCCTGCAAGACCGAATGCGCCGACGAGCATCGCCAGGGTCCAGAAGCCGCCACCCAGCACGAGGTATCCGAGGTTGGCGATGTTTTCGGACAGGCAGATGGCCAGCAGAACCCATCCGCCCAAGGCGCCGAGGGCAGAATGACGGAGCGCCGCAAAAACCAGGGGCGGAAAGGCCTGAAAGGGAGAGGCGCGCATACGGGGTCTCCTCGTCCGCTCAGAAGCCGGATGCCATCTTGCCACATGGTCGCGGGTTGTGGAGTGGCGCTGCGTTCGCTATCTGAACCCGACAACTGCCGCCAGACATCAGGACATCCATGAGCTATCAATACGTTTACGTCATGAAAAACTTGTCCAAGACCTACCCGGGCGGGAAACAGGTCTTGAACAACATAACGCTCAGCTTCCTGCCTGGTGCCAAGATTGCCATTATCGGCGTCAACGGTGCGGGTAAGTCGACGCTCATGAAGATCATGGGCGGGCTGGACACGGAATACACCGGCGAGGCCTGGGCCGCCGATGGCGCGCGCGTGGGCTATCTGTCGCAGGAGCCGGAACTCGACCCCACCAAGGACGTGCGCGGCAACGTGATGGACGGCGTGCGCGCGGTGGCCGACCTCATCGAGCGCTACAACGAGATCGCCGCCAAGATGGGCGACCCCGGCCCGGACGACGACTTCGACGCGCTCATGACCGAAATGGGCGAGCTGCAGGAAAAGATCGACGCGGTGGATGGCTGGACGCTCGACAACCAGTTGGAAATCGCCATGGACGCGCTGCGCTGCCCGCCGGCGGACGCAGACGTGACCAAGCTTTCGGGCGGTGAGAAGCGCCGCGTGGCGCTGTGCCGCCTGCTCTTGGAAAAGCCGGACCTCTTGCTGCTCGATGAGCCGACCAACCACCTGGACGCGGAATCCGTGGCGTGGCTGGAAAAGCATCTTCAGGAATACAAGGGCACGGTGATCCTCGTCACCCACGACCGCTACTTCCTCGATAATGTGGTCTCCTGGGTGCTGGAGCTGGATCGCGGCCGGGGCATTCCGTTCGAGGGCAACTACTCGATGTGGCTGGAGGCCAAGCAGAAGCGCCTGTCGCAGGAAGAGCGCGAGGAAGAGGCCAAGCAGAAGGCGATCGCGGACGAGCTGGAGTGGATCCGCTCCAACCCGAAGGCGCGTCAGGCCAAGTCCAAGGCGCGTATCAAGGCGTTCGACGAGTTGGTGAAGGCGCAGAGCGAACGCGCGCCGGGCCGGGCGCAGATCCTCATCCAGACGCCGCAGCGCCTGGGCGATACGGTAATCGAGGTGGAAAACCTCTCCAAGGCGTTCGGCGACAAGGTGCTGATCGACAACCTGTCGTTCAGCCTGCCGCCGGGCGGCATCGTCGGCGTCATCGGCCCCAACGGCGCGGGCAAGACCACGCTGTTCCGCATGCTGCTGGGCCAGGAACAGCCGGATGCGGGCACCATCCGCGTCGGTGAGACGGTGCAGCTGGGCTATGTGGACCAGAGCCGCGACGCGCTCGACCCCAATAAGACGGTGTGGGAAGAGGTCTCCGGCGGGAACGACATGTTCTACTTCGGCAAGCACCAGTTCTCGACCCGCGCTTACGTCGGCGCGTTCAACTTCCGGGGCCCCGACCAGCAGAAGAAGGTGGGCCAGCTTTCGGGCGGTGAGCGCAACCGCGTGCACATGGCCAAGATGCTGGCGCGGGGCGGCAACGTGCTGTTCCTCGACGAGCCGACCAACGACCTGGACGTGGAAACCCTGCGCGCGCTGGAAGAGGCGCTGGAGAATTTCGCGGGCTGCGCCGTGGTCATCAGCCACGATCGCTTCTTCCTCGATCGTCTGGCCACCCACATCCTCGCCTTCGAGGGCGACAGCCATGTGGAGTGGTTCGAGGGCAACTTCCAGGCCTATGAGGAGGACCGTGTGCGCCGTCTGGGCGAGGAAGCGACCCGTCCGCACCGCATCACGTATAAGAAGCTGACCCGCTAAACGGGTTGGACGAGACGCTGATCCACTGGATTTGGCGCGAGGCCGGGGCTATGCTCCGGCCTCTGTTTTTTTAGGCACCGGGCATGAGCACCGCGAAGACAGCAGACAGGTAAGCCGCAGCAACCCGCATTCCTCATGGTTGTTGCGGCGCTTCTCGCAGAGGCTTTTCTCTGAAAGGAGAGCGCCGCCGAATTCCTGATTCTAAGGAGTTGGCTTCGTGCGCTCACAGAATTTTTCCTGGCGGTACTCGCTGACCGCCACGCTTTTCCTGTTGTCACCCTTTGATCTTCTCGCCTCGCTGGGCATGGACATGTACCTGCCGGTGGTGCGCTCCATGACGACGGCGCTGAAGGCGGACAGCACACTCATTCAGTTGACCCTGACGGTTTACCTCGTGCTGATCGGGGCGGGGCAGCTGATCTTTGGGCCGTTGTCGGACCGGTTTGGCCGCAGGCCGGTCTTGCTCGGCGGGGGGCTTGCCTATATCGCCGCCTCGTTGGGGCTGGCGCTGACCGGTGAGCCGCTGACGTTTCTTGCGCTGCGAACGCTGCAGGCCTGCGGCGCATCCGCCTGCCTGGTCGCCACCTTCGCAACGGTGCGTGATGTTTATGCCGGGCGCGAGGAAAGCAATGTCATTTACGGGCTGCTCGGCTCGATGCTGGCGATGGTGCCGGTTGTAGGCCCGCTGCTCGGCACGCTTCTGAACGCATGGCTTGGCTGGCGGGCCATCTTCATCGCGCTGGGTCTTGCCATGCTGTGCGCGATCGCAACGGCCTGGCGGCTATGGCCCGAAACGCGCGAACAGGATGGAGCAAGCGTGCAGTGGCGGCATTTGCTGCTGCCGCTGCGGCATCTCAATTTCTGGCACTACACGCTGGGCTACAGCGCGGCCATGGGGGCTTTCTTCGTTTATTTCTCCACGTCCCCCTGGCTGCTGATGGAGCGGCACGGGCTGTCGCCAATGGCGTTCAGCCTGCTGTTTGCAACCGTTGCCATCGCGATGATGGTGGCGGCACGGGCCATGGCCCGTCTGGCTCCGCGCTGGGGCGCCTCGCGTATGCTCTGCGCGGCGATGGCTTGCCTGATGGCAGGTGGCGTTTTGCTGGCGGCCAGCGAAGTGTGGATGCCGTTTTTCCTGCCGGGCTTCATCGCGCCCATGTGGCTGGTGGGCTTCGGCATCGCCATGGCGGTCTCTGTCGCGCCCAACGGCGCATTGCGCGGGTTCGACCACATCGCAGGCACGGTGACGGCTGTTTATTTCTGCCTGGGCGGCCTGGTTCTGGGCGGTCTGGGAACGCTGCTTTTGGCGGTGCTGCCAGCCGGCACCCACTGGCCGATCGCGGCCTATTGCCTGGGGCTACCCGCTTTGGTGCTGGCGCTATCCCGCTTTAACAGAAAGGAGCAACGGCTGTCGCAGCAGGGCGGAGGCTAATCAGCCGCTCCACTGGAAAGAGCAGGCCCGGCGCGCCGGCACCGGGCCTGCCCTGTTGGGCAGCAGCTTCGATCAGACCGGATAACCCTTGTCGTTGTACTGCGTGACGTTGGTGCCGCAGTTGGATTTGGGCGTTGTCTCGTCCGCCGTAATGACGCCGAAGCTGAGCGCGCGCGGCATGTAAACCGCCACCTGGGTGATTTCTGTATTTTCTGGAAACAGCGCGTCGAACAGCAAGGGCTTGTAGGCCATGCTGGCCTGGGCGACGACCGTGATGGCATCCGTCTCCAGTGTGATGTTGCGCGGCAGGACGACGTTCTTGTTGTTTGAGGAGCCGATCTCGCTGACAAAGTCCGTCCGCTTGCCGTCGCAGCGCTGCCAGAGAATGGTATTGCCCACATAGGAGCCGCCGCCGCGCACGGCGGTTATGTAGACGCGGCCGTTCTCCAGAATGTTCAGCGGGTCCGTCACCATGTTGGCGGCGAGGAACAGGTCGGAGATCTGGCCTTCCAGCACGCCGACAGGGGATTGCGCCGTCAAGTCCGCCATCATGGTGGCGACGCGCGTCACCTTCATCTTCGCCATGATGTAGTTGGCGAGTTCCAGTCCGCCCGTCATCAGCAACATGAGAATGGGCGCGACGAACGCCAGTTCAATGACGCCAAGGCCACTCGTGTCGCGCCGCAGGCGGCGCAGGAATTTTCGGAGGCTGACGATCATGGGGCCTGTGCCTTGGTTCCTCACTCTTCGCATTTATAGGGCTCGTTGCGCGCAACGGTGCTGGCTTCCAGGGTAATCCAGTCCCGCCCGCCCAGCAGGGGCAGGTTGAGAAACAGGGTAGGGGCCTGGAACTCGGCGGTATAGACGACCACATCGCCCGGCCCGCCCAGATCGCCCACCTTGCCGCGGTCCTCCGACCATTGGCCATCGCCGTTGATATCGGTGTAGGAGTCGCCTGGATCGTAGCGGCCGTTGTTGTTCAGGTCGTTGGTCAGCGGCTCGGGCTTGCCGACCCCGCCGAAGCCGCCTTCTCCGGCGTAGGAGCGGGCTTCCACCGTGAGCGTGGAGCCGTTGATGTTGTATGGCGCCATGGCCCGGCGGATTTCCTCCTCGATCATCTGTGACCGATCGGTCGAGCAGCCCGCCGATTTGGTGATGGCATCGCGCGCCGCGTCGCGCACCG